>JBFJXA010000008.1:0-28176 GCA_041623375.1 Gammaproteobacteria bacterium | reverse complement strand
CGATCTCACGGCCGAGATTCGCGCGCTGCTGCCGGCGGAGATGGCGCCACATCTCGTTACGGCGGGCACGTCACCCACCGGTGAGCTCGTGCTCACGATGGATGCCTCAGTGTGGGCGGCACGTATTCGCTACCACGCCGAGCTACTCGGCGGGCAGCGCATCAAGGTCAAGGTCCAGCCGCCGGGATAGGTTTCGGCGGGAAGCGAGGCTCGCAAAGCGGGTGCGGTTCGCGCCGAGCGCAGTGACGCCCGCACCGCAGGGCCGTAGAAGGAGAGCGGCCCTATTTCGCCGACGCGTTCGTAGGTGCGAGCGCTATCGCATCCGATAAGAAAACCGGGCCCCGCTTTCCAACTAAGTGCGTTGTGTCATTCGGGCGCGGCGTAGCGAGCGGGAACCCACCCGATAGGCCCAAAGCGCGGCCATTGACGTCGGAAGCTAGACCGGAGCGACGACCTGGTAGGAGACGGGCGAGCGCTGCCGATCCTCGAATTCCACTTCCTCGTAGCAGGCCTTCTCGGCCAGCACGGCTCTGAGCAGGCAGTTGTTGAGATAGTGACCGGACTTGAAGCCCGTGAACTCACCGATCAAGCAGCAGCCGAGCAGATAGAGGTCGCCGACGGCATCGAGGATCTTGTGGCGGACGAACTCGTCGCGGAAACGCAGGCCGTCCTCGTTGAGCACGCGATACTCGTCCATGACGATAGCATTGTCGAGACTGCCGCCGAGCGTGAGTTGACGCTCTCTGAGCGTCTCGAGATCACGCAGAAAGCCGAACGTACGCGCGCGACTGATCTCCTTGAGAAAAGACGTCGTCGAGAAATCGAGACTCGCGGTCTGGCGGTGCTTGCGCAGAACCGGATGATCGAAGTCGATCTCGAAGTTGACCTTGAAACCGTTGTGCGGCGTGAGCCTGGCCCATTTGTCGCCGTCGCGGACCTCCACGGGCTTACAGACGCGTATGAATTTTTTTGGCGCATTCTGCTCTTCGATGCCGGCGGACTGCAGCAGAAACACGAACGGCGCAGCGCTGCCGTCCATGATCGGCACCTCGGCCGCGGTCAGGTCGACGAATGCGTTGTCGATACCGAGCCCCGCCATAGCGGATAAGAGATGTTCCACCGTGGCGACCTTGGCGCCATCGGCCTCGAGCGTCGTGCCGAGCGTCGTCTGGGTTACATTTAGCGCATCGGCCGGTATGTCCACGGGCGTATCGAGATCGATACGGCGAAACACGATCCCCGTATTCGGCGGCGCCGGACGCAGCGTCATATAGACTTTCGCGCCACCATGAAGGCCAATGCCCGTCGCGCGAATCGATTCCTTTAGCGTACGCTGCTTCAACATGTCGGCCTTGAGGGTAGCCTACCGCCGCAACCCCGTCGAGGTCGCCACGCCATCCCGTACCACAAAAACGGCGCGCACGTTAGCACGGCGTCGCTAGGCGCAACAAGGGCCTGGCGCACGCCCGACTCAGTCCGCCTGGCGGCGCAGGAACGCCGGCACATCGAGCAACTCCTCGAAATCCTCGCCGAGCTCGGTCACGCCGTCGCCGACGGCCCGCTTGCGATGCACGGTCGGGCGATCGAGATCTGCATAGTTCGGCTCGCCGGCCACCGTCCGCCTCACGACTTTGACGGGACGCTCGGCCTGCGCAATCGGCTGACCGAGACCAGTGGCCACGACCGTGACACGGATCTCATGGGCCATATCCGGGTCGATGACTGTGCCAACGACGACGGTGGCTTCATCCGACGCGAATTGCTTGACGGTCTCACCCACCTCCTGAAACTCGCCGATTGCGAGATCCATACCGGCCGTGACGTTGACGAGCACGCCGTTGGCGCCGGCGAGATTGATGTCCTCGAGCAGCGGGCTCGAGATTGCGGCTTCGGCGGCCTCGCGCGCGCGGCCTTCGCCCGTCGCCGTCCCGGAACCCATCATGGCCATACCCATCTCGGCCATGACAGTGCGCACGTCGGCGAAATCGACGTTGATGAGCCCCGGGCACGTGATGAGCTCGGCGATACCCTGGACGGCACCCTGTAGCACCTGATTGGCGGCCTTGAAGGCATCGAGCAGCGTCGTTTCCGAGCCGAGCACGCTCAACAGCTTCTCGTTCGGTATCGTGATCAGCGAGTCCACGTAGCGCCCAAGCTCGGCAATACCCTGTTCGGCGACTCGCATGCGCTTGCTGCCCTCCATCTCGAACGGCTTGGTCACGACCGCGACGGTCAGCACGCCGAGCTCCTTGGCGAGCTGCGCGATCACCGGAGCGGCGCCGGTGCCCGTGCCGCCACCAAGACCCGCCGTGAGGAACAGCATATCTGCGCCGGAGATGATCTCCTGGATCCGATCGCGGTCCTCCATCGCAGCCTGGCGCCCAACCTCCGGATTGGCGCCGGCGCCGAGTCCCTTGGTGATGTTGCAGCCGATTTGCAGTCCCGTTTTAACGCGCGCGTTTTTCAGCGCCTGCGCGTCAGTGTTCGCGCAGATAAAATCCACGCCCTCGATTCCCGAGCTCATCATGTGCCCTACGGCATTGCCGCCGCCGCCGCCGACTCCCATGACCTTGATGATCGCGGTTTCGCTGTAGCCATCCATTAATTCGAACATTGTCGGACTCCTTAGCCTGAACTCTCAGAAATTTCCCTGAAACCAAGACTTCATTCGCTCCAGTGCGTTGCTGAAGCCGCTGCGACTTCCAGCCGCATCGGCTCGGGCCTTCGAGGCCGCTTTGCCGTAAAGCAGCAGGCCCACGCCGGTCGCGTGAATCGGATTGCGCACGACATCGACCAGGCCCTCGATGTACTGCGGAATACCCAGACGAACCGGGGTATGAAAAATCTCCTCGGCAAGCTCGACCGCGCCCTCCATCTTCGAGCTGCCGCCGGTGAGCACGACGCCCGCGGCGATGAGCTCCTCAAAGCCCGAGCGCCTGAGTTCGTCGCGCACGAGCGCGAACAGCTCCTCGTAACGCGGCTCGACGACCTCGGCCAAAGTCTGCCTGGCGAGTCGGCGCGGCGGACGATCTCCGACGCTAGGCACCTCGATCGTCTCGTCGGGATTCGCAAGCTGTGACAACGCGCACGCGTACTTGATCTTGATCTCTTCGGCATACTGTGTCGGCGTGCGCAGGCTGACGGCAATGTCGTTCGTGACCTGATCGCCCGCGATCGGAATGACGGCCGTATGCTGAATCGCGCCGCCGCAGAAAACGGCAATGTCGGTCGTGCCGCCACCCATGTCCACGAGACAGATTCCGAGTTCCTTCTCATCATCGGTCAGCACGGAATAGCTCGACGCGAGTTGCTCGAGCACGATGTCCTCGACATCGAGTCCACAACGTTGCACGCACTTGACGATATTCTGGGCCGCGCTCACGGCGCCTGTGACGAGATGCACTTTGGCTTCGAGGCGCACGCCCGACATTCCAACGGGCTCGCGGATGCCTTCCTGCGTGTCGATGACAAATTCCTGCGGAAGGACGTGAAGAATGCGCTGGTCGGCGGGTATCGCGACAGCCCGCGCCGCGTCGATGACGCGATCGACGTCGCTCGCACTGACCTCTTTCTCGCGGATTGCGACGATCCCGTGCGAGTTCAGACTACGCACGTGGCTACCGGCAATGCCCGTGACGACGGTGTTGATCTCGCAACCGGCCATGAGCTCGGCCTCCTCGACGGCGCGCTGGATCGACTGCACGGTCGATTCGATGTTGACCACGACGCCGCGTTTCAGACCGCGGGACGGATGCGAACCGATGCCGATGATCTCGAGTGCGCCCTCGGGGGACAGCTCGCCTACGACGGCAACGACCTTGGACGTGCCGATATCCAGTCCCACGAGCAGCTTGCGTTCGTCCTTCTTAGGCACCGCCGATCACCTCGCTCGGGCTGGCGCGCGAGAGCTCGAGCTCGTCGATCCATGCGACGGCGAAACCGTTCGTGTAGCGCATGTCGACGTACCGCACGCGATCCAGCTCTCCGACGAGTGCCGGCAAGGCATACCCGAAAAACCGGTCGAGTCGAGCGCCGACGTTGCGTGTGCCGAGTCTGATCTGCTGGCCGCCCTCGAGATCGATTCGCCACGCGCCGCGCTCGTCCATCGCCAGGCCGGCCAGCCCGAGATTCGCTGCGGCGAGGCGGTCACGCAGCACGAGATAGCGCTCGGCCACTTCACGCTCGCTGCCGGACGGCCCGTACAAAACGGGAAGCTCGGGAAGCTGGTAGCGGCGATCGTTCGTGAACAGCTCACCGCGCGCATTGAGCAACCCGCGCTCGCCCCAACGCGCCGCGGCCTTTTGCTCGACGATACTGACAGCCAGCGTATCCGGCCATTTTCGGGCAAGCTTCGCCGAAGCGACCCAGTCGAGTGCCTCGATCTCTCGTTCGATGTGGCGCAGATCCAACCCGAAGAACCCGCGATCGAGCGAGCCCGCGACTGCAGCTTCGAGCTGCAGCGGCGACAACCGTTGAAACGTGCCAGAAAGCTCGAGCGTCGTGACTGGCAGATTCAGCGCAGTCTGCGCACCGAAAAACGCAACCATCAAAGCGGCGAGCACCGCAGGCGGCGTAAGGAGCCAACGCACGTTGATCTTGATGCGCGGAATCTTTAACTGCCGCGGCGCTGTCTTGCGCCGGTTCGTGCGAGGTTTTTTCATCCGTGCCCTCCGTCTCCGACGCGCTCACCGATGATTCGTACCTCGAGCTCGAGCTCGACACCGCTGCTGGCCCGGACCTCGGCGCGAACGTGCTCGATGAGGGCCTCGATATCGGCGGCGCTCGCATCTCCTTCGTTGATGATGAAATTCGCATGTTTGTCAGACACGCTGGCGCCACCGATCCGCATGCCTTTGAGACCCGCAGCCTCGATGAGCCGTCCGGCGAAATCGTCTTTCGGATTGCGGAACACTGACCCGCAGGACGGCTTGCCGATCGGCTGTGACTCGCCGCGCTGCTTGACCATGAGACCAATGTCACTCATGTCGGCGCGCTCGTCGCGCTCGAATTGAAATGTTGCGGCCGTGAACCATTCCTGCGCGGGACCGCTCACCGTGCGGTACCCGATCGAGTAGTCGTCGCGGCCTCGCTCGTGCGGTACGCCCTGGCGGTCGATGGTCTCGACGCGCTCGACATGGTTCCAGGTCTCACCGCCGAACGCGCCCGCATTCATTGCCAACGCACCGCCGAGCGTGCCGGGAATACCCGCGAAGAACGCTGCCGGCCCGAGCTTCAGACGCACACAGTGACGCGCAAGCGTCGTGCACGGCACGCCGGCACTGACGCGCAAACGATTGGCATCGACACGTTCGATCGATCGTTCGAGGTCGACCGTGGATATCACCGCGCCGCGAAAGCCGCCATCTCGCACGAGCAGATTGGAACCGAGACCGATCCAGTAAACGGGCATATCGGGTGGCAGGTCGTGCAAAAACGCAGCAATCGCCGCGACGTCTCGCGGCCGACAAAATATCTGCGCGGGCCCACCGACACGCCAGGACGTGTGCGAGCTCATCGGCTCTTCGGTCAGTACGTCGGACACGGTGTCCTCTCTGTTATTCGCGACAGCCTTCACTGTTTGACGCCTACGGGAGCATTGGTCGCCAAACGATCCGGCAGCGCCGATGCGATGCCGCCGATGCTGCCAGCGCCGAGCGTCAGCACGACGTCGTCATCGCTGAGCAGATTCCCGAGCGCATCGGCGAGATCGTCGACGGTCTCGACGAAGACCGGCTCGACGGCACCGCGCGTGCGCACGGCTCGTGCGAGGGCCTTGCCGTCGGCACCCGCGATCGGGGCCTCGCCGGCGGCATAGACTTCAGTAAGCAATAGCACGTCGACGTCAGACAAGACCCGGGCGAAATCGTCCATGAGCTCGTGTGTGCGCGTGTAACGATGCGGCTGAAACGCAGCTACGAGGCGACGAGTCGGCCACGCGTCGCGTGCAGCTGCAACGGTTGCGGCGATTTCTGTCGGGTGATGGCCGTAGTCGTCGACGAATGTCACCCGACCCGCTGCGGTCGTGATCGTGCCGAGCACCTGAAACCTGCGATCGATACCGGAAAATCCCTCGAGCGCACGCTCGACAGCCGCATCTTCAATGCCAAGCTCCTGGGCGACGGCGACGGCGGCAAGCGCGTTGAGCACGTTGTGCCGGCCCGGCAGATTTACGCGCAACGACCATGGCTCGCGGTCCTGGCGGTGGACGACGAACGTGCTCGCGAGCCCATCGGCTTGGATATCGCTCGCACGCACGTCGGCACGACCCGAGGACCCGTAGCTCATCACACGTCGGCCGAGGCCCGCGATGAGCTCGGCCGTGCTCGGATCGTCGCGACACAACACCGCAAGCCCGTAAAACGGCAAGTTGTGCAGAAAATCGGTGAATCCCTGCTTCAGCCGGCCGAGATCGCCTTCGTAACTCGACAGGTGATCCGCGTCGATGTTAGTGACGACGGCAATCACGGGCTGCAGGTGCAGGAACGATGCGTCGCTCTCATCGGCCTCGGCGACGAGATAGAGTCCCGTGCCGAGTCGCGCGTTCGCATCGGCGCTCGCCAGGCGGCCGCCAATGACAAACGTCGGATCGAGTCCACCCTCGGCGAGCACGCTCGCGATCAGGCTCGTCGTTGTCGTTTTGCCGTGCGTGCCCGCAACCGCGATGCCGTAGCGGAATCGCATGAGCTCGGCGAGCATCTCGGCACGCTGGATGACTGGAATGCGACGCCGCTTCGCTTCGACAACCTCGGGATTGTTCTCGATAATTGCGCTCGATACGACGACGACGTCGGCGTCACCCAGGTTCGTGGACCGATGCCCGAGACTGATCTCGGCCCCGAGCGTCGTCAGGCGCGCGGTCACTTTGTTGGCCTTGATATCCGAGCCCTGCACCGCATAGCCGAGGTTCAACAGCACCTCGGCGATTCCGCCCATGCCGACACCGCCGATGCCGACGAAATGAATCGTACGTGTCTTGCCCATCGGCTGCGTCATGCTCTGGCCTCCGCGAGCGCAATGCACGCCTCGGCCAGGTCGATGGCCGCACGGGGCCGTGCTTGCGCCCGGGCAAGCTCCGCCATGCGCAGCGGCGTCGCAGCGTCGCCGAGAATGCGCGCGATCGCCTGCGCTAAGCGGTCCGCATCGAGCTCGCTCTCGGCGATGACGAGGCCGGCGCCGTTGGCGGCGAAGCGCGCGGCATTCTTGTGCTGATGATCGTCAGCGGCGAACGGATAGGGAATCAGCACGGCGCCGACACCGGCCGCCGCGAGCTCCGCAATCGTCAGCGCACCGGCGCGACAAATGACGAGGTCCGCCCAGGCATAGGCTGCCGTGATGTCTTCGATGAAAGCCTCCAAGCGCAACTCGCAGTGCACCTGAGCGTAGTTCGCTCGCGCGGCTTCGACCTCCGCACCGGCCTGGTGCCACACTTCGATCTCGATCTCGTTGGCCAGTGAAGCGATGGCTGCGGGCACCTCGACGTTGAGCGTGCGCGCACCCTGGCTACCGCCAATGACGAGCACGCGACGCCGTCCGCTGCGTCGATCGAAGCGCTCGGCTGGTGGCGGCAACTCGAGGATCGACTCGCGCACGGGGTTGCCGATGAGGCTCGCTGAATAGCGCGCCGGGAAGCTCTGCGGAAACGCCTCGAAGATGTGTGTAGTCAGTCTTGCGAGCAGCCGGTTGGCCGCACCGGCGACGGTGTTCTGTTCATGGATCAGCAGCGGCCGTCCCGTAAGCCAGGCCGCAATGCCGCCGGGCCCTGACACGAACCCACCCATGCCGAGCACGGCCCTCGGACGCCGGCGCCGCACCGCGCCGAGCGCTTGCACGACCGCGTGAACGAGTCGAAACGGCGCGAGCAGTCACGCCAGCGCGCCGCGCCCGCGCAGCCCCGTCACGGTGATCCACTCGATCTCAATACCCGCCTGCGGCACGAGCCGCGATTCCAGCCCCCGGTGCGTGCCCATCCAGACCACGTCGTGCGCGCGCGAGCGCAGCACGCTGGCCACGGCGAGTCCCGGAAAGACATGGCCGCCCGTGCCACCTGCAACGATCATGATCGGCCCACTGCTCATGCGCCGCTTCCTGCGCCCGACTTCGATCGCGCGCGTCGCTCGCCTTCCTTGACTTCGTGATGCGCGCGCATGATCAACGCGAGCGCTACGACGGTGATGACCGCGCTCGTGCGTCCGTAGGAGATCAGCGGTAGTGTCAACCCCTTGGTCGGCAGCAAACCCATGTTGACGCCGATATTGATGCCGGCCTGCAGGCCGAGCATCAGGCCCACACCTGAGCTCACGAGGCCCTGGTAGGGCAGGCCGACCTCAGCCGCGCGCGGCCCGAGCACAATCGCCTTGTAGACGATGACGCCGAACAGACAGATGATGAGCGTCGCGCCGACGAGACCGAGCTCTTCGGCCAGCACCGCGAAGACGAAATCCGTGTGCGCCTCCGGCAGATAGAACAACTTTTGCACACTGTCGCCGAGACCCACACCGAGCCATTCGCCGCGTCCGATCGCAATGAGCGACTGTGTGAGTTGAAAACCGCTCGCGTAGGGATCGGCCCACGGATCGACGAACCCGAGCAGGCGTTGCAATCGATACGGCGTCGTGAACGCAAGAACAGCGAGTCCGGCCGTTGCTGCGACGAGCGCGAGCCCGAGATCCCGAAGCCGCGCCCCCCCGATGAACAAGACCCCGAAGCTCGTCGCCGTTAGCACGACGGCCGCGCCGAAATCCGGCTCGCCGAGCAACAGCGCACACGCCGCAGCGATGACGAGTAGCGGCTTGACGAAGCCGAGCAGGCTCCGCGCCATGTCTTTCTGATGGCGCACGACATAGCTTGCGAGATACAGCACGAAACACAATCGTGCGGGCTCGGACGGTTGCAGCGTCAACGGACCCAGTGCGAGCCAACGCGTGCTGCCGTTGACGGTACGGCCGAGGCCGGGGATCTCGACCGCGACGAGCAGCAAGAACGCGCCGAGCAGAATCAGCGCGTTCAACCGAAACCACGCGTTCATGGGAATCATGAGCACGGTGAGCCCGGCTGCGCAGCCGAGCAGCACGGCGCCGGCATGGCGCGCCAGGAAGTACAGCGGCTGACCCATATCGCGATCGGCGAGCGAGATCGACGCCGATCCGACCATGACGGCGCCGATCGCAAGCAGCGCGATCACGGCCGCAGTCAAAGCCGTATCGACATGCAGACCCCCGATCTCGATGCGCGCGCTCATTCGACCAGCTCCCGAACGCGAGCTGCGAACTGCTCGCCCCGATCGGCGTAGCTTGAAAATTGATCGAAGCTTGCGCAAGCCGGGGATAGCAGGACGGTGACACCTGGGGTCGCGAGCTCGGCTGCAATCGCTACCGCCTCTGCCATGTCGCCGGCGCGTCGCGTCGCGCAGATACCCGTCAGCGCCTGTTCGAGATCGGCGGCGGCTCCCCCGATTAGCACAGCGCCGATAAGCTTGCCGCGTGCATGGCGTGCCAACGGCGCGAAGCTCGCGCCCTTACTCTGACCTCCGGCGATGAGCACGAAAGGACCGTCGAGCCCCTCGAGCGCCGCGACGGCGGCTCCGACGTTCGTGCCCTTGGAATCGTTGATGTATGTGACACCTCGCCGCTCGGCAATCCATTCACACCGATGCGGGAGACCCGTGAACGCTTCGAGTGCAGCGAGATCGGCGAGATGCCGGCCCGTGACACCTTCGGCCAGGGCCAGTGCCGCGAGCACGTTACCTTCGTTGTGCCGACCGCGAACGCGCAACCGTGCAGCCGGCAAGAACGGTTCGCCGTCGCGAGCGAGGCAGCGCTCGCCGTCGATCTCGATGATCCCGTAGCCGCGCGCCGGGGCGTGAACGGTCGAGAACGGCACTGCGCGAGGATGCTCGAGGCCCATGGCTCGCACGAGATCGTCGTCCTGATTGAATACCGCCATCTCGGCCGCATCGATGAGCTTGCGCTTGAGCTCGGCGTATCGCTCGAGGCTGCCGTGGCGATCGAGATGATCGGCAGAAACGTTCAGCAGCGCAGCCACTTTAGGACGCAGGCTCTCGGTCGTTTCCATTTGAAAGCTCGAGACCTCGAGCACGAAAACTTCGGGGCGCTCGGCGAGCAGATCGAGCGCGGGCGGGCCCAGATTGCCGCCCGCTGCCGAGCGCAAACCCATCTTTTGGAGTAGCTGGTGGGTGAGCGTAACGACCGTGCTCTTGCCGTTGGAGCCGGTCACGGCTACGACGGGTGCGTCTGCTGCGCGCGCGAACAGCTCTATGTCGCTGACGACCGCAATACCGCGCTCGCGCGCCGTGGCGACGAGCGGCAGATCCACGCTCAACCCGGGCGATAAGACGAGGCGCTGCACACCTTCGAGGCAGCCGGTATCGAGGCTCTCGAGCACGACGGGCACGTCGGGATGCGATTCACGCAGCGCCGCAAGCCCCGGCGGCTCTGCTCGAGAATCGATCACGCAGGCGAGCTCGTTCCGTTGCGCGAGGAACCTCGCCGCCGACAGTCCCGTCGCGCCAAGGCCCACGACCAAGGTATTGCCGCGTTGCTGCGAATCCGTCATCCGTCGCTCTGCTCGTCGTGCAGCGAACATCGGCTCACTGCCCCTGCCACGCTCGTATCGTCATCGGATCTTCAGGCTCGCAAGACCGATGAGAACGAGAATGACCGTAATGATCCAAAAACGCACGATCACCTTTGGCTCGGCCCAACCCTTGAGCTCGAAGTGATGGTGCAGCGGCGCCATGCGAAAAATACGCCGGCCGGTCATCTTGTAGGAGGCAACCTGGATGATGACTGAGACGGTTTCGACAACGAATACACCGCCCATAATGAGTAACACCAGTTCCTGCCTCACCACCACCGCCACGAGGCCCAGAGCCGCACCGAGTGCGAGAGCACCGATGTCGCCCATGAAGACCTGCGCGGGGTAGGTGTTGAACCACAAGAAGCCCAAGCCGGCGCCAGCCAGGGCCGCACAAAAAACCAGCATCTCGCCGGATCCGGCTACGTAAGGGATCCCGAGATAGGTGGAGAACACGACGTTGCCGGCCGCATACGCGAAGATGCCGAGCGCCGAGCCGATCAGCACCGCAGGCATGATCGCGAGCCCGTCGAGGCCGTCGGTCAGGTTGACGGCGTTGGATGTTCCGACAATTACGAGATACGTGAACGGCACGTAGAAAAAAACGCTGAGCGGAATCAACACGCCCGGCAGATAAGGAATCAGCAACGCGTGCTCGACCGCGGGATTCTCCGCCGTGATATACAACGCTGCCGCTGCGGCCAGACCCGCAATCGACTGCCAGAAGAATTTCACGCGCGCCGGCAGTCCCTCCGCGTTTCCGAGGACGAGTTTTTTGTAGTCGTCGACGAAACCGATGGCACCGAAAACGAGTGTCACAGCGAGCACGATCCAGACGAACCGGTTTGTGAGGTCTGCCCACAGCAGCGTGCTGACGATGATCGCGAGCAGGATCAGCGCGCCGCCCATCGTCGGTGTGCCCGCCTTCGGTAAATGTGACTCGGGCCCGAGCTGGCGGATCGGCTGACCGACGCGCCGCGCGGACAGACGCTGTATGACGTAGGGCCCCATCGCAAACGAAAGCGCCAACGCGGTAAGCGCGCCGAGAATCGCGCGCAGCGTCAGGTAACCGAACACGTTGAAGCCGGAGTGAAAGCGGGTCAGATATTCGGTTAGATAGATCAGCATGCTGCCCCCTGCTGACTGTCGTCATCGTCGACGAGCAGTGCGACGAGCCGGTCGAGCTGCATGACACGCGAACCTTTGATCAACACGGTCGTCGTCGGACTCAACATCGGCGTGAGTGCGGCCTCGAGATTTTCGATGCTGTCGCAGGCCGTGCCGCCGGTGCCGAAAGCCGCGACTGCCGCCCGACTGTGCTCGCCGATCGCCAGCAACGCGTTACAGCGTGCGCGCGCGTACTCGCCGACTTGTGCGTGCAGCTCACGACTGTCCTCACCGAGCTCGGCCATGTCACCGAGCACGAGCACGCGCTGGCCCGGCAGCTGCGCGAGGTAGTCGAGCGCCGCGCAGACCGAGGCCGGGTTCGCGTTGTAGCTGTCGTCGATGACAACGGCGCCGGCGCGCCCGGACAGCATCTTCAGACGTCCGCCGACCGCGTCTGCCGCAGCGAGTCCCTGCACGATGTCTTCGGTCGAAGCGCCGATCGCATCGGCGGCTGCCGCAGCGGCGAGCGCATTCATGACGTTGTGCCGACCGAGCAGAGGCAACGTGATATCGAGCTGCGGTCCGCCGGGCAGCTCGAGCGTGAACGCCGAGCCGCCAGGCTCGATGTCGATCTCGCCGCGCACCGTGCAATCCGCGCGCGCACCGAACCCGAAGCTCACGACGGTCTGAGCCCGGCTGCGCGCAGCCCAATCGGCATAATAGGCATCGTCTGCGTTGAGCACGGCCGTGCCGGCCGGCGGCAGGTGATCGAGCAGCTCGCCCTTGGCTGCGGCCACGCCGGCAATGGAACCGAATCCCTCGAGATGTGCAGCGTTGGCATTCGTAATGACGCCGACGGTCGGCTCGACGAGCGCGCCGAGATAATCGATCTCGCCGGCGTGATTTGCGCCGAGCTCGGCCACGAGGACCTCGTGCTCGGCGCTGAGCTCCATGAGCGTCAGCGGTACGCCCAGATCGTTGTTGAGATTGCCGCGCGTCGCGCATACGTTTCTGCCGCAGCGCAGAATGCTGACGATGAGCTCCTTGACGGTCGTCTTGCCGTTGCTGCCCGTGACGGCAACGACGGGGACGCCGAAGTTTGCCTTCCAGGCCCGCGCCATCTGCGCGAACGCCACGCGCGTGTCAGCGACTTCGACCTGCGGGAGCGTGGCCTCGCTCAGTCTCGAGACGAGAGCGCCCGCTGCGCCGTGCGTGCACGCGTCGTCAATGAAATCATTTCCATCGAAATGCTCACCGCGAATTGCGACGAACAGCCCTCCGGTGTCGATGCGACGACTGTCGATGCTCACGGTGCCGAACGCCGCGTCCGGTCCGATCAGGCGGCCGTGCACCTCTCGAGCAACGGCGGCCAGCGTGCGCGCCATCATGCCGACGCTCCGAGAATTTCCTCGATCACGGTGCGATCGCTGAACGGCAGTGATTGACCGGCGACGATCTGGATCGTCTCGTGACCCTTGCCCGCGACGAGCACGATGTCGCCAGGGCCGGCGCGCCCGAGCGCGAGCTCGATCGCGGCCCGCCTATCGTGCTCGACCAACACCTGCGTACCCGGCTCGATCCCGCGCTGTATGTCGGCGACGATGACCGCGGGTTCCTCGCCTCTCGGGTTGTCGTCGGTCAGGACGATGTGGTCGGCGGCGCTCGCGGCCGCACCCATGGCCGGACGTTTGCCGGCATCCCGATCGCCGCCGCAACCGAACACGCACCAGAGTTCCGCGTCCGTGCATCTGCGCAGATTGCCGAGCACACGGCGTAATGCGTCGGGCGTGTGCGCATAGTCAATGACGATTGCGGCACCCGAATCGGCACGGGCGACGAGCTCCATGCGACCCGGCAGGCCAGCGCATTGCCCGAGCGCTGCGCTCGCGTCGTCGAGCGGCGTGTCGAGCGTAAGCAAACCGGCGAGCGCGAGGAGCAAATTCTCGGCGTTGAAATCGCCGAGCAGCGCCGAGTCGATCGTCGCAGTTCCCTGAGGCGTTCGCGCCTCGACCTTGATGCCCGCGAGCCCGGCTTCGATCACATGCCCTTCGACGTGCGCGTTGCCGGCAACGCTCACGGTCGTCGGCACGACGCCGTCCGGCAAGCCTCGGGCCAGCACGGCGCCGAACGGGTCGTCAATGAAGATGACCGCGTGCTCGAGTCCGTCGAGCGAGAACAATCGCGCCTTGGCGGCCTGGTAACTTTCGAGGTCTCCGTGATAATCGAGATGGTCGCGGCTTAAGTTAGTGAAGACAGCAGTCGTGAATCGCAATCCTGCGATGCGGTCTTGCGCAAGCGCGTGCGAGGACACCTCCATCGCGGCTTCGTCGACATCGAGCTCGCGCAGGCTGCGGTGCAGCGTCAAGCAGTCGGGCGTCGTCAATGCCTGCGGCGTCAGTGTGGGCGGCACACCTGCACCGAGCGTGCCCAGATAGGCACAGTCGTGACCCAGGCGCGTGCGTGCCTCGGCCATCAGATGGGCGACCGTGCTCTTGCCGTTCGTGCCCGTCACGCCCGTGAGGACGACGGGTTCGCGCGACTGCCAGAAAAACTTCTGCGCCAGCTTGCCGACTTGCTGTGAGAGTCCCGGCACGGCCACGCTCGGCGCAGCCACGTCCGGGTGTGCGGCAGACGGCTCATAGACGACGACGGCCGCACCGCGCGCGCGCGCCTCGTCGGCGAAGTCCAGGCCGTGCGCGCGCAGCCCCGGTAGCGCGACGAACGCCGCACCGGGCTCGACCTGGCGGCTGTCGGCAACGAGGTCGCGAATCTCTAGACCCGCGAGCTCGCCCGCGGCCGGGCCGAGCAGCTCGCCGAGACTCATGACCATCGTCGCAACCGCCGCCATCATGGAGTGCCCCCCACCTGCGCGACCTCAGCTCGCGCCACAACGGTCGACGGAGGCTCGATGAGTCCGTCGGGTGGCACGGCCAACAGGCGCAGCGTTCCGCCGACGATGCGCGAGAACACCGGCGCTGCAACTTCGCCACCGTAGTAGTCTTCGCCGCGCGGCTCGTCGACGATGACGACGGCAACGATTTTCGGTGCCGTAACCGGCGCCAAACCTGCGAACACGGCCAGATAGCGGTCCTTCGAATATCCACCGACACCCGACTTCCAGGCCGTGCCGGTTTTGCCGGCGACGCGATAATTCTGGATTGCCGCGCGCTGTCCGGTGCCCTGCGCTGAGACGACCGTCTCGAGCATGCCTCTGACGGCTTGGGCCGTCGCTGGGGAGATCACTCTCCTGCCTTTGGGCGGATCCTCGACGGCGACGAGCGAGATCGGGCGTTGGATGCCGTCGGCGGCGATGACCGAATAGGCCTGGGCGAGCTGCAGCGCCGTCACGCTGAGCCCGTAGCCGTAGGCGAGCGTCGCCTGCCCGACGGGCCGCCAAAACTCCGGGTCGTTGAGCACACCCGCGGATTCGCCGGGAAAACCGCTCTCAGTCAGGCTGCCGATACCGAAGCTCGATAAGGTACCCCAGAGGTGTCGTTGCTCGAGGTCGAGCGCAAGCTTGCCGACGCCGACGTTGCTCGAGCGTGCAAGAATCGTTGCCAGGTCGATCTCGCCGAGGTCGTTGTAGTCCTGCGTAATGACCTTGCCGCCGACACGCAGGTAACCCGGCGACGTATCGATCGTCGAGGTCGGCTCGTATCGTCCCGTCTCGAGCGCCGCCGCAACGACGAACGGCTTGAAGCTCGAGCCGGGCTCGAAGATGTCAGTCACTGCGCGATTGCGATAGCGCGCGACGTCGAGCTGGCTGCGATCGTTCGGATTGAACGACGGCTGATTGACCATGGCGAGAATCTCGCCGGTCTCGACGTCGAGAATGACGACGGAGCCCGACAAGGCACCGGTCTCGGTGACGGCGCGCTTGAGCTCCCGGTAAGCAAGATACTGAACGCGCAGATCTAGGCTGGTCGTCAACGTCCGACCCGGTTTCGCCGGTGCGAGCAGCTCGACGTCCTCGATGATGCGTCCGAGCCGATCCTGAACGACGCGTTTGTGTCCCGTTTCCCCGCGCAGCCAATAATCGTAGGCGAGCTCGAGCCCTTCCTGGCCTTGATCGTCGATGTTCGTGAACCCGAGCAAATGCCCGGATACCTCGCCGCTCGGATAGTAACGTCGATATTCTCTGAGCGAGCCGACGCCGGGCAGACCGAGCTGCAGCGCCGCTGCCGCATCGTCGGGGCGCAAGTGGCGCCGCAGATAGACGAACTCACGATCGAGGTTGCTGGTCACACGGCGCACGAGCCAGTCCGTCTCGACGTCGATAATCTCGGCAAGCTCACCGACGCGCTCGATCGCCGGCATGAGATCTTTCGGATTGGCCCAAATCGTATCGACCGGCGTGCTCACGGCCAGAGGCTCGCCATGGCGATCGACGATCGGCCCCCGATGCGCGGAGATCTGCACGGTCCGGATATGCCGATCGTCACCTTGCTCGGACAGGAACTCACGGTCGACGAGCTGCAGATAAATTAAACGGGCCTCCAGCGCTCCGCCGACCAGGGCGAAGCATGCGAGCAGCGCGAGACTGCGCCAGCGCCGCCAGATGACCTGCTGCGATTTCCTACGCCGCCTCATTGGTCAGCTTCCGTGATGAGCACGACGTTGCGCTGATCCGGCAGATCGAGGCCGATGTCTTCGCGCGCGAGCGACTCGACACGCGGATGCGCAGCCCAGGCGCTTTGCTCGAGCTGCAGGCGGCCCCAGTCGACCTGCAGGCGATCGCGCTCACGATTCAACGCCTCGAGCTCAATGAACAACTGGCGCGCCTGATGCCGCGTGCTCGCGACCCAGACGGCGGATACGACAACGGCCACGGCAAGCAAGACGCAGACCAAGAGCTCGTGGCGGCGCAATATCATGGTGCCGCGACCTCGAGCTTTTCCGCGACGCGCAAGCGTGCGCTGCGGGCACGTGGATTCGCGTCCTGCTCCTGCGGGCTCGGCCGCACGAGCCGGCCGATCTTTGCGAGCTTCGCTTGCGCCTGTGCTGGAATATTCGGCAAACCCGCGTAGACGGGATCGGCACGCGAGTGCTTCGCGATGAAGCGTTTGACGATGCGGTCCTCGAGGGAGTGAAAACTGATGACACACAGACGCCCGCCGGGCGCGAGTAGCTCGAGCGCTTGCTCGAGCGCGGCTGCAAGCGCATCGAGCTCGTCGTTGATCTTAATCCGCAGCGCCTGGAAAACCCGCGTTGCCGGATGCAGGCGTTGCGGTCGCTTAGGCGAATGCTTCTCTATGAGCTCGGCGAGCTGCCGTGTCGTCTGGATTGGCCCTCGCTCGCGCTCACGGATTATGACGGCTGCCAGCTGGCGCGCGCGCGGCTCTTCGCCCAGCCTGGCCAGGACATGCGCGAGCTCAGCCTGGCTGACATCCGCCAGCCATTCGGCTGCCGTGAGCCCCTGCTGCGAGTTCATGCGCATGTCCAACGGTCCATCCTTAGCGAAGCTGAAGCCGCGCTCGGCCGAGTCGAGCTGAGGCGAGGAGACACCGACATCGAGCAGCAGGCCTGCGAGCTCACGCCCGGCGAGCCAGGGCTCAACGTGTAGAGCGAGTTGCTCGAAGCCGCCGTGCTCGATCGAAAAGCGTCGATCGGCACCGAGGTGCTCGCGTGCGTGCGCGACCGCCTCGGGATCTTTATCCAATGCGAGCAACCGGCCTTGCTTCCCAAGCTGCGCGAGAATCCCAGCGCTGTGTCCCCCTCGTCCGTACGTGCCATCCACGTAGCAGGCGTCGTCTCGGATCGCCAGGCCCGCGAGCGCCTCGCGCAACAGCACCGGCTCATGACCCGATCGGTCGATCACGCGCTGATGCGCTCAGACTCGCAGGTCTGCAAGATCCGGATCCAGCGGCTCGTCGCTGGTTGCCCACTCACTCAGGCGTTTGCTCCACCTTTCCTCGTCCCAAAGCTCAAATTTCTTACCCTGGCCAACGAGCATGGCCTGCTTGTCCAGTTCGGCGTAATCGCGCAGCGCCCGCGAGATCAGCACGCGGCTTTGACCATCCATCTCAAGATCAGTCGCGTTCCCCAGCACGACGCGCTGAAACTCACGCACCTGCGGTTTCATGCCCGGCAGGGCGTTGAGCCTACGCGCGAAGTCCTCCCATTCCGGCTGCGGGTAAATGAGCAGGCATCCGGCACGATCGACCGTGGCCACGAGGCGGCCATCGGCTCGAGTCAACAGGTGCTCGCGGAAGCGACTCGGTATCGCGAGCCGCCCCTTGGCATCGAGCGTGACTTTGGAGGCCCCGCGAAACATCGCGATCCCATTTTTCCCCACTTTTTACCACTGCGCGGAACTATAGGGAGCGTGGGGCTGGGCTGTCAACCAAAAACAGCAGATTTTTTTTGTTTGACAGTGAGTTAGGCGACAGTCTGCAGGTTCTTGAACGGACCTCGAGAACGAAAAATCATAGAGTTAGACTACACACTTAAAGTGCCGTTGGCATTATGTCGCAAGGAGACGACAACGCCGCGGATACGGACGCGTGCGCGCGCGTGTGTAGGGTGGGAGCCGGCCTGTAAGCCGGGTTCTGTCGAGAGCAGTCATTCATCTGCAACGCACGTCACCGTGAATCTCTAGCAACCTACCCGAGAACTCGTGTGGGCACACTCAACGTCCTCCTATTCGGTCTTGCTCCAGGTGGGGTTTACCGTGCCGCAGACTGTTACCAGCTGCGCGGTGCGCTCTTACCGCACCTTTTCACCCTTACCGGGCCTTGCGGCCAGGCGGTATATTTTCTGTGGCACTGTCCGTGGGCTCGCGCCCCCCAGGCGTTACCTGGCACCCTGCCCAATGGAGCCCGGACTTTCCTCCGGGGTTACCCCCAGCGACTGCTCGGCCGACTCCCGCTGCCGATTTTACCAGAGGGTGCGTCAAGCCCGCCTGCCTATTGGTAACCGCGGCATTGCCGATGCGACAGCGGTTCAGGGGCGGGCGTGATGTGCCTCGCCGAGCGCAGTGGCAGCCGCGCTGCGGGGCCGCAGGCGAACCGACGAACTGTGTCGCGAGCAATGCCCTTCGATGTCATGCACGGCTAACGCCGGCTGGCCCAGGCCCCGCACGTCCGAACTCCGTGGCGAGCAATTCGGCTGCCGCGCAGTGAGGGGAGCGCCATCACGCCCGCCCTGCGGTTGGGTATCTATTTTTCGTCCGTACGCGTCAGGCGGTAGACGGCGTTGCGCGACAGGCCCGTAATCTTCGCCGTGAGCTTCGCGGCTGTCGTCGCCGGCAGCTCTGCATGCAGGATAGCGAAGACTCGCGCGGCCTCCACAACGTCGCCGCCAGCGGCCTCGGCCGCGCCCGCGACGACGAGCACGAACTCGCCCTTGAGCGGAATGTCATCACCGAGACGCGCGCTGATCTCTCCAAGGGTGCCCGTCTCCAGGCTCTCGTGAAGCTTGGTCAGCTCGCGTGCGAGCGCGATCCGCCGCGCCGGGCCGAAGATCGCTGCGAGATCTGCGACCGTATCGGCAACGCGATGCACGGCCTCGTAAAAAACCAGCGTGCGTATCTCGTTCTTGAGCGCCTCGAGCCGAGTCCGACGCGCTGCTGCGCGCCTCGGCAAAAAACCCTCGAAGACGAAACGCTCGGCCGGCAGACCGCTGATCGACAGCGCCGTGACCAGCGCGCTCGGCCCGGGAATGCCGATGACCTCGATGCCCGCATCGAGCGCGGCGGCGACGAGCGTGAGCCCCGGATCGCTGATCAGCGGGGTGCCCGCATCGCTGACGAGCGCGACGGATTGGCCCTCTCGCAGCGCATCGATGAGGCGCCCGGACTGGCGCGCCTCGTTGTGCGTCTGATAGACAATAAGTGTCTGTTTTAGCCCAATATTCGATAGTAATCCGCGTGTGTGGCGGGTATCCTCGGCGGCAACGAGATCCACGATGGACAGTGTGTGTCGAGCCCGGACGCTCAGGTCTTCGAGATTGCCGATCGGCGTGCCGACGACGTAGAGCGTGCCTTGAGACTCGTCCGCCATGAATTCATGCTGCCTGCGAGAACGCTGAATGTGCAAGCCTGCTTCTGTCTGCGCCCCTAGGCTGTTCGTAACGCTGCTCGGCCTCGTCTTCGTTGCCGGTTGTGCGACGGCACCCGTGCCGAGTGCCGGCCCGGATCTCGCAGGACCAGAGCTGCAAGCGCAAGCCTATGCCGCTGGCGGCGATACGGACGCTGCGGTCGGCATCTACGCGGATCTGTACGGGCGTACGCTCGGCACGGCGCGCGCGCAGTATGCGATCGCCGCCGCGGACCTGTTGGTTGGTGTCGGCTCGATTGCGGAGGCACGCGAGTGGCTCGCGCGCGCCGAAGCCGATGCCGGGTCCGTGCAACGGCCCTGGCTCCTCGCGCTCTGGGCCGAGCTCGCACTGCTCGACGGCGATGCCGTCGCGGCACTCGACATGCTCGACAGCATGACGGATCCGACCGAACGTTCGCTCTCGTTGCGCAGCATGGCGACGCGGGCACGCGCGCTGTTTCAGCTCGCACGCATCGAGGAAGCCGTGACGGTGCTCGTCGAGCGCGACGTCTGGCTCGACACCGACGCGGAAATACTCGCCAATCACGAGATGATCTGGAGCGGACTGCAGTCGCAGACGGCCGTACGGCCCGTCGTCGCGACACGCGACCCCGTCATCGACGGTTGGCTCGCGCTCGCGCCGGTTGCCGTCGCCACACGCGCCGACCCATTCTCGCTCGCCGACGGGCTCGATCGTTGGCTTACGCGCTACCCGCGTCATCCGGCGGCAGAATTCCTTCTGCCAGCCTTGCGCGAGCAGGACCGACTTGCGCAGATCTATCCCGCTCGGGTTGCGTTGCTCTTGCCACTGTCGAGCCTGCCGCAGCCCGCGGCGGCTGTTCGCGACGGCTTCATTGCCGCGTACCTGCAAAATCCCTCCGGCGCGCAGATGCGTCTACGCGTCTACGACACGGACGAACTGGGCAGCCAGCAAGCCTACGAACAGGCGCAGCTCGACGGTGCGCAGTTCATCGTCGGGCCGCTGCTGAAATCCGACGTCGAGCAAATAGCTATGAACGCGGGTCTCATTCCCACGCTTGCCCTGAATACCGTGGATACGCAGCAACTGCTGCCGCCGAACTTCTATCAATTCGGGCTCGCACCCGAAGACGAAGCGGCCGAGGCCGTGCGTCACGCGGTCGCCAACGGTGCAGAAACCGCAGTCGCCTTGTTCCCGAACAGCGAGTGGGGCCTGCGCGTCTTTCAGAGCTTTCAACGGGAGTTCGAAGCCCTGGGTGGTCGGCTGCTCGAGTCGCGCGCGTACGACTCGAGCACGCAGGATTTCTCGCTCGCTATCACGACGCTGCTGAATCTGGCCGATAGCACCCAACGTCATCAGCGGCTCGCTGCGAATTTGGGCCTGCCGATCGAGTTCGAGCCGCGGCGGCGTCAAGACGTCGACATGATCTTTTTCGCGGCTGGGCCGGGCGCCGCCCGACTGCTCGCGCCACAGTTTCGCTTTCATTTCGCAGGCGACCTGCCGACCTACGCAACCTCTGAGATCTACGAAGTGGCAACGCGCGGCAGTGATCCCGACCTCAACGGCGTGATCTTTGCGGACATTCCATGGCTCATTACCCCCGATGCCAGCGCCGAAGCGCTGCGGAGCTCACTGCTGCGTTACTGGCCGCAGCGCACCAGTCGCTGGCTGCGACTCTACGGGCTCGGCTTCGATGCCTACCGTATGATCCCGCTCCTCTACAACCCGGGTGCAAGCTTCGTGTCACTGCCGGGCATGTCCGGAGAGCTTTGGATCGATGCCGACGGTCGTGTGCGTCGTCGCCTGCCAATCGCCCAGTTTCGCAACGGCGTGCCTGCAATGCTCCCGCCCGAGGCGCCGAGCGAAGAAACAGCCCTCGACACTCAAATCTTGTCTTCACGTTGAGCCGGCGTCGGCTGGGAACGCGTTGGGAGCGACGCGCCTGCGCATTCCTCGAGCGCCACGGCATCAAGATTCTCGAAACCGGCTACGAGTGCCGCTTCGGCGAAATCGACGTCATCGGTTTAGACGGGCAAACCCTGGCGATTATCGAGGTCCGAGCACGTGGCAATGGTAGTGTGACGAGCGCCCTCGATACGATCGACCGGAGAAAGCGCCGCAAGCTCGTCCTTACGACGCGCCATCTATTCATGCAACGGCCCGAATGGAGCGAGAAGCCCGTGCGCTTCGACGTCGTAGCGATCGACAACATCGACACGGCACAGGCCCGCTACGAATGGATCAGGGACGCATTCGACGCCGAGACAGCGTAGTGGGCGTGTAAATGCTTGAAGCTCCGGTAGTTTCAGGGCAGAGTGACGGCCCTCGAAACTGATCCATCGCATGGACGATATGCACGATCGCGTACTAGCGCATTTCAAAGAAAGCCGCGAGGTCAAGCAGGCCGCCGAAGCGCTGGCGCCGGATATCGTTCGCGCCGCGGAGGTCATGGCCGGCGCGCTCGTTCGGGACGCCAAGATATTGAGCTGTGGCAACGGCGGCTCGGCTGCCGATGCGCAACATTTCTCCGGCGAGCTGCTCGGCCGCTTCGAGATGGAGCGCCCGGGATTGCCTGCCGTGGCCCTGACGACGGATACGTCCACGCTGACGGCCGTCGCGAACGACTACAGCTTCGAGGAGGTTTTTTCCAAGCAGGTGCGTGCGCTCGGACAGTCCGGCGACGTATTGCTCGCGATCTCCACGTCCGGAAACTCCGAAAACGTGCTACGCGCTGTGACGGCCGCCCACGATCGTGGCATGGCTGTGGTTGCGCTGACGGGCCGAAGCGGCGGCAAGATTGCCGAAGCGCTGGAGCCCGGGGACGTAGAAATCCGCGTGCCTGCGGAGCGGACCTGCCGCATTCAAGAAACGCACCTCGTCGTGATCCACTGCCTGTGCGATCTCATCGACGCGACCATCCTCGGCGCCTAGGCCCGAGTAGGCCGACGGTGATCGCGCTGGGCCGGAACCCACCCGACACAAGCCAAAAGCGCTTTCGCTGACGCTTCGCTGGCTATTTGACGACCTTTAGCTCGGGCCGCCCCTTGGCGGGCCCGCCATCTGTGCCTTCATCGGTCTTGCCGCCCGGCTCGGTGGCATCGGACGAAGACTCCTCCTCCTCCGTAAAGATCATGCCGTGACCCGTTTCGTGCGCGTAGATGCCCAACACGGCCAGGACGGGGACGACAATGTCGTGGCTGATGCCGCTGAAGCGCGTCTTGAAACGTAACGGCTCATCACGGAGGTCGAGACCATCGGTTGCGGAATAGCTGACGTTGAGAATGATCTTGCCTTCGGCGACGTGTTGCTGGGGTACCTCGACCCCTGGCGCCATCGCATCAACGACGATATGTGGCGTTAGATGATTGTCGATCATCCACTCGTGCATCGCACGGAGCAGGTAAGGTCTTTTGGGCCCCACCTCGACCATGGAGCTACTGCCGCATCTCCTGCTCGAGCTCGGTCAGGCTCGCCTGAAACGACGGGCGGCTGAAGACCTCGTCCATATAGCGATGTATCGGCTTGGCCTGGGAGGGCAGCTCGATCCCGTAGATCGGCAGGCGCCACAACACGGGCGCGATACTGCTGTCGACGAGAGAAAACTCGTCGCTCAGGAAAAAACGTTTGGCCGCGAAGATTTCGACGCTCGACAGAATACTGTCCTGCAGATCCTTTCGCGCGCGCGTGACAGGTTTGCGATCCGCGCCTTCCTCGACTTCCTCTGCCAGGGCATACCAGTCGTGCTCGATGCGATACAACGCGAGCCGGAACTGAGCACGCGTTACCGGGTCGACGGGCATGAGCGGCGGGTGTGGAAAGCGTTCGTCGAGATACTCGATGATGACTCGAGAGTCATAGAGCACGAGATCGCGATCGACGAGTGTCGGGATACTGTTGTACGGATTCAGATCCAGCAGATCCTCGGGGAGGTTACCTTCCTCGACGTCCACGATATCGATATTGATGCTTTTTTCAGCGAGGACGAGCCGAGTTCTATGGCTCCAGATGTCAGTCGGTTTGGAGAATAGAGTCATGACTGAGCGACGGCTAACAATGACCGCCATGTACAAAGCTCCTGGACGAGATGAGTCGCATAGAACACCGAAGGAGCACTAGTGCACGTCCTTCCAAATCTCTCTTTTCAGCATATAGGAGATTACTAGGAAGATGAGCAGGAATGCGATTACTTTTATACCCAACGCCTGGCGCTCGAGCTGCATCGGCTCGCCAATGTAATCGAGAAAGTTCACGATGTCCCGAACGACAGCATCAAATTCTACCTCACTGAGGGTTCCGGGCCTGACGACCTCGAAATGGACCCCGGCTTCCATACCCTCCTCGGCCTCCTCGTGAACGAGACGGCGCACGCCCTGCAACTCCCAGAGCACGTGAGGCATCGCGGTGTTGGCGAGCACGACATTGTTTGCCCCCGTTGGCGTCGATTCGTCAGCGTAGAAGCCACGCAGGAAAGTGTAGAGGTAATCGGTCGCCCGGCTCCGTGCGATCAAGGATAAATCCGGCGGCGCGACACCGAACCAGCGCACGGCGTCTGCTTCTGACATCGTGTTTTGCATCGTATCGCCCGGGCGCTCTCCGGTGAACATGAGATTCGCGACCAGTTGGTCTTCCGTCAATCCGAGATCGGCGCCGACGCGGTTGTAGCGAACGTACTGGGCCGAGTGACACCCGAGGCAGTAATTAACCACGTACATCGCGCCGCGCTGCAGCGAGGCGATATCCCCGACGTCGTTGTTGGCAGGCTCGAGCCCTTCAGCGCCATGTTGAGCCGCAGCCGACATGCCAAACGAGAGCCCGAGAATCGCGAGCGCTACCTTCATTGCTGCAGGCCTACCCATGATCATCGCACCCGTGTCGGAACCGGCTTGGTCTTCTCGATAGCCGGGCTCGTGTAAAACGGCATCAATAAGAAAAACGCCATATAGAGGATCGTGAAGATCCGCGCCGCAGTCACATAGCCTCCCGTTGCCGGTTGCAGGCCCAGATAGCCGAGCACGAGAAAAGTGACCGCAAAAGTCCACAGCGCGATCCGGAACGACCAGCCCCTGTAGCGAATCGATCTGACCTTGCAGCGATCGAGCCACGGCAGAAAGATGGGCAACAATACGGCCAGACCCATGAGAACGACACCACCGAGCTTGCTCGGGAAGGCGCGCAGAATCGCGTAGAACGGCGTGAAATACCACACCGGTGCGATGTGCTCCGGCGTCTGCAGCGGATTGGCCGGCTCGAAGTTGGCGTACTCGAGGAAATAGCCGCCCATCTCCGGCGCGAAAAAGACGACCGCCGAGAACGCGATCAGGAAGACGACGATGATGACGAGGTCCTTGCTCGTGTGGTACGGATGAAAGGCCACGCCGTCGATCGGCTTACCGCTCGCGTCCTTGTACTGCTTGATCTCGATTCCGTCGGGATTGTTCGAGCCGACTTCGTGCAGGGCCATGATGTGCACGGTGACGAGCAGTAACAACATGATCGGCACGGCAATGACATGGAACGCGAAAAACCGGTTCAGCGTGATGTCGGAGATATAGAAATCGCCACGGATCCACTCGGCGAGACCTTCACCGACGACCGGCAGGGCGCCGAACAGCGACACAATAACCTGCGCGCCCCAGTAGGACATGTTGCCCCACGGCAGCAGGTAGCCGAAGAAACCTTCGGCCATCATGCACAGATAGATGGCCATGCCGATGAGCCACACGAGCTCTCTCGGCTTCTTGTACGACCCGTACATCAGCGCCCGGAACATGTGCAGGTAAACCACCACGAAGAATGCGGAGGCGCCCGTCGAATGCAGATATCGAATGAGCCAACCCCACTCGACATCGCGCATGATGTACTCGACCGAGGCGAACGCATCCGCGGCGGCCGGCTTGTAATTCATCGTCAGGAAAATGCCCGTGACGATCTGCAGCACGAGAACGACAGTTGCGAGCACACCGAAGCCGTACCAGACATTGAAGTTCTTCGATGCGTAGTACTCGGTCGCGTGCTCCTTGATGAGCTTGGTCATCGGGAAACGCGCATCGATCCACGTGCCCAGCGAGGAGAGCCCGCGGCCCAGCCGGCCCATCATGTCCGATTCGCGAGTCGCCACTTACGCCGCTCCCGTTTCGGCGCCGATCAGCAGCGTGCCGTCGTTGAGAAAGGTGTAAGGCGGCACCGTGAGATTCGTCGGCGCGGGCACGCCGCTGAATACCCGGCCTGATAGATCGAACTTCGATCCGTGACACGGGCAGTAGAAGCCTCCGACCCAATCGGCGCCGAGATCAGCCGGGGCGACCTCGAACCGCGGAATCGGCGCACAGCCAAGGTGCGTACATACGCCCTCGACGACGAGGATTTCCCGTCGCAGGCTGCGGTGCTCGTTCGTCGCAAACTCCGGCTGCAGCGACACCTCTGATTCCGGGTCCGCCAATACCGGCATCATGTCGCCAAGCGTGTCGAGCATTGCCTCGGTGCGATTCAAAATCATGATTGCGCGACCGCGCCACTCGACCTTGATCAGCGCGCCCGGCTCGACTTTGCTGATGTCGACTTCGACCGGTGCACCGAGCGCCCGCGCGCGGGCGCTCGGCCTGAACGATGCGACGAAAGGTATCGATGCACCGACGACGCCGACCCCGCCGACGACCGCGGTCGCTGCCGTGAGAAAGTGGCGTCGCTCCAGGTCCGTATTGTCACTCATCAAGCGCTCCCTGGCGGACCGGGCGCCTTCGCGGTCAGCCTGCTCATGACTACATCCGTTTGATTGCGTGTTCTCGTGCCGAGATGCCTATAGCTGCCGAGCGCTCCAGCCTGATCGCGCCGCAGCCGTGGAGGCAACGATGGTCCGTCGAAAAAGCCGCAAGATTATACACAGCGCCCTGCGGCCTTGACCACCGGACCCAGCCGGTGTGCTGCTAAAATAAGGACATGAGCTCCACGGTGAAACTCCTCGCGTTTGTCGGCCAGTCGGCGGTTCTCGGCCTGGCCGTCGCGTTCATCGTCCTGATCTGGAGGCCCGAGTTGCTGCGCCCGGGCCAGGCCCTGCCGCCCAGCGGGCCGGAAAGCTACGCGGCCGCCGTCGCCGCCAGTGCCCCGGCCGTCGTCAACCTCTACACGACCGGAATCCCGGGACAGCGCAGCGGCTTCGGCGGCCAGGCGACGAGCGCCGCGGCGGGCCAGGGGTTGGGCTCGGGCGTCGTCATCAGCCCCGAAGGCTATATCGTCACGAACTGGCACGTCATTCGTGACGCCGATGCGATCTCCGTGCAGCTGGCGGACGGACGCGTCGTGGAGGAGCCTACGTTCGTCGGCGCCGATCCGGACACCGAGCTCGCGCTGCTGAAGATCGATCTGACGGAACTGCCCGCGATCGCTCTCGGGCGGTCCGACACGCTGCGGGTCGGTGACGTCGTCCTCGCGATCGGCAACTCCTATGGCCTCAATCAGACCGTCACCCAGGGGATCATCAGCGCGACGGGGCGCGGTCTCGGTGTGACGACCTTCGAGAGCTTCATTCAGACCGACGCCGCGATCAACGTAGGGAATTCCGGCGGCGCTCTGATCAACGCGCAGGGTGAGCTCGTCGGCATCAACACGGCCGTGCTCGGCGCGCCACTGCGCAATCAGGTCACACCGGCCGGTATCAGCTTCGCGATTCCCGTGAATCTCGTGCGTGGCGTCATGAACGACCTCATCGAGAACGGCCGGGTTATCCGCGGCTGGCTCGGCGTGCGCACGCAGTACCTGCCGTCGGTGAACGCCGCGGCCTACGGACTCGACGGGCCCGGCATGAAGCTGCTCGAGGTCGGCGGCCCCGCGCGCGATGCGCGCCTCGTCCCCGGGGACATCATCACCCACATCAACGACGACCGTATGATGAGCCGCCAGCAGATGATGAACCTCATCGCGAGCGAGCGGCCGGGCAGCACGATCAGAATCCGCGGCTTTCGCGCTGGCGTCGGCCTGTTCCAGACCGAAGCCGTCCTCATCGAGCGCCCCGTCTCGTCACAGCTCGGCGGCTGACGCGAAATTACCTGGGGTCAGACCCCCTGGAAATTACCTGGGGTCAGACCCCCTCGAGTCTGCGTTAGACGGGCAGCCGCCGGATATCGGCACCGAGCTGTGACAGCTTCTCCTCGATACACTCGTAGCCGCGGTCGATGTGATAGATCCGATCGACGACGGTCACGCCGCGTGCGGCGAGCCCGGCGAGCACGAGCGACGCCGAGGCGCGCAGATCGGTGGCCATGACCGGGGCACCCGTGAGCTCGGCGACGCCACGCGTAATGGCCGTGTTGCCTTTCACGATGAGATCGGCACCCATGCGCTGGAGCTCCTGCGCGTGCATGAACCGGTTCTCGAAGATCGTCTCCGTGACCGCGCCGGCGCCTTCGGCGATTGCGTTGAGCGCACAGAACTGCGCCTGCATGTCGGTCGGAAACGCGGGATAGG
>JBFJXA010000007.1:0-28814 GCA_041623375.1 Gammaproteobacteria bacterium | reverse complement strand
GTAAGAAAACACGCTATGCTTTCGCAATGGGTCGCTCAGGATCGCGAATCCACTCGCTCCAGGAACCAACGTACAGGCGTCCCATCGGCAACCCTGCAACCTCGAGTCCGAGTTGCAGATGACATGCGGTCACGCCCGAGCCGCACATCGTCACGACTGTCTCAATCGGTCTACCGTCGAAAGCATCCGCGAACCGCTGCGCAAGCACGGCAGGTGCCTCGAACGTCCCGCGCTCCGACAACAGGTCGCTGAAGGGCAAATTCACGGCACCGGGAATGTGCCCGGCGACGGGATCGATAGGCTCGACGAGCCCCGCGTATCGCGGCCTGGCGCGTGCATCGAGCAACAGCACCTCGCCCTGCGCGAGTAACGTCTCGAGCGCCTCGGTTGTAACGATCCAGTCGTGGCGAACCGCCGTGGGCTCGAAATCGCCAGTGCCGTCATCGACGATCGGGCCCGCCTCGAGCGCCTGCCCGAGCGCGCACCACGCGGCGATGCCTCCGTCCAATACGGCAACCCGCTCGTGCCCGAGCCAACGCAGCATCCACCATAGCCGCGCCGCCATCGCCCCCCCGCAATCGTCATACACCACGACGAAGGACTCATTCGAAATGCCTAGCCGCCTGAGCATTTCCACGAACCGCTCTATGACCGGAAGCGGATGACGACCCTCGCTCGCGAGCGGCGGGCGCGCGAGATCCCGGTCCAGGTGCGCATGGCGAGCCCCGGGGATGTGCCCTTCCTCGAATTTTCGCGACCCGGCTGCGGGATCCTTGAGGTCGTGCCTGCAATCGATAATAACGAGCCGCGGGTCGGTCAACTCACCTGTGAGCGTCTCGGCGCTGATGAGCGGATGACTGAGCACGATGCTATCGAGCCCCTCGGTCAATGCTGCGCGGTGTCCTGAGCCTGCGTAAACGTCTTCATGGGGCGAGCGTTGTTCGAATCGCAGACGACGACGGGGCTGCCAAGGCAGCCCCGTCGCTACAAGCAGTTGATCGCAATCTGTCGATCAGCGGTTGAGCGCAGCCTGGAGCTGGCGCTCACGGTCCTCTTCGACATTCACGTAGTCGATCCACGAGCGAGCGTTCTGAGCGCTGCGGTTGTCCTCAGCGGCATTCTGAAACGCCGTACGGGCCTGCCCATATTGTTTCAGCTCGAAAAGACAGGCGCCGAGGATCAGATTGGCCTGATCCTCTCTGCGCAGATCGCCTTTGCGAAGGGCTTCGCGCGCTGCATCCACGCAATCCTCGTACTCCGCCAGGTTCTGATACGACTGTGCGAGGCGCAGATTGACTTCGCCGTTCTCCGTCAACTCCGCCGCGCGGATCATGGCCGGGATTGCCAGTTCGTCCTCCTGGGCGAGCTGCCAGGACTGAGCGAGAATCCGCCAATTTGTCTCGGTCGACTCGATCGTGCCGGCTTCGAGGCCCTCCTGCATGATCTGCGCCGCTTTCACGGGAATGTCCGCACCGAGCAGGAGCTGGGCGAGCTGAACGAGCTCGTTACTGCGCGTAAGCCAGCCGGCCTCGTGAGCCGTTTCCCATAGCGCGAGCTGACGCAGCTCGTCGCCTTCCTGGCCGTACATGGCTGAGAGTTGGATGAAATACTCACGCTTGGGCCAGCTCTGAATGAGCGTACGCAGCGTGCCGATAACGTTCGGATAATCTTCGAGCTCGTAATAGAAGACGTTCAACAGCCGATACCAGTTCTCCTGAATCGGACGGTCACTCTCCTGCGCGACGCGAATACCGTCGAGGATCGCAGGGATACCCTCTCTGAACTCTTCGAGCGAGTAGTGGATCTGAGCCTTGAGGATATATGCGTCAGGGTTCGGCGTCGCGGTGATCGCAAACCAGCTATCGAGCATAGTCAGCGAATCCCGGTACCGCTCCTGCTGAAAATACAGCTGGCAAAGCGTATAGCGAGTGGCAGTCTCCATGCCCAGCGGGAGGTCGGGCTGCTCGAGAACCATCTCGTACGCGCGTATCGCCTCGCGGAAATTATCCTGCCCGATATAGATGAACGCGTAGAAGTTCCAGAGCTGCGCAACCTCGTAGCTGTTGAGGCCCTGCATTTCGCGGACCTCGGTCAGCAACTCCATCGCGCAGGCGATATCGTCCATCTCGGCACAGGCTTGCGCCTCGGACAAGCGCTGGTAGACACGCTCGCGCATGGCCGGCGTCTTGCGAGTCTCCTGTTCAGCAACGCTTTCGCCCTCGGGGGCCTGCGTACCCTGTGCGAAAACAGTTGCCGTGCCCAGTAAGAGGGCGCCCGCAGCCATCAGTGTCAAATGTGCGATACGCAGCATCGTCACCTCTCCCAAAACTTAGTCTTGAATCTCGAACGTGATCTTATTGCGCACTCCCGGCACCTCGACGGCCTGACCGTCGATAACGCGGGGCTTGTACTTGAACTTCAGCGCTGCTTCGATGGCCGCGCGCTCGAACAGGCTGCTCGTGGATTCGATGACCACGGCATCGCGCGTCGTGCCCTGCGGTGTAACGGTGAACTCGACGATCACGTAACCCTCCAGGCCACGCGTCAGCGCCCGGTTTGGATACACGGGAGCAACCTTGACGATCGGCAGATACTCCCCGTCGCTGATGCCGAAGCCGACGCCTCCAACGCTCAGGCTGGCGTCCATGGCCGGCGCTGACATCGACACGGCCATCGAGTTATCGAAACTGTCGGCTTGATTCGGCGTCGGCATTTCCGGGGGCTGCTCGGGCTCCGGCGGCTTCTCCGGCTGGTCGCGCTTGGACTCGATGGTCTCGTTGCGCTCGACTCGAACGAAGTCCGTGACTCGGAAAGCTGTCGCTTCCGTCAACGCGCCCCGACCGGTCGCGATCAGCAACTGCATCACGAACAGCAAACCGAACGTAACACTAGCGCCGAGCCCAATGGAGATGGCATACCTTGCAATCATCGTTTAACCCCCGTTCATGCAATACTTGACCATTCTAGGCATAGCCACCCAGCTATGCAAACAGCCGGGTGCAGGTGGATTCTAACACGCCTGGCGATGCGCCTCTGCCCCGCTAGGGGATGGCCGCGGCCAACGTGATCTCCTGCACCCCTGCGGCCTTGGCCGCGTCCATCACGTTGATGACATATTCATTAAAGGCTTCACGATCTGCCTGGATCACGACGCCGCCTTCCGGATTCTCGGTGGCAAGCCGCTCGATTGCCGCACGGACGCCCTCGGGAGGAATGCTGCGTCCATCGACCCAGATCTCGTTATTGCTCGTCACGGCGATGAAAATGCTGCCCGCCTCGGGCGTAAACGCCGTCGCCGCCTCGGGCCGCGTGACCTCGACACCCGGCTCCTTGACGAACACGGCCGTGACGATAAAGAAGATCAACATGATGAACACGACGTCCAGCATGGGCGTCAAATTGATCTCGGCTTCTTCCTCTTCACTGAGTTGCTCGGCGACTGATTCACGCATGTGTTGAAATCCTCGTTAACGGTGCTCTGGCTTGCGCTTGCTTACTGCGTCGCGATGGAGATGTTGAAGACGCCTGCGAGACGCGAAGCGTCCATGACCGTGACCAATGTCTCGGCGCTGGAGGTGGGCGCGGTCTGAATGACGACGGGTCGCTCCGGATCCTCGGCGTGCAGGCGCTCGACGTTGGCCCGGACGGCTCGAGGATCGACGATTCGGTTGTCGATCCAGATGTCGTCGGTCTCGTCGATGATGACGAGAATGGCACCCTCCTCCTGCACGACCTGCGCCTCCGGCGTATCGGGCCGGTTGACGTCGAGTCCCTGCTCCCGAATGAAGGTCGCCGTGACAATAAAGAAAATCAACATGATGAAAACGACGTCGAGCATCGGTGTCAGGTTAATCTCGTTGTCGTCCTGCTCCTGCTTGAGAGCAGCTATGTGCTTTCTCAACCCGCTATCCCCTGCTGAGCTGCGCTCAGCGCCTTATGCCTAGTTGTTCGAGGTATATACCAACGTACGGACCGCGTCAATGGTCCATCGTCATCTCGTCCTCGAGGAAATTCACGTTCCTTTTGGCCGTACGCGTCAGGATGGTCACGAAGAACACGCCCGACAGCGCCCCAACCATGCCAGCCATCGTCGGGACCGTTGCCCGTGATACGCCGGCAGCCATCGAGCGGGCATTACTGGTGCCCTGCAACGCCATGACTTCGAACACCTGGATCATGCCCGTCACCGTGCCCATCAGGCCGAACAAGGGGCACAGGGCTACGAGTGTCTGAATCATCGGCAGACCGAACTCGGCCGCCATCTTCACGCGCGAAACGATCCGCGCACGCACCATGTGCGCATGCCATGACTTGCGCTCCTGGCGGCTTTCCCATTCGGTCACTGCCGACTTCAGCTCGGATTTCATCCCCGTGCGGTAATAGATGAGGCGCTCGAGAATCAGGATCCACATGAAGAGAATCACGACACCGATGAGACGCAGGATCGGGCCGCCAAGCTCGAGAAAGGCTCGGATGGCCTCGTATGCATCGACTAGAGTTTGCATCGAGTAGGTCTCCGTTGGGGGCGAGACCGGGCCGGCAGTAAACGCCGGCCCGATTCCGCAATCCCGTATCGACTAATGGGTCTTCTCGGACTGCTCCGCGACGATACCCGCGCTCTGCTCCTGGAGAATCTGCGTGATCTCCCGGCTGCGCCCGCTCACGATGGTGTGCAACAACACCGTCGGAATGGCCACGGTCAATCCGAGCACCGTCGTGACGAGCGCCTGAGAGATACCGCCTGCCATCGTCTGCGGGTCACCCGTACCGAAAAGCGTGATGGCCTGGAAGGTATTGATCATGCCCGTAACGGTACCGAGCAGACCGAGCAACGGCGCGACCACGGAAATAACCTTGATGAACAGGATGCCACGCTGCAATTTCGGCGTTTCCTTGAGTATGGCCTCGCCGAGCTTGAGCTCCAGCGTTTCCGTATCGGCCTGCGGGTTGTTGTGATAGACCTGCAGGACGCGACCCAGGGCATTGCCCGCGTCCGGGGTGTCGCGCTTGAGCTGCGCTTTAACCTTGCGCCCGGCAATCGTCAGGCTCAGCAGGCGCTCGAGCGCGAGTAGCACACCGAGAATACCAAGGCTGATGATCACGTAACCGACGATACCGCCTTGGTTCACGCGCTCCTGGAGATTCGGCGTCTGCACGAATGCCGCAAGAATCTGTCCGCGTGTCGGGTCCAGACCGAAGCGGGCAAACGTACCGGGTGCCGCGTTGACGAGCTCGCTCGTGCTGTTCGTGAAACGGCGCTGTTCCGGCTGGCGTTGCAGCTCCGAGACCGAGTTCGTATCCGGGTTGCGCTGCAGGTATCGACCATCCGCGACGATGTTAAACGCGCCGACGCGTACGATGTCCTCGACGCTGATCTCGCCGTCGGTCGTCACGAGCTCGAAATTCGCTATTCGCTTGACCTTGCCGAGCTCGGTCGCCTCGCGCTGAAGCTCGAACCAGAGTCGCTCGATCTCCGCGATCGAGGCAAGCTGACTGCTCGAACCCATCTTGGCGGCCAAATCCGTCAGGAACTGTTCGCGATCCGGATACTCGATGTTCGTGTACGAGTTCTGGAACTGCGCACGCGCGTCACCTGCGACCTGCTGCAATACACCGAAAAGCTCGCGCAAAGAGCCGAGACGCACGTCGAGCTGGGCCTGAACGTCGGTGATCAGCAGCTCATTTTCTTCGAACATCGTCTCGAGCTGCTCACTGCGGTTCTCTTCGCTGATCCGCTGATTGATCGCGTCCTGGAGCATCTGCTGCTGTTGGGCCTGCGCCTGACGGAATTGCTGCAAACGCTGCTGCTCCGCCTGGTTGTCCCTCGCGCTGCCCTGCTCGACACGCTGCAAGAGCTCATCGAGGCTCATGGCCTCGTTGTCCTGCGCATTAACCCCGCCCGTCGCAGCGACCAATGCCAGCATCGTGACCGGCAGAATTCTTAGTATTTTCATTAGCCTTCCTCCGGCGCGGCCATCGGTAACAGCAGCAGATCGGGTCCGACCTGATTGCGCGCAAGCCTCACGCCCTGGCGAATGGCGTTGCGAAACTCATTGCCGACGGGGACGAACGCCCTGGCATTCGCGTCCCAGGCACCCGAGCTTTGACCGTCCGGCGTCTGGTACAGCAGCGCGACCCGGCCGATACGCAAAAAGTCGACCTCACGCGTATTGCCGTCGAGCTCGAGCTCTCCCGTATACGCCTCGATCGTCCGACCGTACTCGTTCTCGATCTGCCAGGCCTCCATGACGACGCGGAATTTTTCCGCGGCCGTCACGTCGGAGCGCTCGAGCAGTGACAAGAGATTCGCGACGCGGGCTGTCCGTTCCTGCTCGAGGAACGGCATGTCGAGCGCGACGAATCGCTCCAGTCCTTCGATCATGCGAGTCAGCAGCGGCAGTATCTGTCGCTCGATGACCGTTACGCTATCAATCGAGGTGCGTAGGTTGTCCAGCTCCCGATTCTGGTCTGCGATCTGCCTATCGAGCAGAGTGTTGTAAACCAGGAGGCCATCGACCTCCTTCATTACCGAGCGGTATTCCTCGGTAAGGTCCCGCGTCTCCTCCACCACACCATCGATGGTATCTTGAGCGGCTTGCGCCTGTTGGATTCGACGTTGTTCGGCCGCGACGATCTGATCCACGGCTTGGCCGGCGACCATTTCCGCGGTGAAAATTGCGCCGAGCGTGCTAATCAGAAGCACCACGTTACGTTTCGCTATCATGCCTACTCCTCAAAACTCCTGGAGATCCATTCTCAAAAATACAAGTTAACTTCAGCAGGCCAAAGCGCCGGCGTTAGCCGCAAGGGTCAAACAAGACTCCGCCCTTCAGCACACAAGAACAAACTGCAGATTCATCGAATGAATCTTGCACGAGGCTATTTACTGGTTACCCCAGATTTGCGATTGCCCCCGAGTTCCTTCTTCTAGGTCAATCAAATTGTTATCGCTCCCCGCGTACGCGTGCGGCGACGCTGGAAGCCCGACCATCCCCATTGGCACTGGGTGCCCGGGCGAAAGGATAGCGCAAAATCGGCGACGGGTGCTACTCGGATCACACAAGGCCGATCGGCGCCCGGCTGGGATTCGGCGTCTGGCGCCGGCGTCACGTCGGGCGACGCATCGGCGCCACGATTTCAGAGATGCCTTACGTCAAATCAGCCGCTTACGCGCGAGGCCGCAGGATTTTCACAGATTCGCCCTAATTCGTTGACATGGCTCGGCTTTTTCTCCATGATCCGCGCACTGGACGGAACTTGACTGAGATGTTTAGGAACCACCGAACCCTGCTCCTCGTCGACGTGCTGCTTAGCAACGGCAGGTGCGGGCGCGTGGGCTGACGACAACGAAGCAACGAAACCCCGCACCCGAAAGGCTGCGGGGTTTTTTTTTGAGCGACCGATTTGAGATCGCGACGGGCTATATAAGAAATGACTATGGAGGCGAAGTGAGATGAAACTGTATGTCGAGGCGGATGTTCAGCCGGAGGTGCTCGCGGGAGAGCGTATCGCTGTTTTAGGGTACGGCAGCCAGGGCCGCGCGCACGCCATGAATCTCCGCGATTCAGGCTTCGACGTCGTGATCGGACTGCGTCCGGGCGGCAAGACGACGGCGAAAGCAGAGAACGACGGCTTTGAGGTGTTGCCACCGGATCAGGCCGTCGATGGCGCAGGCCTCATCGCGTTTTTGACGCCTGACATGGTCCAGGCCAGCCTCTACGATGCGATCGAGCCGAAGCTCAAGAAAAACGCGACGCTACTGTTCGCGCACGGGTTCAACATTCACTATGGGCGAATCGAGCCGCGCGACGATCTCGACGTCGTGCTCATCGCGCCAAAAGGTCCGGGCGATCTCGTCCGCCGCCAGTACGAGGCCGGCCGTGGCGTGCCATGCCTCATGGCGGTGGCGCAGGACGTGACTGGTAAAGCACAGGCGCGCGCCCTCGCCTACGCGCACGGCATCGGCGGTACCCGCGGCGGCGTGCTCGAGACGACGTTCGGTGAAGAGACCGAGACGGATCTGTTCGGCGAGCAGGCCGTGCTCTGTGGCGGTCTCTCGGAGCTCATCGTCCGGGGATTTCAGACGCTCGTCGATGCGGGCTATCAAGCCGAGGTCGCGTATTTCGAATGTATGCACGAGGTGAAGCTCATCGTCGATCTCTTGCACGAAGGTGGCTTGGCGAAAATGCACGAGTTCGTCAGTGAGACGGCAAAGTACGGCGATCTGACGCAAGGCCCGCGCGTCGTCGACGACCATACGGGCGAGCGCATGAAACAGGTGCTCAAAGAAATTCAGGACGGAACGTTTGCGAACAACTGGGTCTCGGAATACGAGTCCGGGCTGCCCGAGTACACGCGGTTGATGGAAGAAGATCTCAGGAGCCAGATCGAGACGGTCGGCAAAGAGCTGCGCGGCCGTATGGCCTGGCTGAGGGAGTAGGACTGTTCGTTGGCAGATCGATCTGCCGTTGTTACTAGAGGAGATAAACCGATGAACGCAGTGAACGACAATCGAGTCGTCATCTTTGACACGACATTGAGGGATGGCGAGCAGGCCCCTGGCTGCAGCATGACGCTCAATGAGAAGCTTCGTGTCGCCGCTGCGCTCCGGGATCTCCGCGTTGACGTCATCGAGGCCGGCTTTCCAGCCGCATCGCCCGGCGATTTCGCTGCCGTTCGAGAAATCGCCCGAACGATCGAAGGACCGACCATTTGCGGCCTGGCGCGATGCAACCCGAAAGATATTCGGCGCGCCTGGGAGGCCCTCAAAGATGCCGAGCGTCCGCGTATTCACGTGTTCGTCGCGACGAGCCAGATTCATCGCGAGCATAAGCTGCAGATGGCCAAAGACGAGATCGTGCGCACGGCCGTCGAAGGCGTCCAGCTTGCGCGCGAGCTCTGTAACGATGTGGAGTTCTCACCCGAGGACGCCTCGCGAACGGAGCTGGAGTATCTGGGCGAAGTCGTCGAAGCGGCGATCCGTGCGGGTGCGACGACCGTGAACATCCCGGATACGGTCGGATACACGGTGCCCGGTGAGTTCTACGAGCTGTTCGGCTATCTGAAACGCAACGTCACCGGCATCGACGAGATCCGCCTGAGCGTGCATTGCCACGACGATCTGGGAATGGCGGTCGCCAACAGCCTGGCAGCCGTGCAAGCCGGCGCCCGACAGGTCGAATGCACGATCAACGGCATCGGTGAGCGCGCGGGTAATTGCTCGCTCGAGGAGGTCGTCATGGCGATCAAGACGCGACGGAACTTCTTCGGCGTCGAGACCGGCATCGACACACGGCGCCTCTACCCGACGAGCCGAATCGTATCGACGGTCACGGGCATGCATACGCCGCGCAACAAGGCGATCGTCGGCGAGAATGCCTTCGCGCACGAGGCCGGCATCCATCAGCACGGCATGATAAAAAACCGGGCGACGTACGAGATCATGCTGCCCGAGGACGTTGGGCTGTCACGCTCGAATCTCGTCCTTGGCAAGCACAGCGGACGCCATGCGTTTAGACAACGGGTCGAGCAGCTGGGCTTTCAACTCGACGACGTCGAGCTGAACCGCTGCTTTGAAGAGTTCAAGGCGCTGGCCGACCGTAAAAAAGACATGTACGACCGCGATATCGAGGCGATCATCATGAGCGCCGATATCGGCAAAGCCGGCCCGTGGATTATCGAGGAGCTGCATATCACGGCGGGCACGGGAACGGTCGCGGCCGCCGCTTTGCTGCTCAAGCATACGGATGGTCGCGAGGTCCGCGAGGCTGCCGAGGGTGATGGTCCGGTCGCAGCGGCATTCAGTGCGCTCGAGCAAGCTACCGGAATCGACCTGAACCTCACGAACTTCGAGGTGCACGGCGTCACCGTCGGCGACGACGCTCAGGGTGAGGTTACCGTGACCGTCGAATATAATGGGCAGAGTTTCCGCGGGCATGCGGTGAGCACGGACATCGTCGAATCGGCAGCGCTTGCCTATCTGGAGGTCATGAATCGGATCAGCCGCCGTGAGCATGCCGAGGACGCCGGCAAGCGCGTGGGTACGGCGGCGACCGGCACACCCTAATTAGAAGGACCAGTCCGAATGCCCTTAAAAACCAGCAAGCTCATCTGGCACAACGGTTCGCTCGTGCCGTGGGACCAGGCGACCGTGCATGTCCTGACGCACGCGCTGCACTACGGCTCGTCAGTGTTCGAGGGAATTCGGGTCTACAAAGGCGCCGCTGGGCTCGTCGGCTTGAGAATCACGGATCACATCCGGCGCATGTTCAACTCGGCGAAGGTCTACTACCTGACGATCCCCTACTCCGTCGAGGAGCTCGTCACAGCCTGTAAAGACGTCGTGCTGGAGAACGCGCTGATCGACGGCGCGTACGTGCGTCCTGTCGCCTATCGCGGCTACGGTGAAATGGGCGTCGCAGGCGATCCGGACGAGCCGGCACGGTGCTCGATTGCCGCCTGGGAGTGGGGATCTTATCTCGGTGAGCACGGGCTCGAGCAGGGCGTCGACGTGTGTGTCTCCTCGTGGCAGCGCGTCGCGCCGAATACGGTCCCGACGATGGCCAAGGCCGGCGGCAACTATCTTTCGAGCGCGCTCGTGACACTCGAGGCGCGGCGCCTGGGCTTCGCCGAGGGTATTGCGCTGAATAGCGAAGGCTATGTCAGCGAAGGCGCGGGAGAAAACCTGTTTCTCGTGCAGGATGGCACGCTCTACACGCCGCCGTTGTCTGCGTCGATCCTCGCGGGACTGACTCGCGACATGGTGATCAAGCTTGCGGGCTCACTCGGTCTGGCCGTGCGCGAGCAAAACATTCCGCGTGAGATGCTCTACATCGCCGACGAGGTCTTTCTGACCGGCACTGCAGCGGAGATCACCCCCGTACGGTCCGTCGATCGCAATCCGGTTGGTAGCGGCACTCGCGGCCCGCTCACCCAGCAGCTGCAGGATCGCTTTTTTGGGTTGTTCGACGGCTCGACGCCAGATCAGTGGGGGTGGCTGGAGCTCATCGAGCCCGCCGGGTCTGCAGACGTCGGCCAACCGGCCGCTCTGTAACGCGAGCGGCAAAATTTAGAGGCTCCCGCGACCGTCACGATGGCGTGCCGGTCGACTCGAGCTGAGGAACGATATCCGATGAAATCCTTGTTCGATAAATTGTGGGACGCGCATGTTGTAGTGCCACAGACGGCCGAAACGCCGGCCATACTGTATATCGATCTCCATCTCATCCACGAGGTCACGTCTCCGCAGGCGTTCGACCTGTTGCGCGCGAGAAATCTCAAAGTCCGGCGCCCGGATCGGACGCTCGCGACGATGGATCACTCGATCCCAACCGTGCCCGTGAGCTCCTTGGCAGAGCTCGACGTCGTCAGCGAATCGGCCGCCGCGCGCCAGATCCGTCAGATCATGAAAAACTGCGAAGAGTTCGGTATCGAGCTCAAAGATTTCAAAAGCCCGGATCGTGGAATCGTTCACATCATCGGGCCCGAGCTCGGCGCGACGCAACCGGGAAAAACGATTGTCTGCGGCGATTCGCACACGAGCACGCACGGCGCGTTCGGCGCTCTGGCGTTCGGCATCGGCACGACCGAGGTTGCGCACGTTCTCGCGACACAGTGCATGCTGCAGCGCAAGCCCAAATCGTTTGCGATCAATCTGACCGGCTCGCTGCAGCGCGGCGTATCCGCCAAGGACATCGTGTTGCGCATCATCGGCGAGATCGGTGTCGACGGCGGCACCGGTTACGCGATGGAATACCGCGGCTCGGCGATCGGCCCGTTGTCGATGGACGAGCGAATGACCATCTGCAATATGTCGATCGAAGCCGGCGCGCGTGCAGGCATGATGGCGCCGGACGACACGACGTTCGAGTATCTCGCCGGTCGGGAATTGGCGCCGAAAGGTGGCGCGTGGGATGCTGCCGTGGCGCGTTGGCGCGAGCTGCCGAGCGATCCGGATGCGACATTCGATCGAGAAATCAGTCTCGACGTCTCGGCCATGAAGCCGATGGTCACGTTCGGGACGAACCCCGGCATGGTCGTGGCGATCGACGAGGCCGTGCCCGCGCCGTCGGGCAACGACAAGGCGTTCGCAAAGGCGCTCGACTACATGCAGGTCGAGCCCGGCAAGCTGCTTGCCGGCACGCCTGTCGACGTCGTCTTCGTCGGCAGCTGTACGAACGCGCGCCTCAGTGATCTCGAAGCGGCAGCGAGCATCGTCAAGGGGCATCGCGTGGCGGACAACGTCAGGATGCTCGTCGTGCCCGGCTCACAACGTATCAAGAACGAAGCCGAAGCCAAGGGACTCGACGACATTTTCAGGGCCGCGGGCGCGGAATGGCGCGAGCCCGGGTGCTCGATGTGTATTGCGATGAACGGCGATATCGTTGCCCCGGGGCGGCTTGCCGTCAGCACGAGCAACCGCAACTTCGAAGGCCGCCAGGGTAGCGGCGCACGTACCGTGCTTGCCAGCCCACTGACGGCCGCAGCTTCTGCGATCAGCGGCAAGATAGCCGACCCAAGACAACTCGTGGATTAGTTTCATGGAACCCATCAAGAGCGTTACTTCCAGAACCGTCGTCATACCGCTGGACGATATCGATACGGACCAGATCATTCCGGCGCGTTTTCTCACGACGACGAGCCGCGAAGGCCTCGGCAAACATCTTTTCACGGATTGGCGCTATAGCAGCGACGGCACGCCGAATCCGGACTTCGTGCTCAACACGCCGGGCGCAACCGGCGCGCAGATTCTCGTTGCCGGGCGCAATTTCGGCTGCGGATCGTCGCGAGAGCACGCACCGTGGGCCCTGCTGGACTACGGCCTGCGCGTTGCGATAAGCACGGAGATCGCCGACATCTTCTTCAACAACGCTTTGAAAAATGGCTTCATTCCCGTCGTCGTAGATGCCACTACGCACGCGTGGCTGCTCGAGAACCCGGGCGTCGAGATCACGGTCGATCTCGAAAGCTCGACAGTGAGCATCCCTGGTCGGGAACCCGTGCCCTTCTCGGTTGACCGCTTCGCGCGTTATTGCTTGCTCAACGGGCTCGACCAGATGGACTTTCTGACCCAGCATGCTGATGACATAGCGGCTTTCGAGGCCCGGACGGGGTGACTCGCGCCGTCACGATCTTACCCGGCGACGGCATCGGGCCCGAAGTCGCCGCGCAGGCGACGCGTGTGTTGCACGCGGCCGCAGAACGATTCGACGTCGCGATCGATATGTCGAGCGCATTGATAGGCGGCGCGGCGATCGACGCCGAGAACACGCCGCTGCCCGAGCAAACGCTCGCCCTTTGCGATAAGTCCGATGCGGTTTTCCTCGGCGCCGTTGGTGGCCCGAAGTGGGCGAACGTGCCGGTCGACCTCAGACCCGAGCAGGGCTTGCTCGATCTGCGCCGGGCCCTCGGCCTGTTTGCGAACCTTCGCCCGGCCGTGACGTATCCCGAGCTCGCCGACGTGTCGCCACTGCGTGCGGAGCGGCTCTCGGGTGTGGATATCATTATCGTCCGCGAGCTCACGGGCGGAATCTACTTCGGCAAGCGCGGTCGCAAGCCGACCGCCGCGTTCGATACGTGCGAGTACACGGTCGCGGAGATCGAGCGCGTGTGCCGTGTCGCCGGTCGCCTGGCGCAGGCACGCCGCGGCAAGGTTGCGTCTGTCGACAAGGCTAACGTGCTCGATACCTCGCGGTTATGGCGCGAAACTGCCACTCGGGTGTTCGCTGAGGAATTTCCCGATATCGAGCTGCAGCATCTGTATGTAGACGCAGCCGCCATGCACCTGCTGGCCCGTCCGGCTGATTTCGACATCATGGTCATGGACAACATGTTCGGCGATATCCTGTCCGACGAAGCTTCAATGCTGTCAGGCTCGCTGGGACTGCTGCCATCGTCGTCGCTTGGCGAGGACGCATTTGGTCTATACGAGCCGATTCACGGCTCGGCGCCGGACATCGCCGGCCAGGACAAGGCGAACCCGATCGGCGCGATTCTGAGCATCGCTATGATGTTTCGCTATTCCCTCGAGCTGCCCGACGCCGCCGATCTCATCGAGACGGCCGTGCATGCGTGTCTCAAAGCCGGCCTTCGCACCGCCGATCTGGGCGCGGAACAGGATGCGACTGTTCTCGGCACGACCGCCTTCGGCGACGCCGTGCTCGCTGAGATCGAAGCTACGCAATAAGCAGACACCGGGCGCGTTTCACAGCTTGACGCGCGGGTCTTCATCGTAGTATCGTATTAACGCATTATTACATTAGTACGGTCCATAACCAATGAAGAACCACAACCGGTCCACGCGCAGCGACGCTGCACGTGCTCGAAAACGTCTGTTCAGCGCGATCCTGAGTCTCGAGAACGAACGCGAGTGCGAGGAGTTTTTCACCGACCTTTGCACGCCAGCCGAGCTCGAGGCGATCGTCGACCGTTGGGCCGTCGTCGGGTATCTCGATGAGGGCTTGCCGTATCGCAAGATCCACGAGCTCACGGGCGTTTCCGTGACGACGATCGGACGCGTTGCTCGGTTCCTGTCAGCCGGAAACGGTGGTTACACCACAGCGCTCAAGCGGCTTGGCGCCCGTTAGGAAAATATAAATGACAACGCAACGCATAGAGAACCGCATCAAGATCGCGGTACAAAAATCCGGGCGCCTCACCGAGCACTCGCTGGAGATGCTTGTGCGCTGCGGCCTGACCTACTCGAAAGGTCGCGATCAACTGATCTGTTACGGTGAAAACATGCCCGTCGACGTCCTACTCGTGCGCGACGACGACATCCCGGGACTCGTGCAGGAAGACATCTGCGACTTGGGCATAGTCGGCGGCAATATCACCGAAGAAGCCCGGATCGATCTAAAGGCCAAAGGCGAAACGGATCTATTCGAGCAAGTCTTCGCACTCGACTACGGTCACTGCCGACTGTCGTTCGGCCTACCGGAAGGCTCGAGCTTCGACGGACCGCAATCGCTCACGGGCAAGCGAATCGCGACGAGTTACCCGGGCATCGTCGGCGACTACTTGCGCCGCAATGGCGTGGCGGCCTCCGTCGTGGAGTTCTCCGGCGCCGTCGAGATCGCGCCGAGCCTGGGAAAAGCGGATCTGATCTGCGATCTCGTATCGAGCGGAGCGACTCTGCGTGCGCATCACCTGTTCGAGGCCGAAACGATACTCGAAAGCACGGCGGTACTCATCCAAACCCCCAAAGGCGTCCCCGACGATAAGGCCGATTGGATTCGACGACTGCTCCAGCGCATCCAGGGCGTGCTCCAGGTCCGGGAGAGTAAATACATCATGCTGCATGCGCCGCGCTCGGCACTCAAGGAGATTCGTGCGCTTTTGCCCGGTAGCGAGGCGCCGACGATCATGCCGCTCGAAGGTCGCGATGACAAAGTCGCACTGCACGCCGTATGCCGTGAGAACGTTTTCTGGGAGACGCTCGAACAGCTCAAGGAAGCCGGTGCGAGCTCGATGCTCGTGCTGCCCGTCGAAAAGATGCTCGCCTGAAGCGCCATGAAACAGTATGTCTGGAATGAGCTTTCCGCGCGCGAGCAGACTGAAGTGCTCGGGCGTCCGGCGCTGCGCGAGGACGCCGCTCTTCAGGCCCGCGTTGCAGAAATCATCGGCCGTGTGCGTTCAGACGGCGACCGCGCACTTTTCGACCTCACCGAAAAGATTGACGGTATGCGACTGGAGACACTCGAAGCGACGCGAGCGGAGTTCGACGCCGCAGAGTCTACGCTCAGCACGGACCAGAAGAATGCCATCGCTACGGCGCAAGCCAATATTCAGCGTTTTCACGAAGCCCAGCTTGCCGAGCCGATTCTCGTCGAGACGGCGCCGGGCGTGGTCTGCGAGCGTCTGACCCGGCCGATCGCGAATGTCGGGCTCTACGTGCCCGCAGGCAGTGCCCCGCTGCCGTCGACGGCTTTGATGCTGGCCGTGCCAGCCGCGATCGCCGGGTGCACAACAAGGATCCTCTGCAGTCCTCCGCAGCCGAATGGCTGCGTCAACGCGGCCGTGCTCTACGTCGCAAGACTCTGCGGCATCGAGAACGTTTATAAGATCGGCGGCGCCCAGGCGATCGCCGCGATGGCTTACGGCACAGACAGTGTGCCGAAAGTGGATAAGCTCTTCGGCCCAGGCAACACGTGGGTAACGGCGGCCAAGGCACAGGTCGCACAGGACCCCTCAGGCGCCGCCCAGGACATGCCGGCCGGCCCTTCGGAAGTGCTCGTGATCGCTGACGAGCAGGCCGATCCCGAGTTCGTCGCCGCCGATCTGCTCTCGCAGGCGGAACATGGGCCAGATTCCCAGTCGGTGCTGATCAGCACGAGCGCGAAGTTGGCAGAGGCGGTGCTCGAAGCCGTCACGGTCCAGCAAGCGCGCTTGAGCCGCCGGGAGATCATTGCGAAGTCACTCGCACACTCAATCGTACTCGTCGTAAACGATCTCGAGACGGCACTCGAGGTCGCCAACCGGTACGCGCCCGAGCACCTGATTCTGCAGATCGACGAGCCCAGGGCGTGGGTAGCGCACATTCGGGCGGCGGGCTCGGTGTTCCTCGGCCCGTGGACGCCCGAGTCCGTCGGCGATTACTGCAGCGGCACGAACCACGTTCTTCCGACCTACGGCTTCGCTCGGTCGTACTCGAGCCTCGGCGTCAACGACTTTCAGCGCGCTATGACGATACAGGAGTTGAGCGCCGCGGGCATCGAGGCGATCGGCCCGACGGCCTGCACGCTCGCCAGCATGGAAGGTCTCGACGCCCACGCGCAGGCTGTAGCGCAGCGTCTCGAGAAAGCGCGAGGCATCGCACGATGAGCGTCGTAGCAGACCTCGCTCGCCCGGAGCTGTTGCAACTCGCGCCTTACGTACCGGGCGACTACGCCGCGGACACGCTGCGCCTGAACGCAAACGAGTCGCCATGGCGCGCGCCCGGCGACGATACCGAGCGTGGCCTGAACCGCTATCCGCCGCCGCGACCGGCAATACTGACCGAGCAACTCGGCGCTTACTACGGCGTGCCGGGCTCGGAGATTCTTGTAACGCGCGGTAGCAGCGAAGCCATCGACGTGTTGATTCGCGCGTTCTGCGGCGCCGGACGCGACAGCATCGTGATATCGCCGCCGACGTTCGACATGTATCGCCTCTATGCAGAAATCCAGGGTGCGCGCATCATGCGTGTCCCGCTGCGGCGCAGCGACGATCTCAACGAAGACTTCTCGCTCGATACCGACGGGATATCAGCCTGCATCGAGGCCGGCGCCAAGCTCGTTTTCATCTGCTCCCCCAACAACCCGACCGGCAGCTCAGTAGATCCGGCCGATATCGAGCGTATCTGTGAAACGGCAGCCGGCCGCACCGTTGTGATCGTCGATGAAGCGTATCGCGAGTTCTCGAGCCAGCCGAGCGCGCGCCCGCTGCAGGCACAGTTCGAACATCTCGTATTGCTTCGCACCCTATCGAAATTCGTCTCCTTGGCCGGCGTGCGCTGCGGCGCGGTCATAGCCGCTACGCCGGTCATCGAGTTTCTCGGTCGCGTGTTGCCGCCCTACACTTTTCCAACGCCTTCGATCGAGCTCGTCAGCCGTGCGCTCGGCGATGCGTCGTTGAGCGTGTCCGCTGAACGTGTCGAGATCTTGCGTCGCGAGCGCGCCCGCCTCGAGGCAGCATTACGTGAGCACCCGGACGTCGAAAAAGTCTGGCCCAGCGACGCGAACTTCGTGTTTCTGCAAGTACGAGACTGCCAACGCTTCGTCGCTCGCGCACGCGATGCCGGCATACTCCTGCGCGTCTTCGCAAACGACCCGAGTCTCGCCGATTGCGTGCGTATCACCGTGGGCCGGCCCGAGGATAACGACCGGCTTCTCGCAGCGGTCACAACCTGAGGGAGATCGACAGTGTCAGCAAAGGTACTGTTTCTCGACCGTGACGGCACGCTCATCGAGGAACCTGCAGACAAACAGGTAGACGCACTGGACAAAGTTCGTCTCGTCGCCGGCGTCATGCCGGCCCTGCTCGAGCTCAAGTCCGCCGGCTATGCGTTCGTTGTTGTCAGCAATCAGGACGGGCTCGGCACTGATGCGTTTCCGCGAGAGGACTTCGAGCGCGTGCGCGAGCACATGCTCGCGTTGTTCGCCTCGCAAGGGATCGTCTTTGCCGAGGAGTTCTACTGCCCGCACACGCAAGCCGATGGCTGCGAGTGTCGCAAGCCGCGGGCCGGACTGTTGACGAGATATCTCGCAACGACGGACCTGGATCTCACGGCCTCGGCCGTCGTAGGCGACCGTGACACCGACCTGCAACTGGCTGAGAACCTGGGGCTTCGCGGTTTCAAGCTCGGTGACGGCACGTCCTGGGCGGACGTCGCGCACGCGCTCGGGCGCCAGCCGCGACGAGCGACAGTCGAGCGACGCACGAATGAGACGTCGATTCGAGCCGAGGTCGACCTAGACCGAGCACAGGCCGCAGAGATCTCGACGGGTATCGGGTTCCTCGACCACATGCTCGAGCAACTGGGCAAACACGGCGGGTTCGCCCTGCGGTTGAGCTGCGATGGGGATCTCGAGGTCGATGAGCATCACACGGTCGAGGACGTCGCGCTCACGCTCGGCGAAGCGCTGCGCGCCGCGCTCGGCGATAAACGCGGCATCGGCCGATATGGCTTCGTTCTGCCGATGGACGAAGCCGAGGCCCAAGTATCGCTCGATCTTGGCGGCCGTCCGTATCTCGTGTTCGAAGCCGATTTCGGCAGAGAGCGCGTCGGCGAGTTGCCGACCGAGCTCGTCGAGCATTTCTTTCGCTCGCTCGCCGACAAGCTCGAAGCCGCGATTCACGTGCGCGTGCGCGGCGACAACGCCCATCACATGGTCGAGAGTGCCTTCAAGGGACTCGCGCGTTGCCTGCGCCAAGCCTGCGCCCGGGAAGGCAGCGAATTGCCGTCGACGAAGGGCGTGCTTTGAGCGCGTCTCCGGTCATCATCGCGAGCGGCGGCGCCAACCTGGCCTCGCTCTGCTTCGCGCTCGAGCGCCTCGGCTGCGATGCACCTGTGACCGAGGACGCCGACGTCATCCGCGCTGCGAGCCACGTGCTGCTGCCGGGTGTCGGCGCTGCCCGCGACGCGATGCAGCGGCTCGGCGCTGCCGGTCTCGTAGACGTCATTAAGCAGCTCGAGCAGCCGGTGCTCGGGATCTGTCTCGGCATGCAGTTGCTTTTTACGGCGTCGGACGAGGACGATGCCGCATGCCTCGACGTCATACCGGGCCGGGCCAGGCGCTTCCCGGGCGGACCGCAGTTACCCGTGCCGCAGATGGGTTGGAACGAGCTGCAGGTAAATGCACCGTCACCCCTGCTGCACGGCGTCCCCGAAGGATCGTACGCCTATTTCATCCACAGCTATGCGCTGCCGGTCGGCGCTTACACGCGCGCCGTCACCGAATACGGCATGGCGTTCTCCTCGGTCGTTCAGCAGGACAATTTTTTCGGCACGCAGTTTCATCCGGAGCGCTCAGCCAAAGCCGGTGGACGCATACTGGCGAATTTTCTGGCGCTGTGACCATGCTGTTGATCCCTGCCATCGACATTCGCAACGGGCGTTGTGTGCGGCTCTTCCAGGGCGATTTCGCCCAGGAGACCCGCTACGACGTCGACGCTGTGGACCTGGCGGCCCAGTACGCTGCCTATGGCGCACCGTGGCTGCACGTCGTGGATCTCGATGGCGCCGAGCGCGGCTCGCCCGTCAGCCTCCCGCTTGTCGAGCGTATGCGAGCGCACGCGAAGCTGTCGATTCAGCTCGGCGGCGGCATTCGCACAGAGCACGATCTCGAGTCCGCCCTCGGTGTCGCGCAGCGCGTCGTGATCGGCAGCCTTGCGGTCCACGAGCCCGATACGGTCGCGCGCTGGCTGGCAACCTATGGCGCCGAGCGCATCGCGCTCGCGCTCGATGTGCGCCTCGACGCTGCAGGCGTACCGCGAATCGCCACGCACGGCTGGACTGAGGCGTCACGAACGAGCCTATGGGATGCGATTGCGCGCTACGCGCCGGCAGGGCTCAGGCACGTCTTATGCACGGATGTCGAGCGTGACGGCGCCCTGACGGGCCCGAACTTCGACCTCTACGCCGAGATCCACTCACGGGCGCCGGCAATTGCGGTCCAGGCATCGGGCGGCGTGCGAGGCGTTGCGGATCTCGAGCGGCTCGCGGAGATCGGCGTCGACGCCGCGATCTCGGGCAAGGCCCTGCTCGAAGGGCGACTGACTGCGAAGGAGATTGAGCCATTCTTGCAAAGCGCATAATCCCGTGCCTCGACGTACGCGACGGAGTCGTCGTCAAGGGCGTCCAGTTCCGCAATCACCGCGTCATGGGCGACATCCTCGAGCTCGCCGCACGCTACCGGGACGAAGGCGCCGACGAGCTCGTCTTCTACGATATTACAGCCAGTCCCGATGAGCGGACCGTAGACCGCAGCTGGGTCAACCGCGTGGCCGCCGTGCTCGATATTCCGTTCTGCGTTGCTGGCGGCATTCGCACGCTCGAGGATGCGGAGACGATCTTGAATCTCGGTGCAGACAAAGTATCGATCAACACCCCGGCCCTCGAGAATCCCGATCTCATCGAAGCACTTGCGAGACGTTTCGGCTCTCAGTGCGTCGTTGTCGGTATCGACAGTCGCGCGCAGGACAGCGACTATCTCGTCTATCAGTACACCGGCGATCCGAGCAAGAGCCGGTCGAGTCGGCGGCGTACCGTCGACTGGGTCGGCGAGGTCCAACAGCGCGGTGCCGGTGAGATCGTGCTGAACTGCATGAACCAGGATGGCGTGCGTCAGGGTTACGACATCGATCAGCTCACGAAGATCAGGGCGCTGAGCAGCGTGCCGCTGATCGCTTCCGGCGGCGCCGGAGAGATGGAGCACTTTCGCGACGTATTCGAGCGGGCTCACGTTGACGGTGCTCTCGCGGCCACCGTCTTTCACTCCGCCGCGATCCCGATCCCGAACCTCAAGCGATACCTCATCGAAAACGGCATCGCAATACGCCCGCCGGAGACGGAGGACTGACCCGTGAGCGAACTGAATTTTCTGTCGCAGCTAGAATCGGTCATTACCGATCGGCTCGACGCACCGGGCGAGAACAGCTATACGGCGCGGCTCGCGCAGAGCGGTGTGCTCGGCGTCGCACAAAAGCTCGGCGAAGAAGGCGTCGAGACGGCACTTGCGGCCGTGGCCGAGGATCCCAAGCGTCTCGTGGCCGAGGCCGCCGACCTCCTCTACCATCTGCTCGTGTTACTGCAGCTTCGCGAGGTTGCCCTTGCCGATGTGGTAGCCGAGCTCGAGCGACGTCACCAAGACTAGCCGGTTAGATCAGCACCTCGACGGCCGGCTCTCGCAAGTTGTAGTGCGAGCTCATGACGTAACCATATGCCCCGGCGTTGGCGATCGCGAGCACGTCACCCTCGTGCGTTGGCGGCAGTAGACGGTCTGAGCCGAGACGATCGCCCGTCTCACAGTTGGGCCCGACGATCGTCACGATGTCCGTCGGCGTCTCGCCGAGCCGCGACAAATTGACGATCTCGTGATAAGCACCGTACAAGGCCGGCCTGATCAACGAGTTCATGCCCGTAGCCACCCCAACGTAGGTCATTGCGCCTTTGCCTTTCGTTTGCGTGACGCGTGCGAGTAACACGCCGGCCTGTGCAACCAGGAAGCGCCCCGGCTCTAGCCAGAGCTCGGTATCGCCGCTCAGGCTCCTGACGTGACCAATATGGGTATCGAGCGCTTCGAGATCGAGCGGTCGCTCCCCGGGTTTCTCGGGGATTCCGAGCCCGCCGCCGAGATCCATATAGCGCACGTCGGGAAAACGCGCCCTGAGCTCGGCGAGCTGCACGCCGGTCTCGCGCCAGTTGTCAGGTGTAAGGATTCCGCTGCCGGTGTGCGCATGGAGACCTACGATTCGGGTCTGCGCGGCCCTAGCGAGATCCTCGAGCTCATCGAGCTCGAACAGAGGGATGCCGAACTTCGAATGCACGCCGGCCGTCTTGACGTGCTCGTGATGCCCGCGGCCACGCCCCGGATCGACTCTGATGAAGAGCTCGCGCTCGTGAAAGAGCTCCGGCCAATGACGCAGCGGATGCAGATTGTCCAGCGTCACCCAAACACCCTGCTCGAGCGCCCAGGCGTATTCATACCGCGGTGCGAAGTTCGGTGTGAACAGGATTCGCCCGGGCTCGAGATCCGGGAACAGCGTCTGCACGCGCTCGATTTCGCCGGGAGACACGCACTCGAAATTCGCGCCCTCTTCGTGAATGATGCGCAAGACACCCGGATTCGAGTTCGCCTTCATCGCGTAGAAAACAGCGTCGACAGAGGACAGCGACAGTAACGCACGCACGGCCTGCCTGACGTTGTCTCGCTCGTAGACGTAAACTGCATCGTGCTGCTCGGCGACAGCGAGCAACTCGGAGCGTTTGCTTTCCCACCAGGGCTTGATCTTCGGGAGCGGCTCGGCCTCGGGCCGGCGTAGCTGCTCCCAGGTAGGACCGAAGACCGCGTCCTCATCGAATCGTTGTACCAGCAGCGCATGCAGGCGCTGCGTGAGGCGAAAGGCGTCCGCCGTGTCGACGACGAAGGTCAGGTTCAGATCGTTGGCTGCCTGGGTGACGAGATGCACCTTCTGCTCCTCGAAAACCTCGAGGGCAGGACTGAGCGCAGGCAGTGTCGCGCGAATCTTAAGGCCCACGAGCGTCACCGCCGCGCAATCCTCGATAATTCTGACCCGACACAGCCGGGCCAGGTCAGCCACGAGTTTTTCGATCGCTGCGCTGTCGGAGACATTGGCCGCTAGATCGATCGAGACTGTCACGTTGCTCTCCGACGTCGAGATGAGGTCAACCGAGAGGCCGTGAGCACGGAAACACTCGAAAGCCTCCGCCAGAAAGCCGACCTGGTGCCACATCTCCATCGACTCCATCGAAATCAACGTGATCCGCGTTCGCCGCGAGATGGCTTTGATACGAGGCGTGTCCTCGCCGGTCGCAGCGGATACGACCGTGCCTTCCCAATCGGGCCGATTCGTGCACCGAAGAAACAACGGAATGCCGTAACGTCGTACGGGTGAGATGCTGCGTGGGTGCAGCACACCGCCGCCTGCAGACGCGATCTCCTGCGCTTCTCGATAGTGCAACGTCTTCAGCAAGCGCGCCGAAGGGACGGCCTGAGGATCGGCGCTGAAGAAGCCCGGGACATCCGTCCAGATCTCCAGGCGACGAGCACCCAGTTTCGCAGCGATATAGGCAGCCGACGTGTCAGATCCCCCGCGACCGAGCAAGACGGTTTCTCCGGCGTCATTCTTCGCGATGAAGCCCTGCGACACGATGATGCTGTCGCCGCTCTGGAACGCACGCTGGAGTGCTTCATCCGGCTCGAACGCGCACGTCGCCGACAGATAGGCGACGCGCTCGGATCGATCGCCCACGGCTTCGCTCTGCAGAAACTCTCGCGCGTCTCGCCACTGCGCGGCCAGACCCTGCTTGGCCAGGTAGGCTGCGCCGAGTGCCGTCGCCGCCAGCTCGCCCGTGGCCATGATGCGCGCGAGAACGCGCGGGCTGATTTCGCCGACCAGGCGCACGCCGTCGACGAGCTGCTGCAGCGTATTGAAATGGGGATTACACAGCTCGCGATCGACGCCGAGCTCCTCTGCAAGCGTCTCGTGACGTTGTCGAATCGCAGCGATTTGCTCGGCGCCGCCGGTCTCGATGGCGAGCTCCGGCAGTTCCTGCAGCGCGTTCGAGATGCCCGCGAGCGCCGAGTGCACGACGATAGGCCGCAGGCCCTCGTCGATGCGCGCCGTGACGAGCTCTGCAATCGTGCGCCAGTTCTGTGCCGTCGCAACACTCGTGCCGCCGAATTTCATGACAACGAAAGGCGATGCCGGAAACGCCGTCACGACCGACCGCTCACCGAAGCCGCGATGCTCTACGCTGTCCATTGACTCAATGCTCCTCGCAAACAAAAAAACCCGCTGTGGAGGTCCGCAGCGGGTTTGTTTAATGACCGTGTCCGAACGCGATTTAACGCATAGGCACGAGCGACCCGCTAACGATCATTTTCGGCATGATCGCCTTCGACGTCGCCATCTTCTGGCCGGTTCGGCTCATGGCGTGCACCGTAATGTCTCGAACCGACTGCGTCAAGGGTGCATACGATCGAATTGAAATCTGAAAGATATCGCGCCTCAGGTCGACTACGCGTCGGCCGGCTCGTCGGTAACCGCACCTCTCGATGCCGAGCTTACGAGCCGAGCGTACTTCGCGAGCAGGCCGCGATCCGCCTTCGGCGGTGGCGCCCGCCATGCCTGCAGCCTCTTGGCGAACGTCGTTTCATCGAGCTCGACGTCGATGGTTTTCGCTGTAGCGTCGATCGTAATTCGGTCACCGTTTTCGACGATGCCGATCGGTCCTCCGACGGCCGCCTCGGGCGTCACGTGCCCGACGACGAACCCGTGGCTGCCACCCGAGAATCGCCCGTCCGTAATCAGGGCAACTTTGTCACCGAGGCCGCGGCCGATAATCGCGCCCGTGGGACTGAGCATCTCACGCATGCCCGGGCCACCCTTGGGCCCTTCGTATCGTATGACCACGACGTCACCAGCGACCACCGCACCGTCGAGAATCGCTGCGAGCGCCTCTTCTTCGGATTGGAAGACGCGCGCCGGGCCCGTGAAACGCACGCCCTCCTTACCGGAGATCTTCGCGACGGCACCTTCGGGCGCCAGGTTACCGTAGAGAATCGCGAGATGACTATCGGCCTTGATCGGGTCATCGAGCGAGCGAACGATATCCTGATCGTCCGGGTATTCACGCACGCCCACGAGGTTCTCGGCGAGCGTCTTGCCCGTCACGGACAAACAGTCACCGTGCAACAAACCCGCATCGAGCAGCGTTTTCATGAGCGGCTGAATACCGCCGATTCGAATGAGCTCCGACATCATATAGCGACCGCTCGGCCGCAAGTCGGCCAGCACGGGCACGCGCGCGCCGATGCGCGTAAAGTCATCGAGACTCAAGTCGATGCGGGCATCATGAGCGACCGCCAGAAGATGCAGCACGGCATTCGTCGACCCGCCGAGCGCAATGACCATCGTGATCGCGTTCTCGAAAGCCTCCTTGCATAGAATGTCCGACGGTCGAATGCCGCGCTCCACGAGGTGCATGACGGCCTGACCGGCTCGCTCACAGTCGTTCTGCTTGGCTGCGGAAACAGCCTCCTGCGCTGAGCTGTTCGCGAGGCTCAGGCCGAGCGCCTCGATCGCTGAAGCCATCGTGTTGGCCGTGTACATGCCCGCGCAGGAGCCGGGTCCCGGGATGGCCGTCTTTTCGACCTCTTCGAGCTCGGCCTCGCTAACGGTGCCTGCCGCCACGCCGCCCACGGCCTCGAACACGGATACGATATCGCGATGCTTGGGGCCGGGCTGAATCGTACCGCCATAAACGAATATCGACGGACGATCGAGCCGGGCCATCGCCATGACGCAGCCGGGCATGTTCTTGTCGCAACCGCCGATCGTGACGAGTCCATCGAACCCCTCCGCCGCCACGACTGTCTCGATCGAATCAGCAATCACCTCTCGGGAGACGAGCGAGTACCGCATGCCGGCAGTTCCCATCGAAATGCCGTCCGAGACCGTGATCGTATTGAATATCACGCTCTTACCGCCGGCCGCATCGGCGCCGGCCGCGGCGACGTCCGCCAGCGCGTTGATATGCATATTGCACGGCGTGACCATGCTCCACGTCGAAGCAATGCCGATCTGCGGCTTCGTAAAATCCGCGTCGCTGAAGCCCACGGCGCGCAGCATCGCGCGACTCGGCGCCTGCGCCAGGCCATCCACGACAACGCGCGAGTGGCGTCGCGGGTCGATTGTCTTTTCGTCCGTCAAGAGCCGTCGGTCCAATAATGCGAGCGGGGCCGAGATTATCGTGATCCGGCGGCCGGGCGGCAACTACGAGCGAGCATTCGACGGGGTATGGGCCCCAAATCGAATCGATCCACAGACAGACTGTGACCCAAGCGCATTTCCGCAGCCGATGCGCGAGAGTATGATTGGCCGGACTGATCGTGGCATGAGTCCCCATGGAAGCTTCGAACACCGGAATTTTTAGCTTCAGCCACGCCGGCAGCTACATCGAGACTATCTCCGCCGATAACGCAGAGATGAGCCTGCTGGATCGCAGCAACCTGATTTATCTCGACAAGTGCTTGCACAAGCAGTGGCGTCTCGGTCAGAACGTCATTCTCAACTGGTGCCCGACGAGCGACGGCGTCGCCGTCCTGGTCGTGCCGCACTACGCCGTGGCGGCGAACTCGGGGCAGCCCAGGGCAGAGCCACTCGCAGATAACGAATCCGTCAGGCCATCCGAGGATTTCTTCAAGTCGCTGATCTCGGGCCGCCGCAAGCTGACGCCTCGCCAGATGGACAGCGTCGCCCGTCTGCTCGGCATCGAACAGACGCAGCTCAAGCTCCGCCAAAGGATCGACGATTCGCCGACGACCGATCAGATCATCGAAAAGCTCGTCAAGCGTTACGGAATCAGCTATGTGGACTCCCGCGCCGTCGCGTTGTTCGATATCGTCGGATTCGGCCTGCTGACGCCGTTCGAGCAGATGACCCAGCTCAACAGCCTCTCCTACTCGATCAACTCTGCGCACAGCAAGATGCTGTCGAAGAGCATCGATATCGACTTCGGCCGCTCGACGACCGGCGATGGTTTCTATCTCTGGAATCGTTCCCTCGGTCTCGATGCCGACATTCTCCTCTACCACCTCATGCACCTCGTCCTCGCCGACAACGCCATTGCCAGCAGTAAGGCGCAGCACAACACGGTGCCGGAGCTCAGAGCCTGTTTTCACATCGGTAGCAGCTACGAGTTCCACCAAGCCGAAGGCCTGAATCCGACGCTCTACAACTACATCGTCGGCGACGTAACGGTGGAGCTTGCGAGAATGATTGAGCGAGCCCTGCCCGGTCAGATCATGGTCGGCGAATTTCTCGGCGACACCCCCACGGCCCAGGCGAACGGCGAGGCGACGAAGCTGGACTCGATCGCGTTTGTCGAACGCGCCACACAGAGTCTGGATAAGCTAAGCGGCCTCGAGCTGTCCGGCGAGAGTGTCGAATCGATCAAGTGCTATCTGACAGGCGCGCGGTTACGGACGGGCGACTTCAGCATCCGCCGCATCACGATCAGCGACAAGCACGGCATGTCGCGCAACGTGTTCAACGCGAAGGTCAACATCTACCGTCAGCATGCCGAGCCGATTCTGCTCGGCATAGAAGATCGGCTATTGGGCGCTCAAGGCGCGCTCGAGGGAAGGACGGCGCACCTCGTCAAGCGCGGGTAGGCGCGCTTCTGCGCCTACGGCGTCAGGCAGACTCGGCTTTGCCAATCGGTTCCGGGCTCACGAGCGTGTCGACATCGGATGTCACCGCTTCGTCGGATGCAGGCGTGACATCAATACGTGTTGCCGGTAGACGCCCCCGAGCGCTTACGAAATTGATCTGGTGGTGGCCGACGGCGATGATGTCACCATCCTTGAGCTCGTGCTGGGTTACGCGCCGGCCGTTGACGAAACAGCCGTTCGTCGAGTTCAGGTCAATGAGTATCCAGCCCGATTCGGTTTCCATGAAGAGGTTCTGATACCGGCTGACATAGGCGCTGTCCAGGCTGATGTCGCACACCTGATCGCGCCCCAGAACCATTCGAGGCCGATTCAAGGCGATCTCCGCAATGACATCTCCGCGGCTCGTGACCAGAAGGTGTGCCGCTTCCAGTGTCAGCTCACCGGGATCCGATTGGTGCACGGCGTCCGGTGAGAGCGCATCCTCGAGGTCACGCCAGTAGGCCGGATCGTAACGCAGGTTCAGCCGCTCGCCGGCTCGGGCGATCAATGCAGGATCGAGCGACGTCCTGCCCGCATCCCCTGGCTCGTTGGCCAGGATATTCAGCGCCTCGCAGCACAAACTGTTGACGTCGCCGACGACACCTTGCGTGTAGGCATGAATGTCTCGCAGAACGTCTTCGGAAAACAGCGTAAACCCGTCCTGGCCTCCGAGACTTTCGAGACAAATATTGATGTACTCCGCAGTCTCGTCGAGCGTGAAGCCGACGAGACGCACATGATCGAAAGGCGCGAGCGGACTGTAACCGTCGTTCGGCATGAGCTCGCTGACAAGCTCCTCGCTGCGTGTCAGTAGCACGAAATTGAGGATCGGTCGGTTCCTGTAACGCAGACCCATGAGCCATTCGAGCTCACTCAAGACCGACTCGGAGAGGCGCTCGAGCGCGTCGGCAACGAGCAACACGGTCCTGCCGTTGGCGGACTGGTGACGAAGGTAGACCTCGACGATGTTCCTCAGCTCGGCCGGCGTCGCTTCGATTGCGGGCAGCCCGACGTCTCTGAGAATCTTGACGAGAAACTGCTCGCTCGTGCGCTGCGCCGGACCGATCAGGCTAACCGTCGTTTCCGTCAGATCCTTGAGCCGCCGCTCGACGAGCGCAGATTTGCCGACGCCAGCCCGACCACTCAGCAGCAAGCAATGCAACGACCGCTCGAGCACATCTTCCAGCCGAACGAGCGCAACCTGATTCGCCGAGGATTGGTATCTCGGCCGAACGCAGTTCGCAGCGAACGGATTGGACTCCAGCTTGTATTGCTCGAGAAACATGCGAACTACGAAACTGCCTTCCCGTGTTGTTTTTCGGTGGGTACGCCGGTCCGTCGAGTGGCTTCGCGACCGTACGTGACCCATAGTGCCGC
>JBFJXA010000006.1:0-29003 GCA_041623375.1 Gammaproteobacteria bacterium | reverse complement strand
TGCGCCGCTTGACGGTGCCGAGGTTTTGCGCGCGTGCGATGATCTCCTGGCCCGGATAGCAGCCCTTGTCGAAGGCGACACCGCCGAGCACGTCGAGGTTGAGCATCTGTGGGAGAAACTCGCCTTGCAGCACGGCGCTCACGATCGGGATGCCGAGGCGGATCTCGGCAAGCGTTGCCGCGGCGGCGGAATCGCTCGGTAGCGCCGCCCCAATCGGCTCGATCTTATCCATCGACGCCACGATGTGGACGAGCGTCGGTTCGAGTCGCAGCCATGCCACATCGTCCTCGAAGACGCCTGCCCAGGGCCGGGAATCGAGCTCGATTCCACGTTCGGCCAGCCAGTGCGCGCTATCTCCGATCAGAGCCGCATACGTAAACTCCTTCGTGATGTCGATCACGACGTCAGCGCGCAGGACGTAGCGACGCAACGCAGCGGTGACCTCGTCCACGACGCTGGCATGTGTGACCAACAGATAGCCGTCGTCGCGACAGACGATCCGGAACAGCGCCTGCACGCGACCCTTGGCGTCATGCCAAGCCGCAAGCGGCGCTTGCGCAGCGCTGGCTTGGGGCGGCGTCTGGCTCAGCTGGGCCGCGAGGAAGTCGCACGCGTCGGTGCCGGAAACGCCGATTGCGCCGAGTTCAATGAGCGGAGCGAGACGGCAGGCGGCTTCGGGCATGTGTCGGGAGGATCTCGGCGGTGAGCGGGTAACGATGCGGTCCTTTTAACAGCTTGGCTGGCGCCGTCAAGCGCAGCGCGCGATCTCGTGCAAACTTCGTTGCGCGGGGCCCGCGCGCCCCCTGTCAGCGTGCGTCAGTTCGCCGATTCTGGCAAAATTCTGGCATGGATGAGCCCGACGCGCGAAATACCGAGACTACGAACGAGCACGTGTCGGCGCCATTACGGGAAGACCATCCAGACGCCGCCGCCGTTGCGGGGTCTGCGGCAAAAAAGCGCAAATCGCGAGAGATCGGCGGCCCGCAGGGGCCCGAGCCGACTCGTTATGGGGATTGGGAGCGAGCCGGACGCTGCATCGATTTTTGACGGGCTCCGGGTGCGTCGCGCCCGGTCCCGAGCAACTCTAGCTAGGAAATAAAGACATATGGACAGGGTCGAGCGGCCGTTGTCGCCGCATCTTCAGGTCTATCGTTGGCAGATCACAATGGCGCTCTCGATCCTCCACCGGGGCACGGGTCTGGCGCTGTCCGCCGGCCTCATTGTCTTCGTCTATTGGCTGTTGAGTCTTGCGAGCGGGCCTGCAGCTTACGCGCAGGCGCAGGCATTACTCGGCAGCGGTCTGTTGAAGCTCTGCTACGCGGGTTGGGCATTTTGCTTTTTCTATCACTTGGCGAACGGAATACGCCATCTGGTCTGGGATCTCGGACGCGGTTTCGAGAAGCATCAGATCAGCGTCGGCGGCTGGATCGTCGTCGTGTTCGCAACGACAGCGACGTTGGTCTTCTCGCTGTCGACCATTGTTTAATTAAGGACATTTCATGAGTCTCGTTACGCCGCTAAGCCGGGTCCTCGGGTTGGGGTCAGCGAAGGAAGGCACGGAACACTGGTGGGGTCAGCGTGTTTCGGCTGTCGCGCTCACCGCGCTCGGGCTCTGGCTCGTGTTTGCGATCGTGGGTTTGGACAGTTTTGAATTCGCCGCCGTCGCGGATTGGGTCCGCCAGCCATTGACGAGCGTACTCCTCGTATTGACCGTGCTGACGGTGTGCTACCACTCGCAGCTCGGCGTGCAGATCGTCGTGGAGGACTATGTCCATGCTGCAGGCCTGAAGATTGCAATGCTGATGATCTCGACGTTTGTGCACGTCTTGCTGGCTGCCGTTGGCGTTGTCGCCGTGCTCAGGCTCGCTTTCGGAACGTTGCCATGAGCGGCGACTACGAATTTATCGACCACGTCTACGACGTCATTGTCATCGGCGCGGGCGGGGCGGGTTTGCGTGCCACCCTGGGGCTCGCCGAGCAGGGGTTGTCGACGGCCTGCCTCAGCAAGGTTTTCCCGACACGCAGTCACACAGTCGCCGCCCAGGGCGGCATCAGTGCGGCGCTCGGCAACATGGGCGAGGACGACTGGCGGTGGCATATGTACGACACCGTCAAGGGCTCCGACTGGCTCGGTGATCAGGATGCGATCGAGTACATGTGCAAGGAAGCGCCCGCCGCTGTCCTCGAGCTCGAGCACTACGGTGTGCCGTTTTCGCGCACCGAGGACGGCAAGATCTATCAGCGTCCGTTCGGCGGCATGACGACGCATTTCGGCGAGGGAACGGCGCAGCGCACGTGCGCAGCCGCGGATCGTACTGGTCATGCGATGCTGCACACGCTCTACCAACAGTCGCTCAAGCACGATGCCGAGTTCTACATCGAGTTTTTCGCCGTAGATCTGATCATGGAGGACGGCGCATGCCGCGGCGTCGTCGCCATCGATATGGCGACCGGCCGTTTGCACCGCTTCAGGGCGCAGATGGTCATCCTCGCCACGGGCGGTTATGGGCGGGCGTATTTCTCGTGCACGTCGGCACATATCTGCACGGGTGACGGTAATGCCATGGTGCTGCGCGCGGGCCTGCCCCTCGAGGACATGGAGTTCGTGCAGTTCCATCCGACCGGGGTTTACGGTGCGGGCATGTTGATCACCGAGGGCTCGCGCGGCGAGGGCGGTTATCTGACGAATTCCGAAGGCGAGCGGTTTATGGAGCGTTATGCGCCGAACGCCAAAGATCTCGCCTCTCGCGACGTCGTAAGCCGATCGATCACGATCGAGATTCGCGAAGGCCGGGGCGTCGGTCCGCAGAAAGATCACGCCCACTTGCACCTCGAGCATCTCGGTGTCGACGTCATCGAGGAACGCCTGCCCGGGATCGCCGAGACTGCCAAGATCTTCGCCGGCGTCGACGTTACGAAGGAGCCGATCCCGATCCTGCCGACCGTCCACTACAACATGGGTGGCGTGCCGACCAACTACTGGGGCGAGGTCGTCACGAGCGACGCCAACGGCCAGGAGCAGATCGTGCCCGGACTCATGGCGGTCGGCGAGGCGGCCTGCGTGTCTGTGCACGGCGCCAATCGGCTCGGCTCGAACTCGCTCATCGACCTTGTCGTGTTCGGCCGCGCATCTGCGATTCGCTGCGGTGAGCTCGTCGAGCCGAACGCGAGCTCCAGGCCGTTCGACTCCAATGCGGGCCAGGACTCGGTGGCACGCATCGACAAGCTGCGCAACGCCAGCGGCTCGGAATCGACGGCGAAGCTCCGCCTTGCCATGCAACGCGTCATGCAGAATCATGCGGCCGTTTTTCGCACCGGCGAATCTCTGCAGGAGGGCATCGATCTGCTCGAGCCGATTTTCGCCGCTTTTGGCGACATCTCGGTTGCGGATCGATCGATGATTTGGAATACGGATCTGATCGAGACGATGGAGCTCGAGAATCTGCTCGTGCAAGCCATGGCCACGATCAAGTCGGCGCGTCATCGGACCGAGAGCCGTGGTGCGCAGGCGCGTGAGGACTACACCGAACGAGACGATGAGAATTGGCTCAAGCATACGCTCGTATGGGTAGACGACCAGGGTGCATGCCGTTTCGGCGAGCGTCCCGTGCAGATGGAGACGCTTACCGACGACGTCGAGGCGATTCCGCCGAAAGCGCGAACGTATTGAGCCGCAAGCGGACGGACAAGGATTACCGATGGCAAAGTTTACTCTTCCGGCGAACTCGAAGGTAAAGCGGGGTACCGTGCACAACGAGCCGGCCGGCAAAAATCGAACGTTTAAAATCTATCGATACGATCCAGACTCCGGCGAGAACCCGAGACTCGATACGTACAACGTCGACATGGACGACTGCGGGCCCATGGTTCTCGACGCGCTCATCAAGATCAAAAACGAGATCGATCCGACGCTGACGTTCAGGCGTTCATGCCGTGAGGGCATCTGCGGCTCGTGCGCGATGAACATCGATGGAACGAATACGCTCGCGTGTCTGAAAGCCGTCGACGACGTGGGCGGTGCAGTGAGGATCTATCCGCTGCCGCACTTGCCCGTCGTCAAGGATCTCGTGCCGGACCTGACGAATTTTTACGCCCAGTACGCCTCGATCAAGCCGTGGTTACAGGCACGCACACCACCACCGCCCGATCGCGAACGCCTGCAGTCCAAAGAGGATCAGGAGAAGATCAACGAGCCCTCGGCCTGTATTCTATGCGCATGCTGCTCGACGTCGTGTCCGAGCTATTGGTGGAACTCCGATCGCTATCTCGGCCCTGCTGCGCTGCTGCAGGCGTATCGGTGGATTGTCGATAGCCGTGACGAAGCCACGGGCGAGCGGCTCGACGAGCTCGAAGATCCGTTCAGGCTGTACCGCTGCCATACGATTCTGAACTGCACCCAGGCGTGTCCGAAAGACCTCAACCCGGGACGCGCGATCGCCGAGATCAAGAAGCTCATGGCGCAGCGGCGCCACTGAGGCCGGTGCGAACGGCTGCCGTGGGGAGTTGCGGCTTGGGCTCTGGCACGGACAACGAGCGCGCGCGGCTGCGCTGGCGTTGCCGTCGCGGCATGCGTGAGCTCGACGTGCTGCTGATTCAGTTCTTCGAAACGTCGTTCGACGCACTTAGCGAAGCCGAAAAGCAGACGTTTTCGGCAATTCTGGAGCTACCCGATCCGGAGCTTCAGGCCTATCTTGTCGCCGGGCATGTCAGCGAGAACCCCGACCTTCAAACGCTGTTCGAGCGGATTCGCACGAGCCTTAATCCTTGACCCGGCGCCGTCACGCCGGTTACTCGCCTGGCGGGTTCTCATCCATGCGCTTGGGGCCGTCGGCGCGCTCTGGCTACCGATCGCCTGGCCGTCGAAGCTCGGGTTGATCGCGGCCGTTGCCGCACACGCTTATCTGCGCCGCCCGCGACCACCCGAGCCCATCGTGAGGAACCGCAATGGGCTCTGGGCGCTGCCGGCATCGGGCCGCACAGGCCTGAGCCTGCACCCGCAGACGCGTTATGGGACCTGGTGGGCTGAGCTGCGCCTCGTCGGCGCTGACCGGGTCTACCGGCGCCTCCTGTGCCGGGATCAGCTTCGCGCCGAGAAATGGCGCCTGCTGCAGCTCACGCTGCACCGCGCCTCAGGGCGACACGATTTGTCATAATCCAGGCCCTGGCCCGGTCCCCGTGAATGGCTGATCCGGCGCGAGCCAGGCTGTTAGAATTGCCCGTGCGCTTGAATCCGCTCGCGGCACGGCACCGAAAGAATCGAATAGGGAACAGAACTTTCCAGGCGTGATGGAGTCTACGAAGAAGCAACCGGCCTCAACGGCGTCGGGCCGGCCCCCCGGTGAGCGGGCGGCCGATCTCGTGCTCGTGAAGCGGGTCCAGCAGGGCGATCGCGCGGCGTTCGACCTGCTGGTCGTGAAGTATCAGCACAAGATCCTGAAGCTGATCATGAGGTACGTGCGGGATGCTTCCGAGGCGCTCGATGTCTCCCAGGAAGCGTTTTTGAAGGCTTATCGGGCGATACGCTCGTTTCGAGGGGATAGCGCGTTTTACACATGGCTGTATCGGATCGCAATCAATACGGCGAAAAATCACGTCGTTGCAGCCGGCCGCAAGCCGCTGTACTACGATTTGGACCTGCAAAGCGCGGAGCAAACGGACGTATTTGCGAAGCTCAAGGACATCGACACCCCCGAGCATTTGACGCTCTCAGAAGAGTTGCGTCAGACGGTGAACAAGGCCATCTGCGATCTTCCCGAAGACTTGCGCACGGCAATCCTGTTGCGCGAGATCGAGGGCATGAGTTACGAGGAAATTGCCCAGACAATGGAATGCCCGGTCGGAACCGTCCGTTCGCGTATCTTCAGAGCAAGAGAAGCCATCGACAAGAAAATCCGACCCCTGCTTGAGTAAATCGAGAATGACCGAATCACCAGACACACAGATATCCGCATTCGCCGACGGTGAGCTCACGCGCGACGAATCCGAGTTCCTCGTGAGGCGTCTGAGCCGAGACGCCGACGCGCGTTGCAAGATCGTGCGTTACGCGACGATCGGCGCTGCGCTGCGCGGCGAGCTCATCGGACCCGATCCGGATGTGCTGCGCCGGCGTATCAGCGCCGCACTCGAGGGCGTGCACGTCCCCGAGCACGTGCACACACCTGCGCCGGCGCTCCTGCGGCGGTTCGTGCGTCCCGCTGCCGGAGTCGGAATCGCCGCGAGCGTGGCGATAGCCGCGCTCTTGGTCGTCAGCTCTGGCTCCGGCGTCAATACGGCCTCAGATGGGCCACCCGTTGCGGTCGTCGAAACCGTGCCGACGGTCATCCCGGTGCAGACTGAGCTGCTGCCGAGCTTCGTCGTTCCGGTCAGCGCGACGAGTCAACCGTCGATTCGCTTTACCGATTATCTCGTACAACACAACCGGTTCGCCCCGGCGATTCGGCGTGCGTCAATCAACTCGTCGATTGCCGGCGAGCAGCACACACTGCTGCGCGTTCAAGAGATTCGGACCGCGGAGTAAACGCGTGCCTCGATCGATAGTTCGACTGGTCTTGCTCGGCAGCCTCGCTGTGCTGGCGGTTGCGGCTTCGGCACAAGACACGTCGAGGCAGCTCGTGCCAACGATGGGCGCCAAGCCGGTCGATGACGACGCCTCCGGCTGGTTGCAGCGCATGAACGCTGCGGTCGAGGAGCTCAATTATCGCGGCGAGTTCGTGCACATGCAGGGTGAGTCGGCCGAGACGCTGCAGATCGTGCATGTCAACGATAACGGGCGTATCAGTGAGCGCATCATGTCACTCGACGGTGCGGGCCGTGAGATCATCCGCGACGGTGAGATCGTGCACTGCATCTTGCCGGACGAGGAAACGGTGTTACTCGAGGACGGTGGCGATGCGAGTCCGCTCGATGCGGCGCTTCCGAGTTATACGCAGGAGCTCGCCGCGCATTACGAGTTTCGCCTGCATCGCCGCATGGAGCGCATCGCCGACCGCCGTACTCAGGTCGTGAGCATCACGCCTAAGGACAATTTGCGCTACGGTTATCGCCTCTGGCTCGACACTGAAACGGCGATGCCGCTGAAGTCGAAGCTCATCAACGAGCGGGGTAACACAGTCGAGCAGGTGTTGTTCACGCGAATCGAAATCCTGGACGACATTCCCAGGTCCGAGCTCGAGCCGACGATCAATACCGAGGGATTTGCGATGTACCGCCCGCCGACCCTCTCAGGCCAGGCCAGCGATCGCGTACGCCTCTCGCCACAGCATCTGCCGCCCGGATTCCGCTTGTCGGCCTCCAAGCAAGGCCCGATGGCGGGCTCGCGGTACGCGGTCGACCACTACGTCTACTCAGACGGGCTGGCCACGGTTTCCGTCTTCGTCGAGGATCCGCAGAGCGAGCCTGAGATCGCAACGGGCTTTACGCGACAAGGGACGGCGAATGCATACTCGCTGACCATCGACGGCCGTCAGGTCACGGTGCTCGGAGAAGTGCCGCGACAGACCGTCGAATCCATCGCACGCTCCTTACGCGCGGAGTGAGTCGGCAACAACGACGCTAGACGCTTCCTCAGCTTAGAGGACATCCGATGACTGACCACATGGTTGCAAGGGGCCGAGTGCTCGCTGCGCACGCGCCAGGGCGGCTCGCCGTCGAGCTCACGGGACAGGACGCCTGCCCGGGGTGCCGCTGTGGCCGGCTCGCGCTGGGCGGCGACAAACGTCGAGCCGAGCTCGTGCTCGACGGGCACGCAGCCGTAGAAGTCGGCGCAGAAATCCTCGTGGCAATGCCGGCCCCGGCCGTTCTGCGTGCTGCACTGTATCTGCACGGCACGCCGTTGCTCGGGCTGCTCGCCGGTGCCGGGATCGCGGCTGCGGCCGGATTCGGCGATCTCGGTTGCCTGGCCGGCGCCGTCACTGGATTCGCTGGCGCGTTGCTGGTCGTACGCCGCGCTCAGCGACGCTGGTTTCGCGATCTGGCCGGAAGGTTGCAAGTCGCGCCGACGCCATGAAAACGCTGAGGCTCTTCAGCCGTCCCGAGTGCCATCTCTGCGACGAGTTGGTGACAGCGCTCGAGCCCATCATCCGCGGGCGCGCGCGACTCGAGATCGTCAACATCGATGACGATCTGACGCTGAAAAAACGCTACGGTTTGCGTATCCCGGTGCTCGTCGGTGAGGCGCAGGAGCTATCGGCATACCCGCTGGATGCCGCCGCCGTCGAAGCGTATTTGGCCTCCGATCATGGCTGAGGACGCCGCGATGGGTCGGCGGCAACCGATCGAAAGGGTCAGGAACTTCTCGATCATCGCGCATATCGATCACGGCAAGTCGACGCTCGCTGACAGGCTCATTCAGCGGTGCGGCGGCTTGACGGATCGTGAAATGGGGGATCAGGTGCTCGACTCGATGGACCTCGAGCGCGAGCGAGGCATTACGATCAAGGCCCAGAGCGTTTGTCTGAGCTATACGGCGCGAGACGGGCTCGTGTATGAGCTGAATTTCATCGACACGCCCGGGCACGTCGATTTTTCGTACGAGGTTTCGCGATCCCTGGCGGCCTGCGAAGGCGCTCTTCTCGTCGTCGACGCGGCACAGGGTGTCGAGGCACAGAGTGTCGCCAACTGCTATACGGCGATCGATCAGGGCCTCGACGTGCTGCCTGTTATCAACAAGATCGATCTGCCGGCCGCCGAGCCCGAGCGCGTTGCCCGACAGATCGAGGAGATCATCGGCATCGATGCGCATGGCGCCTTGCAGATCAGCGCCAAGAAAGGTATCGGTATCGACGATCTTCTAGAGCAGATCGTCAGTGAGATTCCGCCGCCACGTGGCGATGACGCCGCGCCGCTGCAGGCACTGATTATCGATTCGTGGTTCGATACTTACGTCGGTGTCGTATCGCTCGTTCGCGTCGTCAACGGGCGTCTGAGCAAACGTGCGCGGATCGAGATCGTCTCGACTCAACGCCGTTATTCGATCGATCGGCTCGGCGTCTTCACGCCGAAAATGACGGATGTCGAGAGTCTGGGCGCCGGCGAGGTTGGCTACATCATCGCCGGCATCAAGGAGATCGATGCGGCACCGGTCGGCGATACGGTTCGCGAGGCCGGCGCGCTCGCGACTGTCGCCCTGCCTGGGTTCAAGCGCATACAGCCGCGGGTTTTTGCCGGCCTATTTCCCGTTAATTCGGAGGACTTCGAAGACTTTCGCGAGGCGTTGCAGAAACTGAGGCTCAACGACGCTGCGTTGCACTTCGAGCCCGAAGGCAGCGCGGCTCTGGGTTTCGGTTTTCGGTGCGGCTTTCTCGGCATGTTGCACCTGGAGATCGTCCAGGAACGCCTCGAGCGCGAGCACGGCCTCGATTTGATCTCGACCGCGCCGACCGTCGTCTACGAGATTTTGACGACCGCCGGAGACGTGTTGGAGATCGAAAACCCCGCGCAATTGCCTGCGCCGAACGAGCTCCAGGAGATTCGTGAGCCGTTGATTCTTGCGAGCCTGCTTCTGCCGCAGGAATTCGTCGGTGCGGTCATCAAGCTCTGCGAGGAGAAACGCGGTGTGCAGCGCAAGCTGCAATATCTCGGCAATCAGATTTCCCTCGAGTACGAGTTGCCCCTTGCCGAGGTCGTTCTCGATTTTTTCGATCGTCTCAAGTCTGCGAGCCGCGGGTATGCGTCGTTCGACTATCAGTTGCTGCAGTTTCAGGCCTCGGATCTCGTCAAGCTCGACATCCTCATCAACGGCGAGCGCGTCGATGCGATGTCGATCATCGTGCACCGTCAGGCTGCCGAGCGACGTGGTCGCCAGCTCGTCAACTCGCTCAAGGAGATCATTCCGCGGCAGATGTTCGAGGTTGCCGTGCAAGCGGCCATCGGCGGCCAGATCATTGCGCGCAGCACCGTAAAGGCGCTGCGCAAGGACGTGACGGCGAAGCTCTACGGTGGCGACGTGACTCGCAAGCGCAAGCTGCTCGAGAAGCAGAAGGCCGGCAAGCGGCGCATGAAGCAGCTCGGATCTGTCGATATTCCGCAGGAAGCGTTCCTGGCTGTGTTGCAGGCGGATAGAAAATGACCAATACTCCATGCCCGTCGGGGCTCAAGCACAAGGGATAGAGACGTTGGATTTTGCGCTATTACTCGTCATCGCCACAGCCGTGACGGGCGTCATCTGGCTGATCGATATCCTGATTTTCAAGAAAGCCCGGCTCGAGCGGGCCGCAAAGACGCAAGGCAGCGGTGCAGTCGTAGCCGACCCGACCGTCGTCGAGTACGCACGCTCGTTCTTTCCGATCCTCCTGCTCGTGCTGGTTTTGCGCTCCTTCCTGTTCGAGCCGTTTCGTATCCCATCGGGCTCGATGATGCCGACCTTGCTCGAAGGAGACTTCATTTTTGTGAACAAGTTCGCGTATGGGCTGCGGCTACCCGTTTTAAATACCAAGATCGTAGAGATCGGCGAGCCTGAGCGCGGCGATGTCGTGGTATTTCGCTTGCCGGCCGACCCGCGCGTCAACTACATCAAGCGTGTCGTCGGGCTGCCGGGCGACGTCGTTACCTACGATCAGCGAGAGAAGCGGCTCAGCATCAACGGCGAGGCCGTGCCGCTGGAGCTGCTGGGTCCCTACGAAGGCGACCCCGTATTGCAGCTCGGCGAAGAGGAGCTGGGTGGTAGGGAGCACGAGTTATTGCACATGCGCAGCAGGGTCAGCCCGGGAGGGACCTATGTCGTCCCGGAAGGTCACTACTTCGTCATGGGCGATAATCGCGACAACAGTCAGGACAGCCGTTTCGAGGGCGTGCGCTACATTCCCGAGGATCGGCTGGTCGGGCGGGCGGTGCGCATCTGGATGAATTGGCGCTGGCCGTCCGAAGGAGGACCGCAATGGAGCCGAATTGGAACAGCGATTCAGTGATTCGAGGCTTGCCGCAACGCCAGTCCGGCATAACGGCGCTCGGATTTCTGATGCTGGCCACGATTTTCGGTCTCGTCGCGTTCGGCGGTATCAAGATCGCCCCGCTGTATATGCAGAAGATGCGGATCGGCACGGTTCTCGATGACGTCAAGGCGGAGCTCGATGGAACCGGTGCGACGACGGGCACACTGCGCAGGACGATCATTCAGCGGCTCTATATCGAGGGCATTTCCATTGCCCCGGAGGATCTCGATATCACACCGACCAACGTCGGTTATACCGTAGGTGTCAAGTACGATAACCGCACCTCGTATATCGGAAATGTTTCGTTTCTCGTAGAGATCGACGAGCAGATCGAGATCCGGCGCTGATGACGTGGCTCGATTGGGCCGAACGTCACCTCAACTATCGTTTCACAGACGCAGATCTGCTGCGTCAGGCGCTGACGCACCGCCGCGCCTCGCGGCATAACAACGAGCGGCTCGAGTTTCTCGGCGACGCATTCTTGAATTTTGCAATCGCCCAGCGCTTGTACGGGCTGCGAGGCGACGCCCCCGAAGGTGATCTCAGCCGGCTGCGCGCGTTTTTGGTCAGAGGCCCGACGTTGGCGGAAATCGCCCGGGCACTCGATCTGGAGCAGCACCTCGTCCTCGGTCCCGGCGAGCTACGTTCGGGTGGTGGCCGCCGCGATTCGGTGCTCGCGAACGGTCTGGAGGCACTCATCGGCGCAATCCTACTCGACGGCGGCACCGATCCCGCCCAGCACTGTATCGACGCGCTCTTTGCCGAGCGGCTGGAGACGCTACCTTCGGCAGAGAGCCTCAAGGATCCCAAGACGCGCCTGCAGGAATGGCTCCAGGCGCGTGGTCACGCGCTACCGGATTACACGGTAGAATCGGCGCTTGGAGAGCCGCACAAGAAGACCTTTACGGTCATCTGCTCTGTGCCGGCGGATGGGCGCAGCAGCCGCGGCAGCGGCAGTAGCCGCCGCAAGGCAGAGCAGGACGCGGCTGAGCAGCTGCTGGCACATCTGATTGACGACGACGAATAACGAATCCTATTGCGGTTTCGTCGCGATTGTCGGGCGGCCCAACGTCGGCAAATCGACGCTGCTGAACGCGCTCGTTGGCGAAAAGATCAGCATCGTCAGCAGCAAGGCGCATACGACGCGACACCGCACGCTCGGCATCATCAATCGCGGTGTCGCCCAGGCGATCTTCATCGACACGCCGGGACTGCAGCGGAACAAAAAGCGCGTGCTGCATCGGCTCATGGCGCGTGCCGTGAGCCAAGCGATCGCCGATGCCGATCTGATTCTCATGGTCGTCGATGCGACGGGAATCGCGGACGAGGACCGCAGACTCGCGCGCGAGCTTCGCGATCAGGCCGACCGCACGATACTCGTTATCAATAAAATCGACCTGCTGCATCGGCGCCACGATCTGTTGAAGCTGCTTCAGCGGTTGGCGGAGGAGTTTCCGTGCGCGGCCTACGTACCCGTATCGGCCCGCAAGCTCGACAATCTCGACGGCCTCGCGAGCGAGATATTCGGTCGCTTGCCGCCGGGCCCGGCCCTGTTTCCGAGCGGCGCGACGACGGACAAGGACAGACCCTTTCGAATCGCAGAGATCATCCGCGAGAAGTTGTTGGCGGCGCTGCACCAGGAGGTGCCTTACGGTCTGACTGTCGAGGTCGAGCACGTTGGCGAGACCGACGAAGATCAGATTCTCGTGCACGCGCTGATTTGGCTCGAGCGGGACAGCCACAAACCCATCGTCATCGGCAAGGCGGGGCGCGTGCTCAAGGCCATCGGCCGTGCGGCGCGAATCGAGCTCACGGCATTGCTCGGCCGACGCGTGCATCTCGAGCTCTGGGTAAAAGTGCGTGCAGGCTGGTCGGACAGTGAGCGCGAGCTCAAAAAGCTCGGTTTCGACGTGTCGTGAGCGAGCGAGAGCAAATTCAGCTCGAGCGTGCTTTCGTGCTGCACCAGCGCGCTTACCGAAATACGAGCCAGCTGCTGGACTGCCTGTCGGAGCATCACGGCGTCGTAACGCTCGTGGCGCAGGGGTCTCGACGCGCTTACAAGGGACAGCGTGCGATTCTACAGCCGTTCTTGCCGCTGCGTGTCTCCTGGATACGGCGCGGTGAGCTCGGCCGCTTGACGCACGTGGAGCTCGAGCATGCAGCCGCGCCGCTGGCCGGAAAATCGCTGCTGGCCGGCTTCTATCTGAACGAGCTGCTACTGCGTCTCACGGCGCGCGGTGATCCCAACGCAGAGATTTTTTCCTGCTATAGTCGCTGCCTATCCGATTTGGTGAGCCCGTCGAGCGTGGCACGCGCACTGAGGCTGTTCGAGCTGCGCTTGCTGCAAGCGCTCGGCTACGCCGTCGAGTTGGGCCACGACGTCGAAACGGGTGAGCCCATTCAGCCGGGGTTGTCGTATCGGTTCGAGGCGGAGCGTGGTGCGCGCGTCGACACTGAGCCAGGTAACGGCGAGGATACGTATCTCGGCGAAGATCTGATCGCGCTGCGCGAGGAGACGCTGGCGGATACCCGGTCGCTGCGCGCGGCGAAGCGACTGCTGGCGCGGCTGTTGAACGTCTACCTCGGTGAGCGGCCGTTGAAAACGCGCTCGGTCATGCGCGAGGTCGTAGGCAGGGGACTGGAATCTTGAGCACGGCAACTCCAATCGCACTTGGCGTCAACGTCGATCATGTGGCTACGTTGCGACAGGCGCGCGGAACTCGGTATCCGGATCCCGTCGATGCGGCATTGCTCGCCGAACGCTCGGGCGCCGACAGCATCACGATCCACGTCCGAGAAGATCGCCGCCACATTCAGGAACGCGATTTGCAGGTCATGACGGACGTTCTGCAAACACATATCAACCTCGAAATGGCTGTCACAGATGCGATGATCGACATCGCGCTCGCGGCAACGCCCGCGGACTGCTGCCTCGTGCCGGAGAGTCGTCAGGAGCTGACGACAGAAGGCGGCCTCGACGTCGTCACGCACGGCGCGAAAGTCGCCGATGCTTGCGCGCGGCTGTCGGCGCAAGGGATTCGCGTCTCGCTTTTCATCGATCCCGATGAGCGGCAGCTCGAGGCCGCGCTTGCTTGTAAGGCCGCCGTCGTCGAGTTGCACACGGGCACGTATGCCGATGCGCCGACCGCAGCTTCACGCGCGGCGGAGCTTGCGCGTCTACGCGCTGCCGCCGAGCATGGTGCTGCGCTCGGCTTGACCGTGCATGCCGGTCATGGCCTGAATTATCACAACGTGAAAGCCGTCGCAGCCATCCCGGAGATCGTCGAGCTGAACATCGGTCACGGTATCATCGCGCGGGCCGTGTTCGACGGTCTTGCAAACGCTGTCGCCGACATGAAGCGGCTCATGCTCGAGGCGCGCGGTCAGTGATATTCGGCATTGGCACGGATGTCGTCCAGCTTTCCCGGGTCGAGCGCAGCTGGGATCGGTTCGGGCAACGCTTTGCCGATCGCTTGCTGCTCGATCCCGAGCGCGAGCTCTTCGAGCGCGCCAAGCGACCCGCTCGTTTTCTCGCAATGCGATTCGCAGCCAAGGAGGCCGTCGTCAAAGCCATGGGCACCGGATTCGCGCACGGCATGTGGGTACGCGACGTCGGCATGCTGCCCAACGATTGGGGCCAGCCGCAGATCATTTTTTCCGATCGCGGCAGTGCGATGTGCTCGAAGCTCGGTATCTCGGGTGGGCATCTGTCGCTGACCGATGAGGCCGGACTCATCGTGGCGGTCGCCGTGCTCATGCAGGCGGCTCCCGGGATCGCATGAATACGCTCGTCTTCGACATCGAAACTGTACCCGACGTCGAGCTCGGCCGGCGCATTTACGATATCGACGATCTCGATGATGCGGCCGTTGCGAAAATCATGTTCTTCAAGCAGCGTCAGGCGCGACAGACGGATTTTTTGCCTCTGCCGCAGCACCGTATCGTTGCGATATCGGTCGTGCTGCGGTCGGGCGAGGAGTTGCACGTCTACAGCCTCGGCGATCTTCAGTCCAGCGAGCGTGAGCTCGTCGAGCGGTTCTACGCCGGACTCGAAAGGTATGCGCCGGAGCTCGTTTCCTGGAACGGTTCCGGCTTCGATCTGCCCGTGCTGAATTACCGGGCGTTGCGCCACGGCGTCACGGCGGAGCGATACTGGGAGATCGGTGAGCGCGACCGCGATTATCGATTCAACAATTATTTGAGCCGCTTTCACTGGCGCCACATCGATCTCATGGATGTGCTCGCAGGCTTTCAGATCGGCGGGCGTGCATCACTCGAGCACGTTGCGACGTTACTCGGGTTTCCAGGCAAGCTCGGCATGAGCGGCGCACAGGTCTGGGACCGCTATCGGGAGGGTGAGCTCGAGGCCGTCCGGCAGTACTGTGAGACGGACGTTCTCAATACCTACTTGATTTTTCTACGTTTTCAGCTCGTTCGGGGTATCTTCGATCACGGCCGATATGTGTCGGAGCTCGAGCGGCTCGAGCGCAAGCTCGCGCAGTCGGATCAGCCGCATCTCGAGGAGTTCCTGTCGGCCTGGCGAACGGTACGTCATGAGCCGTGAGCCAGCCGAGGTCGAAGCGACGATTGTCGGACTGACTCACGACGGCCACGGCATCGCGGCGCTCGACGGCGAGCGTGTGTTCGTGCCAGGCGCGTTGCCGGGTGAGCAAGCGTTGGTGTCGCTCGAGCGCCGGCGTCGGCGCCGATCACGCGTGAGCCTCGTCGAGATCACCGCACCGGCCGCCGAACGCGTCGAGCCGCCTTGCGAATATTTCGGCCGCTGCGGCGGTTGCGCCGTGCAGCACTTGAGCTACGATGCACAAGTGCGATTCAAGGAGTCGGTCGTGCGCGATGCGCTCGAGCGTATTGCGCACTTGGAAGCGCCGGAGTGGCTCGTTCCGCTGACGGGCGAACAGTGGCATTACCGGCGTCGCGCAAGGCTCGGTGTTCGCTACGTCGACGGCAAAGAGCGTGTTCTGGCCGGATTCAAGGAGCGCGCGAGCCGGTACGTCACGGACATGTCGACTTGCGGTGTGCTCGTGAAACCGATGGACCGCCTCCCGGGGGCGTTGAGCAGTACGGTTGGGCAGACCTCGGTCAAGCGCCTGCTACCGCAGGCCGAGGTCGCAGTCGGCGATCATGCCGGCGCTGTCGTGCTGCGCGTGCTCGCCGAGCCGACGTCGGACGACCTAGCGCTGTTCGCCGCGCTCGGCCGTGACCTCGGAGCCGATATCTATCTCCAACCCGGCGGGCCCGGCACGGTTCGCCCGCTCGAGCCGGAGTCCGTCAGCACGTTGAGCTATCGGCTGGAAGACTTCGATGTCGAGCTCGAGTTCGCGCCAACCGATTTCATCCAAGTCAACGGCGCCATCAATGCTGCGATGGTTGCTCAGGTCGTCGACCGGCTCGAAATCACTTCGACCGACTGCGTGCTGGATCTTTACTGCGGTCTCGGCAATTTCAGCCTCCCGTTGGCCCGCCATGCCCGCGAAGTCGTCGGTGTCGAAGGCGAGGGTGGTCTCGTCGCGCGCGCAGCGCACAATGCCAGGCACAACGACATCTCGAACGCGCAGTTCGTTACGGCCGATTTACAGCAGGCGGATTGGCCGTTTTTGCGCGAGCGCTGGGACCTCGTCGTTCTCGATCCGCCTCGCACGGGGGCGCAGGCGGCCGTGGAGCGCATGCGAGCGATGGGACCGCGGCGAATCGTCTATGTCTCTTGCCACCCGGCAACGCTGGCGCGCGACGCGCTCGAGCTCACGACGAATCAGGGTTATCGCCTCGTTGCCGCCGGCATCGCCGATATGTTCCCGCACACCCACCACGTCGAGGCACTCGCCGTCTTCGACCGTTGTGATTGAGGACCGAGCCGTGGGCAAACGTTCGCTGCATGTCGATCTCTCAGCGCAACGTCTCGACTTGATCGAGGGGTCAACCATCGTCGCGAGCTATCCGGTCTCGACGTCCAAGTACGGTGCCGGCGAACAGGTCGGTAGCTTCAAGACGCCCCGCGGCCGGCACATCGTACGCGCGAAAATCGGCGCTGGGCAGCCACCCGGCGCCGTGTTCGTCGCGCGCCGTCCAACGGGCGAGATCCATTCCGAGGCGCTCGCTCGCGCGCAGCCGGATCGCGATTGGGTGCTTTCGCGTATCCTCTGGCTTTCGGGCACCGAGATCGGCAAAAACCGGCTCGGCCTTGTGGACAGCATGCGCCGCTACATCTACATCCACGGCACACCGGATTCCGAGCCGCTTGGCGAGCCGCGCTCGATCGGCTGTATCCGTATGTCCAACGCCGACGTCATCGAGCTTTTCGATCTCGTCGCGTTCGGCACACCTGTAAACGTAACGGAGTAACGCACGTGTCGCTCGGACCCCTCATGATCGACGTTCAGGGCACGGCGCTCAGTGAGGAGGAACGTGAATGGCTCTCGGCGCCTGCGGTCGGCGGTGTGATCTTATTCACGCGAAATTTCGTCGATGTCGCCCAGCTTCAGGATCTCGTTCAGTCGATTCGTGCGTTGCGCACCCCCGAGCTCCTGATCGCCGTCGATCAGGAGGGCGGCCGTGTGCAGCGATTCCAAGCACCGTTCACGCGCCTGCCGGCCATGCGAGCCCTCGGCCACGACTACGACGAGCATCCGCAACGGGCTCTGGCAGCCGCACGCCAGCTCGGCTGGCTCCTGGCCGCGGAGCTGCGTGCCGTCAACATCGATCTGAGCTTCGCGCCGGTCGTGGACCTCGATCGCGGGCTCGCCGACGTCATCGGTGACCGCGCCCTGCACGAGAATGCCGACGTCGTCGCGTTGCTCGCATGCGAGCTTGCAGCCGGCGCCAAGGACGCGGGCATGGACGTCGTCGCAAAGCATTTTCCGACGCACGCCGGTGCACGCGCCGATAGTCACACGGCCCTCGCGGTCGATGGGCGCGAGTACTCCGCCGTGCTCGACGATCTCGTTCCATACCGGCGGCTCATCGAGGCCGGTCTACATGGCATCATGGCCGCTCATGTGAGCTTTCCGCAGATCGATCCGCGCCCGGCCGGATTCTCCTCGTGGTGGCTCAGGGAGCAGCTTCGCGGTGAGCTCAGCTTCGGCGGCGCCATCTTTTCCGATGACCTTGCAATGGCCGGCGCGGGCATCGCCGAGTCGTGCGCCGAACGCGCCGTTATCGCGCTAGAGGCCGGTTGCGACATGGTCCTGCTGTGCAATCGCCCGCAGGACGTGCCGCAGACGCTCGAGCAGCTCAATGACAAGGCGAGCCCGCGCAGCCAGCTGCACCTCATGCGATTACGTGGCCGGGGTGGCGAATCCTGGGAGGCCTTACGCAGCTCCCGCAAATGGCGTGAGGCCTGCGTGGCTTTGGAGCGGCTCGACGTCACGCCGACGCTGAGTCTCGAAGGTTGACCGGCATAGCCGTGTCAGACGCCGTGCAGGAGGCGCTCGAGATCCGTGCCGCGGCGTCTGAGGTCGCATCGGCCAGCGAGATGCGCGCCGTGCTCGACAGGCTCGCAACGGAGATTACCGACGCGTTGGCCGAGTGCTGCCCTGTCTTGCTCGCCGTCATGCACGGCGGGGTTTACACGGCCGTCGAGCTCTCCCGGCGGCTCGAGTTCCCGCACGAGTTCGACTATGTGCATGCGAGCCGCTACGGCAACGCCTTGACGGGTGCGGAGCTGACGTGGCACGTGTCCCCGCGCGAGAGTCTGCGCGACAGGCACGTGCTCGTCATCGACGACATCCTGGACAAAGGCCAGACGCTTGCGGCCGTGCTCGACGCGCTGCGCGGCGTCGGCGTCGCGCGGGCGTATTCGGCGGTCCTCGTCGAGAAAGCGCTCGAGACGCAACGCCCGGCGGCGGATTTTGTCGGGCTCGCGGTACCCGACGCCTACGTGTTCGGCTGCGGTATGGACTTCAAAGGGTACTGGCGCGGTCTACCCGCCCTGTATGCGACACGTTGAGCATGACCGAGCCGATCGGACTGATTATCGGAAGTGGGGCTGCGAAGCTCGGTCTGCATATCGACGCCCGTAGTCCGGCAAAGACGCCGTACGGCGAGCCCTCCTCTCCGATCCTGCGAACGAAAATGGGTGGGCGCAGCATTCTCGCAATTGCGCGACATGGCGAGTCGAACAGTATTCCGCCGCACGCGGTGAACTATCGCGCCAACACGTGGGTCTTACGCGAGCACGGCGTGCGTCGATGCATCGGCGTGAACGCCGTGGGTATCATCACCACGGGCATGTTCGAGCCGGGCGGACTCGCCGTGCCGGACCAGCTCATCGATTACACCTGGGGACGCGAGCATACCTTCGACGACGGCAGCAGCGGCGAGCTGCGTCATGTCGAGCTCACGGAACCGTTCGATGCGGAGCTACGCGGCCGGCTGGCGGCCGTGGCAGCCGAGACCGTCGCCGCACAAGGGCGCGGCGTCTATGGCGTCACGCAGGGCCCGAGGCTGGAGACGGCCGCAGAAATCGACCGCCTCGCGCGTGACGGCTGCACGATGGTCGGCATGACGGCCATGCCTGAGGCCGCGCTCGCACGGGAGCTGGGGTTGAGTTATGCGATCTGTGCCGTCGGCGTAAATTTCGCGGCCGGTCGCGGTCCCGGCGGGGCGGGGATCCACGCCCAGCTCGAGCGACATGTCGCCGATGGCATGGCCAAGGCGCGCATCGTGCTCAAACGTCTGATCCCCGAGTTGTAGAGATGTGAACTGCGCCCTTGCGACGCGGCGCGGCCGCGGCGACGATCTTGGGTGCCCAACTTATGGTAAGACACCGACGCCAGTTGTGACTCAACCCAGTCGAAACGTTCTCGAGCAGATCGCTACGCTGAGCGCCGAGGGCATCCTCGTTATCGATGCCTCGGAAGCCGACTACCGAGTCGTCTACGCCAACCCCGCCTACGAAACTCTCACGGGATACAGCGCCGAGGAGACGGTCGGCGCACCCTGGCGCGTGCTCGAGACCGATGGCGATGATTCGCCGGCGACGGCTGCGCTGCGCGCGGCGCTCGGCAGCGCGGACAACTACGCCGCCGACGTGCCCGAGATCCGCAAGGACGGCTCGACCTGGCTCAGCCGCATGCGCGTCCAGCCGATTCTCACGCGCCGTGGCGAGCTCAGGCAGTTCCTCGTGCTACAAGCCGAGATCACCGAGACCAACGCGCGCCAGTCCGGCGTGCAAATGGGCCTGCTGCAGCGCGAGCTGTCGCGCGCACGCAAGAAGGCCGCAAGCCTGGATCGCATCGATCCGGCCAGCGGTATTCTGCGCTACGAGCACTTTCTCGAGCTCGCAGACAGGGACTGCCAGATCGCACGCAGGGATGGCCAGCTCGTTGGCGTTGCAGTCATCGAGATCAACGATCTCGATGCCTATCGCCAGACGTTCGGTGCGAAAGCAGCGGATTCGTGTGTGCGCATGATCGCGGCTCAGGTCACGAGCTTGTTGCGGCGGGCCGGCGACATCTGCGGCTGCGAGGATGGCCGGCGCATCGTTGCACTGTCTCAGGGTCAGGATATCGAGAAAGTCAGGGCACTGACCGATCGCATCGCAGCCAACGTGCGCCGCTTGGGTCTGCACAATCCGCGCGGCCGCTCGGGCCGCTACATCACGGTCAACGTCGGCGTCGCGGCCGGTAAGCCGTCGCGAAAAGATTATGTGAAGACGCTCATCAACGAAGCGCGTGCGAAGCTCGGCCGGGAGCCCGAAACGGTGGGCGGGCCGCGTTCGGCCCAGGTTTGATCTGATCCCGGACTAAGCGGCGGGCCCGACCGCGACCTCGCCTTCGCCGTCGGGATCCTCGGGTTGCGGCCTGACTGCGATGAGGACGCCGAAGGCCGGATGATCGAAGAAGTGGATCTCGTCACTGCGAATCCGCCGCTGCACGTCGATGCGATAACGCAGCGGCGCACGAAATTCCGCGAGCGGCCAGTGTGGATCGTCGAACCCGACGGGCGCGAGTGTATAGCGGTAGTCGTTCTGCAGGACCAGATCGAGCGTCAGGTGCAAGAAGCGGCTTCTGTGCAGACGAATCGTCCCGGTCGGGCGTAGCGATCCGAGCACGGCAAGGTCGAATCCTTGAGCTTCCTCCTCGAGTAGCGCCGCCTGCGACCAACCCGTATGAATCAGCGGCGTATAAGCGTCGAGCGTGTTGAGGCGCGCGAACGCGCGGTCGAGCGTTAGCGCCTCGGCGTCGAGCAGCGTGTACCAGAGCCCGTCGTCCTCGGGCTCAGACGGCGCCCCGAAAGTATTGCCGAAGTCGTCGAAGTCGTCTGCCGACGGGGGGAGCAAATCCGTATCCGTTGCAAGGCTGCCGTCGAGCGCGCGCCTCGGCCCGGCAGGCTCAGGGCCCGTCGCCGGCGCAGCCGCCGTCTCGAAATCGTCGTCTACTCCGATCCCGGGCGCATCGATCGGATCCGTCGCCAGAGTCAGGCTTTCGAGCATCCAATCTGCCGAGCTCGGCTGCAGCGTATGCGGCGTCGATCTGATCGTGGTACCGGTGAACTCGTCCGGCCACTTGGGCTTCTCGAAAGGAAATTCCTCCTCGAGCGGATCGAACTCGTTATAGGCGAATATCAGCACCTCGACTTGAAAGACCGGAGGTGCGTCCTCGTCGGGCTCCGCCAGACCGGGCTCGAGATCGAACGTCGTGGGTATTTGCGCGAGAAGGAGCACGGGCAGGACGAAAGCCAACAGTGGCAATGCCAGCGTGGTCCGTGATGTGGCAGGTCTCATAGGGGGATTATAGCCCGGCTCGATCTCAGGCCTGGAACCGGGTTCAAACTACGAGCAGGTCTCAGCCGCGGCTATCCGGCTAGCTGCTCATTCCTGCTGGATTTCCGTAGCGGAATCTATCGCCGGCTACCCAGGCTTTGCGGTCATTCTCTTGCTACGCAAGGCCGCCGGCCGTCCTCGTCGGCATGCCAAGATGAGGGCGATTCCACGTCGTTTGCGTCGTATTTCGTTGGGAAGATCCGTTGTCGAATCCAACGTATTCAGAGAAACCATTGTCGGTGTCTCGGCGTTCAGCCGGCGCGCTCAGTACGCGACGGAGATCCGCTGCCGCGGATACTTCATCTGTTCCGCTTCGTCGATGAGCGCCACGGCGAAATCGGCGCGCGAAACGCGCGTCCTGCCAAGCCTGTCTTCCAAGGCCCGATCGCCGCCGATCCTGTAAACACCGGTGCGCGGCCCGTTCGTGAAGTTCTTGGGTGCCGTGATGTAGGTCCAGTTCACGTCGTCAACCTTCCGGTAGAACTCCAGCGCCAGCATCTGCCCGAGAATTTCGACTTCGAGATCTTTCGGCAGCAGGATCCTCGGTAACTTGGCAGCGAACGTGACCCCCGGCTCGACCTCGAGTGACCCCGAGCCACCCACGTGGATCAGGCGCGGAGCGCGATCGCCCATCGGAGACAGGACATCGACGAGCATTTCCGCCGCCATGAACTGTAACGCGCTCTGGGGTCTTCCCGAATCGCCGATTACACCGCGTACCGAGAGGACGACGACGTCGCTGCCTGTGACGATTTCGACGACGCTCGCTTCGTCGAGAAGGTCGCCTCTGGCGGCAGACAGATTGGGATGCTGCATCTCGATCTGCGCAGGGTTTCGCGACACGGCCGTTACCCGGTGGCCGCGTTGCAGCGCTTCGCGCACGATATGGGAACCGACTTCTCCGGTCGCGCCATAGACGACGATGTCGAGCGTCTGCTGTGCGCGGCCGATGCCCGTCGCGAGCAGAACTGCCAAGCCAGTAAAAAGGGCCCTTCGCATGACGGTTTCTGTCGACTGTACTAACGATTGGAAAACGGTGTCAGGTTTATTTTACAAGGAAGTAACGAGCGCAGGCCCCATTTCCCCGTATGACGGTCCGGGTTAACGACGAAGGCGACGTCGTGTTCCGGTCTGTGCGCGGATCGCAAGCCGGGTTCAGTCTTGACCCTCGACCATCGTCGTTTGAGCTGCCCGGAGCGTTACAATCCAATACAGCAAGCCCAACCAAGGGGAAGGCACGTGGACGAGCTAGGAATCCCGGTATTCGCCCAAGTTCGATGGGTTCTCGTCACATTCCTGCTGCTACTGGCCATTCTGCATATTTGGCTGGTTTGGCTAACCCCACTAACAAAGATCGCCTGGAAGAGAGTGGACTACGTCTGGCTTGGTTCGGCGTTTCTAGGGGTCATCCTGGGCGTCGGTACGATCAGGCAAGAGATCGCGAGCGGGCAACTGGTGTTGGGTGTCGGTCGGCTGGAAACTGCGGCGCAGATCGTTGAGCTAGGCTTACAGGGTGGGACTGGGCCTGGACTCTGTCGTACGTTTGTCGGGACTGATAATTCTCCACCTCCGGATGAGTCCGAGCAGTCACAGCGCCAGCTCGACGAATGGTGCGAGTGGTTTCGTTCGGCTGTCGGGCGCTTGGGAGAAACGAGCCTCGATCGTCGAGAGCCGCTGGATCTCGTCGCAGAATTTGGGAACCCTCCGGCTGAGGGTCCACGGTGGCCACTGGAAGGACTCGAGAATGCTGTAAATCGCTACAACTCGGTGGTGGAGGAAGTGCAGCAACTCGTCGATTCGGCGGCGCGAAACAGGTTGGAACAGGTCCTCGCGTTCCTGGGCCCGTATCTTTTGGCGCTGGCGATCGCACTCAGGATTACCAAGGTGAGCGCAGAGATCCGTCTGGGCGCTGCCTAAGGCTAAAACTGTTGGACTTGGACAGAGTTCTTTCGCGCTCACGACGGACTTATCTTGGACTTACGCAGCAGTCCGTCTCGGGCGCCAAACTCCGAGCAGCCCGCCAGGCGACCGAATTCTCTGGTCGGGTCAGAGGGTCTTAACCTTCGCCTCCTGACTCGCGAAGCAAAACATAGCGCGCCGGTATGACCGAAGGGCAGTCGCCGTCAGCGAACGGCAACACCGGCGGCAAGCTGTTCGAGGCTGGCGATCATGCACTGATCGCCACCTCGTCTCGACGGCCTAGCGAAACGTGTCGTGCACCCTTACTGCTCAGGCTGGGGCACGATTCGGATATAGGATTTTGGCGCTTGCCAGCCCTCCGGAAATTTTTTACGCGCCTCCTCGTCGGAGACGGCTGGCACGATAATGACGTCCTCGCCCCACTGCCAGTTGACCGGCGTGGCCACCTGATGTTTTGCGGTTAGCTGGACCGAATCCAGTAATCTCAGCACTTCGTCGAAATTTCTTCCCGTGCTCATTGGATACGTCAACGTGGCTTTAACCTTCTTGTCCGGCCCAATCACAAACACTGATCGGACCGTTTGATTGTCAGCCGCCGTTCTATCCTTGGCATCACCGCTCGCGTTGGGGTGGAGCATGTCGTAGAGCTTCGCTACCTCGAGATCGCTTCCATCGATAATCGGATAGTTGACAGCGTGTCCCTGAGTCTCTTCGATGTCCTTGGCCCACGCGACATGGTCACTGACCGAATCGACTGACAAGCCGATTAGTTTCGTATTTCGCTTTTCGAACTCGGGCTTGAGTCCTGCCATATAGCCGAGCTCAGTTGTGCACACTGGCGTGAAGTCTTTGGGGTGGGAGAACAGGATTGCCCACCCGTCGCCGATCCAGTCATGAAAGTCGATCTGTCCTTCAGTCGTCTGCGCTACGAAATTCGGCGCTACGTCTCCGATATGCAATGCCATTGTTGTTACCCCCTATTCTGATTTTAGTAGCAGTTGGAATTAACGCGGGTACCTGACGATTGCTGGCAACCGTTACGACTACCCGTCGCGAGTCGGTTCCGGTGACCAGGGAGACCCGTCGGGCTCGAGATTTATTACATGCTGCCGAATACGCGTGGAGGGACTGAATCCACGACTTTCCATACACACCTCAGCGACAGCTTCTGGCCATGACCGACGTTTCTCTAGCCTCCAAGAATATACCAATCGAGCGTCCGCGTTCAGGTCCAGACCCTCGCCTGAGAAACTCGGGTTTCGGCCTCAGACGCTGGGTCCGCTATGCGCTTTAAAGCCTACGGATGGTTCTCTACGAGATTTACATCTGCCCGGCGACGGCCACAGCCGGGTCGTCAATCAGGGAAAATTATCCGATTTTCTTCGATCACGTAGTCGGTCGAGAGAGACGCGGCGCCCACATGGAATACGCCCGCAAGCATGACGGTGAATACGAAGATCGCCGCAACGAAAACCGGATACCTCCGAAACGTTCGCACCTGACCGGATCGCGTCTGAAACATGAGGAACCAAATCAGGAAGGCACCGATAGGCCACCAGATGCCCATCCAGATAGCGATCGGCCAGTAAAAATCTCCATCGATGCGTCCGAGCGAGCCCATAGAAGCGAAACTGGCGACGCCGTCTCCGATTGCGTAGAGAAAATAGCCGAGCTCTCCAAAAGTAACGAGATTGAATACGATCGAAAACACGGCGACACCGATAGCGATCCACGGAGTGTTTCGCTCGTTTCTCACGCCTTGTTGACTGCCACTCACGGAAGACCACGCGGCTTTGGTGTCCGGCGATCCGCCGAAACGCTGCTCAATCTCGGGAATATGCCGGCCGAGTGGCCGTGTTGCACGACAGAGCAGAAGCGTATGCGGCGAGTCATCTGCCGGTCAGGCCGCAGCCGCTGTCTCACCGATCGCGCCGAGCTCGATCAGCAACTGCTCCGACGCTGCCAGCCGCTCGCCGGGAGACTCGAGCGACCACGAAAACCGGAGTTTATAGGGTCCGTCGAGGCGGTAGGTGTCCGGCGCCTCGTCGATGAGCTCGACGAGCTTGATCGGGTCGATCGACGCGTGCTCGCCGAACGTTACAGATCCACCCCGATCGCCGGCCTGAACTTTCGTGACACCGACACTCTGTGCGAGCAGCTTGAGTCTGGCGAGCTCGAACAGCGTCTTCGTTCGCGGCGGAAGCAGACCGAAGCGGTCGATGAGCTCGACCTGCAGCTCGCGCAGCGCATCGGGCGAGGCCGCGCTTGCGATACGTTTGTAGTGCACGAGCCGCATGTGCACGTCGGGCATGTAGTCGGTCGGGATCAAGGCCGGCAGGCCGAGCTCGATCTCGGGCCCGTGCTCGAGCGGATCGTCGAGTCGCGGCTCCTCGCCACGACGCAGAGATTCCACGGCGCGAGCGAGCAGCTCGTTGTAGAGCGTGAAGCCGATCGCCTGAATCTGCCCGCTCTGTTCCTCGCCGAGGAGCTCGCCGGCGCCGCGAATCTCGAGGTCATGGCTCGCCAGCGTGAAGCCGCTGCCGAGATGCTCGAGCGCCTCGATGGCTTCGAGGCGCTTGGCCGCGTCCTTCGTCAACGCCCGTGCCGGTGGCGCGATGAGGTAGGCGTAGGCTTGATGATGCGAGCGTCCGACGCGTCCGCGCAACTGGTGTAGTTGCGCGAGGCCGAGCTTGTCCGCCCGGTTGATGACGATCGTATTCGCTGTCGGGATGTCGATGCCGCTCTCGATGATCGTCGTGCACACGAGCACGCTGAAACGGCGGTGATAAAAATCGAGCATGACGGATTCGAGCTCGCGCTCGGACAACTGTCCGTGCGCAACCCGGATCTCGGCTTCGGGTAGTAGCTCTACGAGCTTCGCAGCGACGCTATCGATGTCCTGGACACGGTTGTGCACGAAATAGACCTGCCCGCCGCGGCGTATCTCCCGCAGCACGGCCTCGCGAATCGATTGATCGCGCCACTCGCCGACGAACGTCTTCACGGCGAGCCGATCCTCGGGCGGCGTCGCGATCAGCGAGAGATCGCGTAGGCCGCCCAGCGCCATATTGAGGGTACGCGGAATCGGCGTCGCGGTCATGGTCAGGACATCGACGTTGGCGCGGAGGCGTTTGAGACGTTCCTTGTGTCGCACGCCGAAGCGATGCTCCTCGTCGATGATCGCTAATCCCAGATTCTTGAAGCGAACCTCCGACCCCAACAGCTTGTGCGTGCCGATGACGACGTCGACATTGCCTGCGGCCAACTTGTCGAGAACGCCCTTGCTCGACTTAGCGCTGCGGAATCGCGACAAGAGCTCGATATTGACAGGCCAATCGGCAAACCGATCGCGAAACGTCCGGTGATGCTGCTGCGCGAGAAGCGTCGTCGGGACGAGTACGGCAACCTGGTAACCGGCCATGAGGGCGATGAATGTCGCACGCAGCGCAACCTCGGTCTTGCCGAAACCCACGTCACCGCAGATCACACGATCCATGGGCTGCTCGGTCGTGAGGTCGGCGAGCACGTCGTTCGCAGCAGACAATTGATCCTGCGTTTCCTGAAACGGGAATTCCATCGCGAAGCGCGCGTAAGCGTCCTCTGGCCAGGCGTAGGTGTTGCCCCGCCGTGCCGCACGGCGGGCGTAGATATCGAGCAGCTCGGCAGCCACATCGCGTGCCTTCTCGGCGGCTTTCTTTCTAGCCTTGAGCCACTGATCGGAGCCGAGGCGATGCAGCGGTGCCTGCTCGGGTGCGGCGCCCGTATAGCGCGTCACGAGATGGAGGCTGTAGACGGGCACGTAGAGCTTGTCGCTGTCCGCATATTCGAGCGTGAGAAATTCCGTCGTCATGCCGTCGACGTCGAGTGTTGTAAGGCCGCAGTAACGGCCGATGCCGTACTCCTCGTGGACAACAGGCGCGCCGATACGCAGGTCCGTGAGCTCGCGCACGATCGCATCGGGGTCGCGCGCGGGCCGGCGCCGACGGCGTCTCTGGCGCGGCTTTTCCAGTCCGAGTCGCTCGGCCGTCACGATTCTCAAGTTCTGTTCCGGCAGGCTCAAACCGTCCTCGAGCTCACCGACTGCAATGCTCAGGGTGTCCTGGCCTGCGAGAAAGCTCGACCAATCGGGAACCACTGATGGGTGCAGCTTGCGGCTCGCGAGCATCTCCTTGACGGCTTCCTGACGTCCGCGCGTCGAGGCGACGATAAGCGTGCGTGTGTCTGCCTGCGACGAGAGCCAGCGGTCGAAGACATCGGCAAGCGGCTGCTCGCCCACATCGAGCGGATGAGCTGTGCCGATGTTGCAGACCGTACCGCTCGAGTCATCTTCGAGCTCGCTGGTGTGGAGCCGTAGCGCGAGCGCCTGCTCGAGCCGGTCGGCCAGTACCTGTGGCCGCCAGAACGCGGCGTCTGGCTCGAGCAACGGCCGTTCGGGATCGCCGCCGAGCTGCCCGTAACGGTCCGTTACGAGATCCCAGGCATCGTCGAGTGCCGACCCGGGATTGCCGAGCACGATGCACAGACATCGAGCCGGAAGGTAGTCAAACAGGCAAGCCGTAGAATCGAAGAACAGCGGCAGGTAATACTCGATGCCGGCGGGCAGCTGCGCATCGGATATGTCCCGATAGACCGCCGAACGCTGTGGGTCACCCGCAATTTCGAGCCGAAACCGTTGGCGAAACTCGCGAATCGCGTCCGCGTCGAACGGAAATTCCCTCGCAGGCAGGATCTCGAGCTCGTCGATTTTGCCGGTCGTGCGCTGCGTGTCCGGATCGAACAGGCGCAGGCTCTCGACCTCGTCGTCGAACAGATCGATTCGCACGGGCGTCGTGGCGCCCGCGGCGAAGATGTCGATCAGGGATCCGCGCACGGCGAGCTCGCCGGGCTCGACGACCTGTTCGACGTGCAGATAGCCATGCGCCGTCAGCGTGCGGCGCAGCGCGTTCGTGTCGAGCTGCTGGCCGATGCGCAGACTCAAGGATCTGGACTCGACGAAGCCGCGCGGTGGCAGGCGATTGAGCAGCGCCTGCGCATTGACGACCAACACGCCGCGCGTGCCTTGAGTCAGCGCGTGCAGCGCGGCGAGCCGATCCGCCAGTAAATCCTGCGGTGCCGAGAACGCGTCGTACGGCAAGGTCTCGTAATCGCAGAATCGCCGTAGCGGTTGATCGGGTGCGAAGAAGTCGAGCTCTCGGACGAGCTGATCGGCGCTATTTGCGCTTTCCGTGATGACGCAGACCGTGCCGCCATGGCTTGCGGCTGCCTCGGCCACGGCCAGGCTCCTGGCTGCGCCGTAGAGTTGCCCGCAGCGTATCGGACGGCCGGCTTCGTCAGGCAGTCGCAGGTTCAGAAGGCGTTGGGATCTGTCCATGGGT
>JBFJXA010000005.1:0-33859 GCA_041623375.1 Gammaproteobacteria bacterium | reverse complement strand
CCGCGCGCGGGCCATGGCTTTTCGAGACACCGTGGGAGATGAAGTTGACGACGTCGAGCCGTGTGACATCCTGCAGCTCGAGGAGGTAGACGGCTTGGGACTGCTTCTCGCTGAAGATTGCAACGAGCACGTTCGCCGGCGTGACTTCCTTGCGACCGCTGGACTGCACATGAAAGACGGCACGCTGCAGAACGCGCTGGAATCCCAGCGTCGGCTGGACGTCGACATCCTCGGCAGCAACATTGAGTCGTGGCGTCGACTCGGCGATGAACTCACCGAGCTCACCGCGCAACCGGCCGATCTCCAGTCCACAGGCCTTCAGGATATCCAGCACCTCGGGCGTGTCGAGCAGGGCGAGCAGCAGATGCTCGACGGTAATGAACTCGTGCTGGGCGTCACGGGCCCGCTGAAAAGCCTCGTTCAGGGCGTACTCGAGCTCTGCGGACAGCATCAGGTTTCTTCCATCGTGCACAGCAGCGGATGCTGGTGTTGCTCGGCCAGGCTCACGACCTGCGCGACCTTCGTCTCGGCGATCTCGAACGTATAGACACCACAGACACCTTTACCCTTTGTGTGCACCTCGAGCATGATACGCGTTGCCGTGGAGCGATCCATGCCGAATATGCTCTGCAGCACCTGCACGACGAACTCCATGGGCGTGTAGTCGTCGTTCAACAGAACCACGCGATACAGCGGCGGCCGCTTGAGGCGCGGTTTCGACTCCTCGACGGCCAGGCCATGCCCCGGGTCCCCGCCATTTTCGTACGGATCTTGCGCCATCACTCGATATTATGGGGGTCCCGGCGGAATTTAAAGCGACGCCTGCAACAAGTTCGCAATGGGCACCCCAGATCCTGACTGAAATTGCAGCATTTTGAGCCTCCCGCGTTATGTTTTGCCTTGTCCGATCCCCCGTGCCTGCCTATCATGAGCGGTTAGGCAAGCAAGTTCCGGGACTCGACGCCGACCATGGATCTGCCGACATTCGTTCTCCAGTGGAAGGAGCGGCCGCTGAGCCAGTGGTTGGCTGCCGGCAATCGATTTTTGCCGCAGGCCGCCAGCGTTTTACTGATCATCGGCATTGCCTACCAGGCAGCCAAGCTGACCTGGGCCGTAATACCCGGTGCTCCCCTCGGCGATGCCCTGCCGACGCTGCCCGCCCCGACCGCTCGAGGCCCCGCGGCGGCCAGTGCCGCGGGGCTCGATTTGACGTCGATCGTGGACGCGCACCTCTTCGGCGAGGCGGCTGTGACGGGACCGGCCCCGGTCGTCGAGACACTCGTGGACGCCCCGGATACGACGCTGAACCTGACGCTCACGGGCGTGTTCGCAACCGACGACAGCAATCATGGCTGGGCGATCATCGACGCCGGCCGCGGCGACGCCAATACCTATTTTGTCGGCGACACGATCGACAACACCGGCGGCGCATCGCTGCATTCCGTCTACGAGAACCGGGTGCTGCTCAACCGAGCCGGCCGACTCGAGACGTTGCGTCTTCCCAAGGAGCTCAGTGGGCGCGCCTCGACGGCGCGACTGCCGCCCGCACCGGTCGCGCAAACGGGGCGCACGTCCCTGCAAGGGCTCATCACGCAGAATGCCTCCCAGCTTTCGCAGGTCATTCGCGTCGCGCCGTTTCTCGATCAGGGGCAGATGGTGGGCTTTCGAATCAACCCTTCCCAGAATAGGGAGCTTTTCGAGTCGCTCGGCCTACAGCCCAACGACGTGGTAACCGATATCAATGGAATGACGCTCAACGATCCGAGCGCCGGACTGCAGGTTTTCGAGTCACTCGGCGAAGCGACTCAGGCGAACGTGACCGTCATCAGAAACGGCACGCCGGAGGTGCTCATCATCGACACGTCTCAGCTCCAGCAGCTCTCCGAGGGACGCCAGTAACTTATGACTCTGCTTACCATTGGACGGTACGCGAAAACGGAGAAACCTTCGATGAACGACCTCCTGCCGCGGTTCGTTGCCGTATGCCTGACACTCGCGCTGCTCGTCTTTGCCCGGGCCTCGGCTCAGCAGCCAGCTCAACAGATCATGCCGAACTACCGCGAAGCGGACATTCGACAGGTCATCGAGGCTGTCGGCGAAGTCACGGGCCGCAATTTCCTCGTCGACCCGCGCGTCAACGCGAGCGTTACGTTGTTGTCGTTCTCACCGATGTCGCCCGATGCCTTTTACCAGGCCTTTCTCGCAACTCTGCAGGTGCACGGCTTCGCCGCGATCGACTCCGGAGAGGTCATCAAAATCGTTCAGGACGCGAATGCCCGGTTTCTGTCGAGTGGCCCCGGTTCCACCGACGAGGGCGATGCCTACGTGACCCAGACCGTTGCGCTCGAGAATATCGGTGCTGCGCAGCTCGTGCCGATCCTGCGCCCGCTCATGCCGCAATCGGCGCATCTGGCTGCACACCAGACCTCCAACATGCTGATCCTGGCGGACCGTGCCGCCAACGTGCAGCGCATGCTGAACATCATCGGGCGCATGGATCAAGCGGGCGATGAGGACATCGAGGTCATTCGCCTCGAAAACGCCTCGGCCAGCGAGGTCGTTCGCATGCTGACTGCTCTGAATCAGGCCACGGCCGCCGCAGGCGGCGCACCCGCGGCGCAGATTGCCGCAGACGAGCGAACCAACAGCGTGCTCGTCAGCGGGTCGCTCAATAACCGACTACGTTATCGCGCACTCATCGCGCATCTGGATTCGCCGAACGAGGAAGGCGGCGATACGCGCGTGCGCTATCTGAACTATGCCGACGCCGAAGAGCTGGCGACGAGCCTGCAGACGCAATTCGGCGCGGCGGCTGCGACCGGGGAAGGCGCCGCCGGGCCGACGGGCGGCGTGACGATCTGGGCGGACGTCGGCACGAACTCGCTCGTCGTCAACGCACCCGCGGCCATACTGCAAGACATGATGGCCGTCATCGACAAGCTCGACATCCCACGTGCCCAGGTCAAAGTCGATGCGATCATCGTCGAGGTCAGCGAGGATCGAAGCGGCCAACTCGGTATTACCTGGGCGCTGCAGGGCGCCGAATCGAACCAGGGCGTCGGGCTCACGAACTTCGGCTCGACGACGACGGGCGTCGCGCAGCTGGCGAGCGCCAGTGCGAGCGGAGCGGCCGATCCGTCGTTGCTGCCGGATGGCGTTTCGTTTGCGATTGGACAGATTCGCGACTCCGGCACGAGCTGGGCGGCGCTCCTGACCGCGCTGCAAGGAGATGCGACGACGAACATCATCGCGACCCCGTCGATCGTCACGCTCGACAACGAGGAAGCGGAGATCCGCGTCGGGCAGCAGGTGCCGTTCCTTACGGGCTCATTCGCGGCGACGGGCGCTGCTCAAGGCGCAGTCAACCCGTTTCAGACGATACAACGCCAGGAGGTCGGCACGCGCCTGGCCATCACGCCACAGATCAATGAAGGCAGCGGCGTCAAGCTGACGATCGAGCAAGAGCAGTCGAGTCTGAGCGCGGGCGCCTCGGGCGCCGTCGATCTGATCACGAACACGCGCAACATCACGACATCGGTGTTCGTCGAGGACCAGGAGATCCTCGTGCTCGGCGGACTCATAGACGACGTGCTCACCGAGAGCCAGCAGAGCGTGCCGTTTCTCGGACGCGTGCCCGGTCTCGGCTGGCTCTTCCGCGCGCGATCCACTGAGCGCGTCAAATCGAATCTCATGGTCTTCATACGCCCGACGATACTGCGCGACAACATTCAAGCGACCTTCGAGACGAACACGAAGTACAACTACATCCGGGACCTGCAAATGCAGCAGGCGGAGGAGCCCGTCCAGCTCATGCGCGACGAAACGCACCCGGTACTGCCACAGATTACCGAGCAGCCCGCGAGCGAGACGGTCGGCGAGGAGCCCGATGGCGGCTAATCCCGAGATCGAAGTTCAAGCTGCACAGCCGCTGCGGCTTCCCTTCGCTTTTGCCAAACGCCACGGCGTGTTGATCCAGGGCCAGCGCGACGGCCGCGTCGACGTGCTCTACCGTCAGGGCGTCGCACCCGCGAGTCTCGCAGAGGTTCGGCGTTTCGCCGGCTGCCCCGTGAACTTTACCGGCGTCAGCGCCGAGGACTTCGACGCCCGGCTACAGCTCGCTTACGAGAGCGGCGCGGCCATGACGGTCATGGAAGGTCTCGACGAGGAGACGGACCTGCTCGAGGTCGCTCAGGCGCTACCCGAACCGTCGGATTTGCTCGAAAGCGACGATGAGGCGCCGATCATTCGATTGATCAACGCCGTGCTGACCGAAGCCGTCAAGAAGCATGCCTCGGACATCCATATAGAACCGTACGAGAACCGCCTCGCCGTGAGATTCCGAATCGATGGCGTTCTCGAGGAGGTCTTGCAGTCCCGGCGCGCGCTGGCGCCGCTGCTCGTCTCACGCATCAAAGTCATGGCCAAGCTCGACATTGCCGAGAAGCGCCTGCCGCAGGACGGACGAATCTCGTTGCGTATCGCAGGCCGTGCTGTGGACGTTCGCGTCTCGACGATTCCGTCCGGCCACGGCGAGCGCGTCGTCCTGCGCCTGCTCGACAAGCAGGCCGGTCGCCTGAATCTCGCCGGGCTAGGCATGTCGGACCGCGACCGAAAGGTCATGACCGAGCTCATTCACAAGCCCCACGGAATCTTGCTCGTGACCGGCCCGACGGGCTCGGGCAAGACGACCACGCTCTACGCCGCGCTCGAGCAGATCAACGACCTGACGCGCAACATATTGACTGTCGAAGACCCCATCGAGTATCACCTCGACGGAATCGGCCAGACCCAGGTCAACACGAAGGTCGATATGACCTTCGCTCGAGGCCTGCGGGCAATTCTTCGCCAGGATCCGGACGTCGTCATGGTCGGTGAGATACGCGACCTCGAAACCGCAGAGATCGCAGTCCAGGCCAGTCTCACGGGGCATCTCGTGCTCTCCACGCTGCATACCAATACGGCTGTCGGCGCCGTGACCCGCTTGCGGGACATGGGTGTCGAGCCGTTTTTGCTGTCCTCGAGCGTCATCGGCGTGCTCGCCCAGCGCCTCGTGCGCGTTCTGAATCCCGCCACACGCGTGCCGTATACGCCGAGTGAGTACGAGTGCAATGTCCTCGGCGTCGACCCAAACGACCCGCCAGAGCTCTATCACGCGGCCGAAGGAGAGCGCGGCTACGACGGACGTACGGGCATCTACGAGCTCATCACAGTCGATCAGAAAATGCGCACGATGATTCATGACGGCGCCGGCGAGCACGAGCTCGAGCGCCACGCGCGCGAGCACGGCCCGAGCATCCGCGAGGACGGCCTGCGCAAGGTGCTCGAAGGCGTCACGACCCTCGAGGAGGTCCTCAGGGTCACGCGCAGCGATTAGCGACGTTTTCCCCGCCGACACCGTATGGGCGCCTACCAGTACGTTGCCATCGATCCGCTCGGTAAGGAGCGCACCGGCGTGCTCGAAGGCGACACGCCGCGCCAGGTTCGCGGTCTGTTGCGCGAGCGCGATCTCATTCCGGTCGAGGTCTCGGAGGTCGAAGGCAAGCGCGCGGCCACGGGCCAGCGATTCTCGCTATCGCGGGGCCTCTCGGCGCTCGACCTCGCGCTCATGACACGCCAGCTTGCCACGCTGGCACGTGCCGGGCTGCCGCTCGAGGAAGCACTGCAGGCAGTCAGCGAGCAAAGCGAGAAAGCGCGAATAAAAAGCATCTTACTCGGCGTTCGGGCAAAGGTGCTCGAGGGGCACACGCTGGCTGCCGGGCTCGACGACTTTCCAAACGCTTTCCCGCTCGTCTACCGAGCCACGGTGTCGGCCGGGGAGCAGGCAGGCCGGCTCGACACGGTTCTCGAACGGCTGGCGGAGTACACCGAGGCCCGCCATGCGCTGCGGCAAAAAGTCAGCCACGCGATGATCTATCCGATCGTACTGACGGGTCTCGCAATTTCGATCATCACGCTCATGCTCGTCTATGTCGTACCCAAAGTCGTCGGCGTATTCGAGTCCACGGGTCAGACGTTACCAGTGCTGACGCGCGGGCTCATCGCCGTGTCCGGCTTTCTCCAGAGCTACTGGTGGTTGATCATTCTCGGCATCGTGGCGGCAGTTTTCGGCATCCGCCAGCTATTCAGCCAGGAAGCGCCGCGGCGTACGCTGCACCGCTGGTTACTGCAGCTGCCTGTGATCGGACGTGTCACGCGGGGATTGAACACGGCCCGTTTCACACGAACGCTGAGCATACTGAGCTCGAGCGGCGTACCGGTTCTCGAGGCGCTGAATATCAGTGCTTCCGTCGTCACGAATCTACCGATGCGCGATGCCGTCGAGGAAGCGACAGTTCGTGTCCGAGAAGGCGGCGCTATCGGCTCGTCACTCAGCCGCTCGAAACTCTTTCCGCCAATGAGCATTCATCTGATCTCGAGCGGCGAAGCTTCGGGCGAGCTCGATAGCATGCTCGAGCGCACTGCAACTCATCAAGAAAACGAAATGGATAGCCTCTTGAGCACGATGTTATCGATTCTCGAGCCGGCGCTGATCATTTTCATGGGCTTTATCGTGCTCGCCATCGTCATGGCAATTTTGCTACCGATATTCCAGCTCAATCAGCTCATCGCCTGACAGCGTCCAGTCACAGCGGTTCAGCGCCTGGACTCATCAACAATCGCAGATGTGTTGCGGTTCACATCTCGTCAAAATAGTTGTTGCCAAGCCCAGGGCTTCGGTTTATAAACGCGAAATCGATATGACAGATTATGACTAGTCGAGTGCTGGATTAACTTTCTGTTGAATGTATCTAGATCGACGTAGCGTGGAGGACAGTCATGTCAGTCGCGGATACTGAAATGGCCTTTGACGACGAGGACGATACGTTCGACGAAGACGAGTCGGAGAACGTCGAGAACGAGCCGGCGACCGACAACGTGGGCGACCCTTCTGTGGAGATCAACGTCGAAGAGCTGCTGCAGACGCTCGAGTCGGAGCATCCGGGAGGCCTCGAGAGCAAGTCCAACGGCACGAGGCATAGGCTCGAGGAGATCATGGAGAGCAAGCGCGCGCGGCAGGATCTGGAAGATTTCGACGATTATAAGTTCTGATAGATGCCGAGCCGTTCCCCCCGCCCAGCGAGTTCCGATTTCCGCCTTTTCCTCTTTTTAACAAAAATCTCGCGAACGAGTTTGTAGAGAGCCGAGCAGCGCACTGTAATCGTGCAACCGCTCGACGACGACGTGGAGCACATCGCCTTCTTTTTGCACTTTTCCCTCTAGACCCAGCAAAGCGGCGCCGAGCAGCTCGGCACGCTGACGCTCTCCTACTCGCTCCCACACAATCAAATTCAAATACCCGGTCTCGTCTTCGATCGTCATGAAGACCACGCCGGATGCGCTCGACGGCCGTTGACGCGTTATCACCAATCCCACCGTGACCACGGATTCTCCCGGTTCACATCGGGCCACTTCGGCGGCAGTCATCAACCCCATGGAATCGAAACGCGCCCGCAATAACGCCAATGGATGACGACCGAGGCTCAATCCTAAGTAGCTGTAGTCGGCAGCTATGTCTTCACCCTCCGTGGGAATCCGCAGCATCGGCAGCGCCTCGGCAATGCGCATGCGGCTCAATAACGGTGTCGGCTTTTGAACGCCAGCGACATCCCACGCGGCGCCATGCCGATGCCGCGCGAGCGAACCGAGTGCCCCGGCCGCGGCCAGCGCGTCCAGATCTACGCTGCCGAGGTCGGCTTGCTCGGACAGGGCTTGAACGTCCGTAAAACGGCCGTGACGGCGCGCGGCCACTAAGCGTGCCGCACCTTTCTCGGATAAACCCTTGATCATGCGTAAGCCCAGACGCACGGCCGCAGCGCCGTTCTCGGTAGATTCCAGTGTCGAATCCCAGTCACTTTCATTGACATCGACTGTTCTGACCTCGACACCGTGTTCTCTTGCCGAGCGCACGAGCTGCGCCGGCGCGTAGAAGCCCATGGGCTGACTATTCAACAAGGCGCAGCAAAATACGCCGGGCTCATAGTGCTTGAGCCAGGCCGAGACGTAGACGAGCAGCGCAAAGCTCGCCGCATGAGACTCCGGAAAACCGTACTCTCCAAAACCCTTGATCTGATTGAATATGCGTTGCGCAAATTCATCGGCATAACCTCGCTCGTGCATGCCGCTGATGAGCCGTTGCTCGAAAAATTCCAGTCCGCCGCGGCGCCGCCAGGCTGCCATGGCTCTACGTAGCTGATCCGCCTCGCCGGGCGTGAATCCAGCAGCGACGACTGCGAGCTTCATGACCTGCTCCTGGAAGATCGGTACACCCAGCGTACGCTCGAGCACGGCCTCGACCTCCGGGCTCGGATAGGTTACGGGCTCCTCGCCGTTGCGACGCCTGAGATAAGGGTGAACCATGTCGCCCTGGATGGGACCAGGACGAATGATGGCAACCTCGATCACGAGATCGTAATAGCTCCGGGGCTTCAGACGCGGCAGCATCGCCATCTGCGCACGCGACTCGATTTGGAACACACCCATCGTATCGCCCTCGCAGATCATGTCGTAGACAGCTGGATCTTCGGCGGGCAACGTGCTCATGCTCAATCTACGCCCATAAAAACTCTCAATGAGCTCGAAGCTACGCCGAATCGCGCTGAGCATTCCGAGACCGAGCACATCCACTTTCAATAAGCCGAGCTCTTCGAGATCGTCCTTGTCCCATTGAATGACACTGCGCTCGGGCATCGCCGCATTTTCTATCGGCACGAGGCGGGTCAACGGTCCTTGAGAAATCACGAATCCGCCGACGTGCTGGGACAAATGCCGTGGAAATCCTATGAGCGCCGTTGCGAGCTCGAGCAATTGACGAACCTTCGCGTTATTCGGATCGAGACCGGTTTCCCTGACCTGCTCGGGATCGGCTTTGCAGCTATTCCACCATCGCATGGATCTTGCCAACGCCTCGATCCGGGCTTCCTCCAGACCCAACGCCTTGCCGAGATCTCGAATCGCACTTTTGGCCCTGTAACGGATGACCGTTGCCGCTAATGCGGCACGCTCGCGCGAATATTTCCCATAGATGTATTGAATGACCTCCTCACGCCGATCGTGCTCGAAATCCACATCTATATCCGGCGGCTCGTCGCGCTCCTTGGAGATGAACCGTTCAACGAGCACTTCCATGCGCGCCGGATCGACCTCGGTTATACCCAAGCAATAACAAACCGCGGAATTGGCTGCCGAGCCTCGACCCTGACACAGGATGTCCCGCGAGCGCGCGAACCGAACGACATCATGCACTGTCAGGAAATAGGCCTCGTATCGCAGCTCGGCAATGAGGTCGAGCTCATGCGCCAGCAACGTCTCGACCCGCAGCGGCACACCTCGCGGCCAACGCCAGCGCTTACCTCGGGCGACGAGCGCACGCAATTGGCTCGTGGGTGTTTCTCCATCCGGGACGAGCTCCTGTGGGTACTCATAGCGAAGCTCGTCGAGCGAGAACTCGATTCGATCGGCAATTGCCAACGTCTCCGCCAAGAGCTCGGCGGGATAGATGCGCTGGAGAACCGGTAACGGCCGCAAAAATCGCTCGCCGTTGGGATAGATACCGGTACCGATGCTCTCCAGCGGCTTACCGAGCCTGATGGCCGTCAAGGCATCCTGCAGCCTGCGCCGCTGCCGGCAATGCATATGCGCGTTGCCACTCGCCACCATGGGCAGACCGAGCTTTCGTGCTGCGCAGGTCCAGCGCTCGAGCAGTCGCCGATCTCGACCACCGAGAAAAAGCTCCGCCGCTAGCCAGACCCTCCCCGGAAAACATTCTTTGAGCCACACGCCCTGCTCCAGCGCCGGCTGCTCGCCCGGCAGCCATAAGATCGGGTTTTCTTCAGTGCCGAGGCAGCGTTGCAAATCATCCCGACCCAGCCGGTAGCTACCCTTTGGCGCAGCGCGCCGGGCATGACTGATGAGCTCGGCCAACGCCCCGTAAGATCCCCGGCTCGAAGCGAGCACGACGGCCTTGATGCCTTCTATGAGCTCGAGCTCCGTACCGACGATATATTTGAGCCGTTGATCTCTAGCGGCGGCATGGCCCCGCACGACACCGGCCAGCGAGCATTCATCGGTCAATGCCAGTGCCGCATAACCGAGGTGCGCAGCCTGCTCTACTTGCTCTTCCGGGTGAGATGCACCACGAAGAAAGGTGAAATTACTCAGGCAATGCAGCTCCGCATAAGACATGGAGCTGTTTACGCAAAAAAACCATGCAGATACCAACCCCGGCTCGGGCGATGATCCCGAAATACCCACAACTTCTCGCCATGAACGCTGCAGGCTACGTAATAATCTCTGTTAATCTCGCGGCCATCCCACCAACCGCTTTCGATACGCTCCGGACCGTGCTCGATGCGCAAGGGCCTGCGACCCTCATAGCAAGGTAGATTATCGACAGTGCACGGCAAACGCTGCGGTGTGGGTAAAAGCCACAAAGGCCGCTCGAGCGCCGCACCTGCAGCCAACGGTGGCCGACGCTTGCGCTTCAAGAGTTGCTTCGATTTGCTCCAAGCCGCCTCCGGCCGATGCTCATCGACGAGGTCCATGCTGTAGAGGCTTTCCATGCCAAAACGGGCCTGCAACCGCTCGATGAGACTGCTCTTTGCGAATTGCGATTCGACCCCTTGCGGATCGCTAAATAGCGTACCGGAACTGGCCACAGCAGACTCGGCCGGGCCGGCTTGCATGCTCAGCGCGACAACGGGCGCAGATAGATGTATCTGCTCCAGACGATCAGTGAACAACCTCACGAGCCGCTCCTGATCCCGAGTCGGCTCAGCGAGATTCATGGACTCCACACTCGACTCTTGATCCACATGATGAAAAACGCATTCGAAGCCGGGTATCTGCATCTGACGCTTGCATAAATCCTCGACGAGACGCGCAATGAGCTGCTTACCTCGATCCACCAGCAAGACCATGCTGGTAGTCTCGTCAGTAAATTCGCAATGTACGCTGAGCTCCAGGGCGGGCTCGAACTCGTGCCGAAGATCGTGACTGCCTCGCGATTTATCGAGCTCATTCAGGTAATGACGTCCGACCCGGCGCGCGAAGCCATCACGCGGCAACCGCATGCAATCACCCAGAGTACGAACCCCCATGCGCCCGAGCAGCGCCCGCGTCTTGTCCGGCCATCCCGTTGCCGCTAGCGGCACACGACACAAGCTTCCAATGAGCGCATCACGAGACAGAACATCCTCGTGCCCGGAGCGCGCGAGCCATAGCGCTGCAAGCGCGGTCGGTGCTGCACAAAGATACGCCGTGATCTGCTGTTGCTCGAACATGGCCGCGAGCGCTGCTTTGATAGCATCGGCTCCACCGAATAGTTTCAGGCTCCCACCGATCTCCAAAAGCAGCGCGTCCGGAGGCTCGAGACTCACGACGGATGTAACCCTGCCCGCTTGTCCCGCCAGAGCTTCCAATTTAACCCGTTCTGATTCTGTACAGCACTCCAGGGCGTTGAGCGAATCGCTCAACGCAAGTGCGGCGCTCAATTTGAGATTGGGCCTGATTCCTAAACCGGTGGCCGCTTCATTCGCCGCGATAATGCGCGTAATGCCATCCCGAGATTCCGTGACGACGGTTGCCTCATCACCATTCGCTACCGGCAGCGATTCCAATGCGAGCTTCGCAAAGTAGATGGCAAGCCATAATTTATCTCGAGCACCGTCATCGGCACGCGGTTCGCTTTGCGCCAGCGAGGCATCTACTGGAAAAAGAGCGAGCGTTTCTAGAGCGTGAGACATGGGGGGATACTGAGGCAGGTTGTTCAGCTTTGAGTGCTTTCGACATCAGCGTGACGGATCTGCACAACCGCTGGGCGCACGCCCCGGCATTTCAAAATTTCGACCCGGGTCACTACCGCATCTCTCGTAAGCTTCAAGCGTAGTGCTGCAGGCGTCCTCTGTTGCAGCGCAGTGGCAGGGCGAAATAGCACGGTCCAGCAGCGCGCCTCCTCTGCAGCAAGCTGCAGGCGCCGCAATGCCGTCTGATCGGCTACCCGGGCCCATGCCAATACGACAGCACAAGATTTTGCGTGTAAGGCCTGCTCCATGGCCCAAAGGCTTGCGCACCGTAAGGCTGGTGCATGTACGAGCAATATGCGATCCAGATCGATGCCGTGCCGGCTCAATGCAGGGGCATAAGGAATAAAGGGCGGTGAAACCCAAAATATCCAGCCTCTGGCCGATCCCGGAAGACCCGGCTCACATAGACGCGCCATCGCAGGCATGAGCAGACTGAGCTCGCCAATGCCATAACGCTCCAGAATGATTTCCGTCAATGCTGCAGCAGGCCAACCGCCTCCAGGCAAATGCGCGTCGAGACTTTCGAATCCCGTCGCATGGACGTCACTTGCGGACCGCCTACTGAAACCCCGCCAAACGTGAGGGCTCTCTAATAATTTCTTTATGCCCACGCCAATGTAACTTTCTGTTTTATAAAAGCTGCTGAAAGAGTCTCTGGTGGATGCGATGCAAGGCGAAGATCGGTTCAAAAGCGGAGCGTACACGGTAGTACGTGAGCATTTCGAAGCGATCTTCAACGCTGCAGCGCGCCGCCAGAGGCTTTTTCAGCTTGTTCTTACATGGCGTCTCGTACGACGCCTACGACGACGCCTTCGATAGTCATCGCCTGCTCCCGCAGATCGACCTCGATCGGGTCGAACTCGGGGTTCTCAGGCAGCAGCCATACCTGATGGCCTTCCTGACGATAACGCTTGACCGTAACTTCATCATCGAGGCGCGCTACGACGATCTGCCGATTACGGACCTCAGGCGAACGATGGACGGCTACCAAATCTCCGTCGAGAATGCCCGCATCACGCATGCTCATGCCGTGAACGCGCAGCAAAAAATGCGGCGTCGAGGCGAATAGCGTCGGATCGATCTCGTAGTGACCCTCGATATGCTCCTCGGCAAGAATCGGATTGCCTGCCGCAACCCTGCCGACGAGCGGCAAGCCGAGTTGCTCCCGTAAAGCATCCTTGAGCCTGATACCGCGAGATGTGCCCGGCAACAGCTCGATAGCACCCTTGCGTTCCAGGGCCCGCAAGTGCTCCTCAGCGGCGTTAACGGAACGAAAGCCGATTTCCCGCGCGATCTCGGCACGCGTGGGCGGCATCCCGGTTTCCCTTATAACCCTTTGAATTAGAGATAAAATTTGCTGCTGTCTCGGCGTTAGATCCTGCATGATCCCATACCTGTATATATGAACAGTTACTGATACTATATACAGCTCGCTGCAGAGATCAAGCACTAAATGTGGCATCCGCCGAGACCGTGATGGAATATCCATCCAGGCAGTCATCGATATCCTGCCTGTCGCTCTTTACCGACACTCGCCCGAAATCGCCTCGGGTAATACGCACAATTGCGATTATCCTGTCATGGCGTGCGAATTACCGTGCTTAAATTACGTCCTTCATTGCAGTGTCTTGCACTTTAGGAAATAATTGCAGCGGTTTTTGTCACTCAGTCAGGGGAAACTCAATGACCAGGAAATTTCAGCTAGGCGCTCTTTGTGCCGTTCTCGTATTGACGGTCGGATGCGCAGCTCAAGTCACACAAGAAGAGCTCGATGCCGTACGGGGTATCGCAGAAAGCGCGCAGAGCGCAGCAGCTGATGCCCAGCGCCAAGCCAGTGAAGCTCGGCAGATGGCATCGGGTGCCCAAAGCACCGCCAACCAGGCTTTGTCCGCCGCCAACGCAGCGCAAGCTTGCTGTGATGCGACCAACGAGAGAGTCGACCGCATGTTCGAGGCCGCTCAACAGAAATAGCTCAGCCCAGGAACAGTAGGAACGCCGCCGGCGAGACATGCGCCGGCGGCGTTTTTTTTATTATGTCCTTATGGAATCTCAACGCCCTGCGGGGCGCAGCGCGACCAATCTGAACATCGGTTGCGGTCCACGGCGCACGATTGCCGACGATCTCGATATGCCGACGTAGTCCGCCGCGCAGCTACGCGGTACGCGCTCAGAAGATACGCGGGCTACAAACCGCCGGCTGCGGGAAGACTGCCCGGCGCCGGGACGGAAGCCGCGGGCACGAAAGCCGAGGAGATGCGCTCGGGAACTCCACGCGAGGTCATTGCGACCCGTTCTGCGAGAGCCCAATCGAAATCGTTACCTCGTCCCTCCTCGGCGAACGCGACAAACGCGCGCGTGAGCTCCGTCAACGCCGAAGCCCCTTCCGAGAGTCTTTCGGGCAGCGGCGGGTGCGCTTCGACATAGAGCGCAGAGCCGTCGTGGCCGAGCTTGACAGGCTGGTTGACGATACGCACGGCTGTGCCAACCGGCACGGTCTCGAACAGGGCTTCGATATCCTCGGGGAACATGCGGATGCAACCGTGCGTGACGCGCATGCCGACGCCGGAGGGCTTGTTCGTGCCGTGAATCAGATAGCCCGGTAAAGCCAGACGCAATGCATGAGCGCCGAGCGGATTGTCGGGCCCGGGCGGAACGACTGCCGGCAATGGTCGATTCTCAGCCGCATGCTCGTCACGAATCGATTGCGGGGGATACCACGTCGGGTTAGTCGCCTTGCTCTGGATCATCGTGCGCCCGAGCGGCGTACCCCAATCCATACGTCCTATGCTGATCGGGTGCGTGATCACGCGACCTTCCTCGCCGTCAGGAAAGTAGTAGAGCCTGAGCTCGGGGAGATTGATTACGATGCCCTCGCGCGGCGCGTTCGGCAGGACGAACTGCGTCGGCAAGACGATCTCGGTGCCCTCTCCGGGCAGCCAGGGATCGACATCGGGGTTGGCGCGTACGAGCTCTTCGAAGCCCAGATCGTATCGACGCGCGAGCGCGACGAACGTATCTCTATGCTCGGCGACGATCGTGGCGTTCTCACCCACAACCTGGCTGTCTGCCCTGAGCGGCAGCTCCGTAGCCATCGCGCCGGCGCAGATGGCCAATCCAATCAACAATGCGACGAATCTCGGCATCAGGCGCATATTATAGAATTTGCCGCCGCCTGGAAAATGTGGCGTGGGCCTTATTTCGGCGTACCTTCCCAAGGTCAACCCTCCCAACGTCAGTAACGTATCAGGCTCGCGCCCCACGTGAACCCGCCGCCGAAAGCCTCGAGCAGCAGCAGATCTCCGCGCTTGATTCGCCCGTCGCGAATACCCGTGTCCAGGGCCATGGGCACGGATGCCGCGGATGTGTTGCCGTGCTCGGCAACCGTGAGCACGACGCGCTCCATCGGTATGGCGAGCCGCTTGGCGGTTGCGGCAATGATGCGCAGATTCGCTTGATGCGGCACGAACCAGTCGATCTCGCCTTGCTCGAGATCGTTGGCCTCGAGAACCTCGTCCACCATGCTCTCCAATGTCCGCACGGCGACTTTGAAAACCTCGTTGCCTTTCATGTGCAGCGCCGTGCTCTGTCCCGATTTCGGCGGTTTCGATATCCCGCTATCCGTTTCCAGCAGCTTGCGGTAGCGGCCGTCGGCACCGAGATTCGAGTAGATGATCCCGGGCTCGTCTGCAGCATCGAGGACGACGGCGCCGGCGCCGTCGCCGAACAGCACACACGTCTCTCGATCCGTCCAGTCGATGATGCGCGACATCGTCTCGGCACCGACGACGAGCGGGCGTCGGGCCTGGCCGTTGCGCACGAACTGATCGGCGACGGCCAACGCGTAGATGAAACCGCTGCAGGCGGTTTCCAGGCTGAACGCCGGGCAACCGGCTATCCCGAGACGCTCCTGCACCAAGCAGGCGACGTTCGGAAATACCAGATCGGGGGTTGTCGTGCCGACGACGATCATGTCGATCGTGTCGGCAGCGATATCGGCGGCATCGATTGCCTCGATCGAGGCGTTGTAGGCCAAATCGCTCGTCATCTCGTCGTCGGCTGCGATGTGCCGCTCGGAGATACCCGTCCGCGTTCTTATCCATTCGTCGGACGTATCGACCATCTTCTCGAGATCGAGATTGGTCAATATCCGTTCGGGAAGGTAGCGGCCCGTGCCGATTATGCGCGAATACATTCTGGCGCCTGATCCTCGATGAGTTTGCCAATTTGAACCGGGACGCCTTTTCGCGCCTCTACGATTGCCACGTTGATTGCGTGCTCGAACGCGAGCTTGTCCGCACCACCATGACTCTTGATGACGACGCCGTTGAGCCCGACGAGACTTGCACCATTATACCGGCGCGCGTCGAGGCGGCTGCGCAGCGCTTTCAATGCCGGCCTCGCGGCGAGGCTCTGAAGCTTGCGAACACTGCTGCTGGTGAACTCCTGACGCAGGTAGGCCGTAATCAGGCTCGCTACGCCCTCCATCGTCTTCAACGCAACGTTGCCGACGAACCCGTCGCTGACCACGACGTTGGCCCTGCCGGTAAAGATCGCATCTCCCTCGATGAAGCCGATGTAGTTCAGGCCGCTGCGACTCAGAAGCTCACCGGCCTCCCGGACGACCTCGTTGCCCTTGATATCCTCCTGTCCGATATTGAGCAAGCCGATCGTCGCTCGCTCGATATCGAGCATGTCTTCGGCGATGACCGAGCCCATGATCGCAAACTGCAGTAGATGCTCGGGCGTGCAACCGACGTTCGCGCCGAGATCCAGCATGAATGAGCGGCCCTTCATCGTCGGCACAGCCGAGATGATGGCCGGCCGATCGATGCCGGGTAGCATTCTGAGCACATACCGGGCAGTTGCCATGAGCGCTCCTGTGTTTCCAGCGCTAACGCAGGCATCGGCAGCGCCGCTTTTTACCTGCTCGATAACGACGCGCATCGAGGAATCTTTCTTGCGGCGTAGCGCATCCGCGGGTAGCTCATCCATCGACACGACTTGCGTCGCGGGAACGTATCGCAGACGGTTTCCGTAGACGTCGCTGCTCTCGCGTCGTACCTGCTCGAGCGTATCGGCGAGCCCGACGAGCGCAAAATTCACGGAGTCATCGCGCTCGAGTATCGCCAGGGCGGCCGGAATGACTGCGTCTGGTCCACGGTCGCCTCCCATCACGTCAAGCGCAATTGTGACCTTGCGAGTCATGGCTCGGAACGGAATTGAAAAGCTTGCGTGACGGCAGCGGCGCTACCGCACGGCCCTACTCTTCGATCTCTTCGGGCTCGGGAATTTCTAGAACCTTGCGGCCACGGTAAAAGCCTTCGGCCGTTACATGGTGGCGCCGATGCATTTCCCCGGTTACTGGATCGGCCGATACGGTTGGCCCGCGCAGCGCATCGTGCGCTCGACGCATGCCTCGCCGTGAAGGGGACTTGCGTGATTTCTGAACAGCCATGGATAAATACTCCTCACTAAGCTTCGAGCGTCGGCTCGGCTCGACCGACATCCTGATCCTGCCGGATGCCGTCGAGATTCTGAGCCAAGGCTCCGCACTCATCAATATTAGCGTGACGCGGTGCCATGGGCAGCGACACGATCAGTTCATCCTCCACCAGCGTGGCCATCTGCAACCTGCCATCAGCCAGAACGAGCGGCTCGAGCCCCTCCGCGACGCGGGCCGCCTCCGCCTCGGAGCCGACCACGACCCAGTCGACCGTCTCCTCGACGGCTAGCTCGACCGGGTCGAGGCAACGCTGACACGTCAGCGGCAGTGTCGCCGCTACGGTCAGTTGCATCGTCATCCGATCGTCGGAGGCACGCCCGCATCGCAAAGCCACGGTCACGGCAGCGTCGCATTCCGCGTGCAACGAAGCCTTGAGCCGCGTAAGCTCGGCGACCCGTAGCTCACCAGTCAGGACTGCACCACGTTCGCCCAGCGCCTCGAGGTCGTGAAGACTGTACCAGGCATGCAGCGAGGCAGGCATAATCGGTCAATGATAGGTAGAAGCGTTTCTTCTGTCAAAACGGGTAGTTACGGTCACGGCCGATGAGCGCGCCGCGCCTCATTCTGGGCTCGACATCGCCGTACCGCAGAGCGCTGCTCGCTCGCCTCGGCCTGCCGTTCGACACGTGTGCACCCGATCTAGACGAGTCTGCGCACGAGGCAGAGACTGCCCTCGATCTTGCCCAGCGGCTCGCTCGCGAAAAGGCCGAGCGGGTCTCGCGGCAGCTTGCCCGTGCTGATGCGATCATCGTAGCCGCCGATCAGTCCGCGGCGCTCGATACGACTGCGCTCAGCAAGCCCGGCAACTATGCGGCCGCGCTCGCTCAACTCGAGTCCTGCCAGGGCCGCAGCGTCCGGTTTTACACGGCGACGACGGTCCTCGACTGCAGCTCCGGGGCCATGTGGCACGACGTCGACACGACAGAGGTCCGCTTTCGTAACCGCTCCGCGGCCCAGCTCGGACGCTACCTGGAACAGGAGCAACCCTACGACTGTGCCGGCGGCTTCAAAGTTGAGGGACTCGGCATCACGCTGTTCGAGGCCGTCGAAACCCGCGACCCGACCGCACTGATCGGGCTGCCGCTGATCTGGCTGACCGGCGTCCTCGAAGAGCTAGGTCTGGACCCGTTGCTGTAGCCGCTGCTGGACGTCACGCAGATCGTCCGGCAAAGGCGAGCTAACCATGAACGGCTCCTCGCTTCCCGGCCAGGTGAAGCCGACTGCGTGTGCGTGCAAAAACATGCGCGCGAGACCGGCGCTGCGCATCCGCTCGTTGAACGCCACATCCCCGTAGCGGGGATCCCCGGCTATCGCGTGCCCCGAAGAGGCCGCGTGCACACGAATTTGGTGAGTCCGCCCGGTCGGTATCGTCACTTCCAGGAGCGTTGCGTCGCGACCGTAAAACTCTACGACACGAAACCGGCTCTCGGCCGGCTTGCCGCGCTCGTCGACGCGCACGGTCGCACCGGCGCTACCACGCTCACGCAGCAATGGCGCGTTCACGGTCATCGCGCCATGCTGCCAGTGCCCCATGACCAACGCCAGATAACGCTTTTCCATTCCGCCTGCGCGCAGAACGCCGTGCAGCGTTCTGAGCGCGCTGCGGCGCTTGGCGACGAGTAGGCAGCCCGACGTATCGCGGTCTAGACGGTGCACGAGATCCATCGCGGTCAGCTTCGGCCGCAGGCAGCGCAATGCCTCGATACATCCCAGACTCACACCGCTGCCACTATGCACGGCCATCCCCGCGGGCTTGTCGAGCACGAGGACTCGACTGTCCTCGTAGAGAATGCGCTGCTCGAGCCACTGCAGCCCCTCCTCAGCGACAGCCGGTTGCGGTCGAGCGCGCTGGCTCACGGGCGGAATCCGCACGTTGTCGCCGACCTCGAGACGATGATTTGCGCGCACCCGGCCGCTGTTGACGCGCACCTGACCGGATCGGATCAATCGATAAACATGCGTGCGCGGCACGCCCTTGAGCACGCGTAACAGGAAGTTGTCGACGCGCTGACCTGCCGAATCGGAATCGACCTCGGTCGTATAAGCGGCGGCAACAGACGGCTTGGAGGACACCCGAGACGACACAGCGAGTCCTTGGCCCGGTGGGACTTTCCGGCTCAACACGTATGATATAGTACGTTGACTGCGTCGATCGTGCCGGACTAGACGGGCACGATCGACGGGTCACAGATGGGATGGCCGTGGAGCAACGCGCCATCAACGCAGTTTTTTGAAGTCGGCGGGCCCGAACCAGGGCCACCGCGATACTGACTAGCGAGTCAGCTTAGCTGCACCTTATTCGCGTAGCGCGGACATTCATGGGGTGCTGCAGCGAGCACGATAGCTCCAGAGCGAGAATTGGATGAGTCAACCGACCGAACATCGCCACGCCTGCTGTTCTGCCTCGCAGATCGCTTTGGCCCCGGCCGAATCTGGCCGCGCCGCCAATGGATTAGGGAATTATGAAACGAATGCTTGTCAACGCGACTCAGCAAGAAGAGTTGCGCGTCGCCATGGTCGATGGCCAGCGGCTATTTGATCTGGATATCGAGGTACCGTCACGAGAGCAACGTAAAGCGAACATCTACAAAGGCCGCATCACGAGAATCGAGCCCAGTCTCGAAGCGGCTTTCGTCGATTTCGGCGCTCAACGTCACGGCTTTCTGCCTCTAAAAGAAATCTCGAGCGAATACTTCGTCAGCGAGCCTGAGAACGGCCGCGTCAATATCAAGGACGTTCTCAAGGAAGGCCAGGAGATTGTCGTCCAGGTCGATAAGGAGGAGCGCGGCACGAAAGGCGCCGCGCTGACGACCTTTGTCAGCCTCGCCGGCAGATTCCTCGTGCTCATGCCCAACAATCCGCGAGCGGGTGGTGTCTCGCGTCGAATTACCGGCGAGGAGCGCGACATCGTGCGCGATGCGCTCGAGGAGCTCAAGCCGCCCGAGGAAATGGGCTGCATCGTGCGCACGGCGGGCGTTGGCAGGAGCCACGAGGAGCTTCGCTGGGATCTCGATTATCTCTTGAGCGTCTGGGAGGCCATTAAATCCGTCGTCCTGAGCCGCCCGGCACCGTTTCTGATCTATCAGGAAGGCAACGCGATCGTCCGCGCGATTCGCGATCATCTGTCGAACGACATCGGCGAGATTCTCATCGACGATCCCGATATCCACGAGCAGGCTCGCGAATTCATGGAGCGGGTCATGCCCCACAACTTGCGCAAGCTCAAGCTCTATGACGACGAGACTGTGCCTTTGTTCACACGCTTTCAGATCGAGAGCCAGATCGAATCGGCCTACTCGCATTCGGTATCGCTGCCCTCGGGCGGAAGTATCGTCATCGACCCGACCGAAGCGCTGACGTCGATCGACATCAACTCAGCGCGCGCAACGAAGGGCGAAGATATCGAGGCAACGGCGTTTAATACGAACCTCGAAGCTGCAGAGGAGATCGCAAGGCAGCTCCGGATTCGTGACGTCGGTGGCCTCATCGTCATCGACTTCATCGACATGGGACCGCAACGCAACCAACGTGAAGTCGAGAACAAGCTTCGCGAAGCCGTGCGTCACGACCGCGCGCGCATTCAGATCGGCCGCATCTCTCGATTCGGTCTCCTGGAAATGTCGCGGCAACGGCTACGGCCCTCTCTCGGCGAAGCGACCCAATCGATCTGCCCGCGCTGTAATGGCTTGGGTAACGTACGCAGCGTCGAATCTCTGGCGCTTGCCGTGCTACGGCTCATCGGTGAGGAAGCGCGCAAGGATCGCACGGCCAAAGTCGTCGTTCAGCTACCGCTCGATGCCTGTAATTTCGTCCTAAACGAAAAACGCGACTGGGTGCAGAATATCCAGGACAACAACAAGGTCAGCGTCGTCCTCGTCGCCAACCCGGACCTCGAAACTCCGAATTACTTGATCAGGCGTGTGCGCGACGATGAGGTCGATCTGCCCGAAAATACGGCCGCTAGCTACCGCATGCCCGAGCCCAAAGAAGATCCCGGCACCGCGTTCGAGCAGCAGAGCAAGGCACCGCCGCCTCCAGAGGCGCCGGCGGTCGCAGGGGTCGTACCGCCGAGTCCTGCGCCGGCACCTGTGGAACGTCCGGCGCACAAGCCGCGCCGGCGCGGATCGACTAAATCGCTGTGGCAACGTCTGTTCGGCTGGTTGACACCGCGCACCGAGTCACCGAAACAGAGCCGGCAGCAACGCCCGCGCCGCACACGCGCGAAATCCGCAGGCGGACGTGGCGACCGACGCCGCAAGCAAGGCGAACGCAGCTCCGGTGCGCGGGGCCGGCAACGCAACGATTCGCAAAGCGCGAAATCCCGATCCGGCGACAAGGGCGGGTCGAAGTCTTCGCGAGAGGGAAACACCGAATCGAGCAGTGGGTCCTCGCGCGGACGCCGGCCGCGACGTCGCAGCCGCGGCGGGTCCGGCGGAGACAACAAGCGGCAGAAATCCGCCGAATCGGAATCGCGAGCCGGTCGAGAGCAGGACAAGCCCGCTGCCGAGCGGGTGTCCGAGCAACCAGCCGCAGCTACAGAACGTGCGCCCCAGCAAGAACGCGAGCCGGCCGGCGTGAAGCAAGCCTCCGGCGGTAAACAGACCGCCCCGCAGCCGGCTGCAGACGGACTGAGCCCTGGCGAGCGCCTTGCACAGGCGGCGGCAGCCGCTGCGCCGCGCGAGTCGGATCAGTCGGACACGCCGCCACAAAGCGCGCCCGCGCACAGCGAGCCCCGCGCGGCCGAATCGCGCGAGCAGCCGACCGCGGCTACGCGCGAGACTTCTGCGCCCGAGTCGCCACCCGCCGAGGCGACGCCTGCACAGCGCCCACCGCAACGTGAGACTGCCCATGAGCCTGCGCCGCGCGATACGCCAGCGGCTGTGGAAACCTCCACACCCGCTGCTTCACCGGCGCCGCAGACGGCTGCGAGCGCCGAGGATACGCGCAGGCACAACGATGCAGAGGCGGCGAAGACGGCCAGCACGGTCGATGCCCAGGAGTCACGCGAGCGAGGCGCGCCATCCGCCGAGCCGACGCGTCCTTCGGATACGACGACGCCGTGAGCCAGCGGGCCTGAGCTGTCGGTCGTGAGCTAGCCGGTGCGACGGGTTTGCAGCTGCGTTAGCAATCCGCGAGACGCCTCCTCGACGAGATCGAGCACGAGCTCGAAGCCGTTACTGCCGCCGTAGTACGGGTCGGGTACCTCGACACGCCCGAGCTGCGGCGCATAATCGAGGAACAGCTCGATTCGAGCCGCATGTTCCTCGGGACACAGCTCTCGAAGCACGGCAACGTTGAGCTCATCCATCGCAAGAATGAGGTCGAAGCGCACGAAATCCTCGGCGCTGACTTTGCGGGCGCGCAGTGTAGCCAGGCTGATGCCGCGGCGCCCGGCTGCGCGCTGGGCGCGTGGATCGGGCGGCTCACCGATGTGATACGCATGAGTGCCGGCCGAATCGACGTGGAGCGTCAGATCGGGCGCCTCCATCGTTGCCAGGTGCCGGAACACACCCTCGGCCGTCGGCGAACGACAGATGTTGCCCATGCAGACGAACAGAACGCGCGCGTCTGTCTCGGGCTGGTCGGCCTCGTCCGCGCGTTTGCCGCGAAACTTATCCATCAAATCTTTCACGCTCATATCTGGCGATTACCGCAGGCGCGCGGCATGCTCACGAACCGAAACGAGATCGGCCTCGGTATCCACACCTGCCGGCGGTAGCTCGACGGCCTGCTCGACTGCGATTCCGAGCCCGAGCCACAGCGCTCTGAGCTGTTCCAGTCGCTCGATCTGCTCGAGCTCGCAAGGCTCAGCTGCAGCAATTTCACGCAGCGCGCGAACGCGGTAAGCATACAACCCAACGTGCCGGTAAGAGACCGGCGATCCCCCGTCACGCGGCCAGGGAATCGGGGCCCGGCTGAAATACAGGGCTCGACCCGCCCTGTCGACAACGACTTTGGCGAAATTCGGATTCTCGCGCTCTCGCGCGGAGTCGATTGGCACCATGAGCGTCGCAACGGCGGCACCGGCATCGCGTGCGGCCAGACTCGCTACCTGCGTGATCAGCGCCGGCGGGATCAGCGGCTCGTCACCTTGAACGTTGACCACGATCTGCTCGTCATCCCATCCGCGGCGCTCGGCTACCTCGGCGATTCGATCCGTCCCCGTGCTGTGCCTGGTATCCGTCATTTCGACGGGCGCGCCGATTTGTGCGCATGCCTGCGCAATTCGCTCATCGTCTGTTGCAACGAGCGCTTCCGTCGCCCCACTCTGGCAGGCGCGCTCGTAGACCCAGGCGATCATGGGCCGCCCGCCGATATCGGCGAGCGGTTTGCCCGGCAATCGCACCGAATCGTATCGTGCTGGAATGACGGCGAAGAAATCGCGTTTCGCGCTCATAGCTCCCGGAGCACCCGGCGCAGGAGCCGATCTCCATCACCGTCCTGAAATTCGGCATTCACGGCCACGCTCCAGAACCGAGGGTCCGCAAATGCCCGGCATTTTACTGCATCCTTGTCCGTCATGAGGATGGGGTGCCCGTCGCCGAAGTCGAAATCGTCCGGCGTGAATCGAGCATGATCTTCGAAAGCATGGCGTATAACTCGAATCTTTTGCGATTCGAGCATTGCGAAAAACCGGTCCGGGTGGCCGATTCCGGCGACAGCATGCACGATCGTGTCGCGAAACTCGTGCAAGCTTCGTCTACCCGGGCCCGCAAGCTGATCGACGTGCACGGGCACGAGCACCATGCGAAAAACCGCGCCGTCCCCCCAATCGCCGCCGTTGACGACGACCGCATCGACGTGCTTGAGCCGCGCTGCCGGCTCACGCAACGGACCCGCCGGAAGACATGCCCCGTTGCCGAGGCCACGCTCGCCGTCGACGACGGCGATCTCGAACGTCCGTTCCAACGCGAGGTGCTGCAGGCCGTCGTCCGAGATCAACGCGTCGAGGCGTTCCTCGGCCAGCAATGCGCTTGCCGCGGCGACCCGATCCGAGCCGGTCATGACGGGACAGCTCGTAGCCGCCGCGATCAGGACGGGCTCATCGCCGACCTCGAGGGGGTCGCTGTCACCTCTGGCCCGCTGTGGATCGCGCGACACGCTGCCGCCGTATCCGCGGCTCACGCAACCGACGCGCAAGCCACGATCCTTGAGCTGATTGGCCAGCCAGATCACGCATGGTGTCTTGCCGGTGCCGCCGACAGTGAGATTGCCGACGACGATGACGGGAACTGGCAGCTGCACGGACTTCTTGATGCCGAGCGTGTAACAGTCGCGGCGTAGGATCGAGGCGAGCCGATACAGCATCTCGAACGGCCAGAGCAGCCACCGCATCGGGTGCTGCGGCGAGTACCAGATCGTTTCGAGGCGACGTTCGATTGACTCTCGCATCGGCGACAAACCCTAGACAGCGAACTGCATGTGGTACAAGCCGCTGTAGTAACCGCCCTGAGACAGCAACTCGTCATGTCGGCCACGCTCGACGATCGATCCGTTCTCGAGGACGACGATGCAATCCGCATTCTCGACTGTGGAGAGCCGATGCGCGATCACGAGCGTCGTGCGACCCTTCATGAGGTTGTCGAGCGCTGCCTGGATCCGCCTCTCCGATTCCGAGTCGAGCGCAGAGGTTGCCTCATCGAGAATCAGCACCGGCGCATCCTTGAGCAACGCGCGCGCAATCGCTATTCGCTGGCGCTGACCGCCCGACAACAGCACGCCGCGCTCCCCGACCTGCGAATCGAGCTTATCGGGCAGTTCGTTGGCGAACTCGGTGACGTAAGCTGCTTCAGCGGCACGTTCGACTTCGGCACGCTCGGTGCCGGCCAGAACTCCGTAGGCAATGTTATTCGCGATCGTATCGTCGAACAGCACGACGTCTTGGCTAACGAGCGCGATCTGGCGTCGGAGGTCCTCGAGCCGGTACTCGCGCACGTCCCGTCCGTCGAGGAGCAACACACCCGACTCGATCGGATAAAAACGCGGCAGCAAATTGACGAGCGTCGTCTTGCCGCTGCCGGAGCGCCCGACAATTGCGGTCGTGCTTCCGGCCGGCACCTCGAGAGAGATTTCCTTGAGAACTGCCCCGTTCTCCTCATCGTAACCAAACGAGACCCGACGAAACTCGATGTCGCCGCGCGCACGTGAGAGCGGCACCGAACCCGTATCGATCTCGGCGGGCTCATCGAGCAGCTCGAAGAGGCTATCGCCCGCCGCGATGCCCTTCTGCAACGCCACGTTGATGTTGATGATGCGCTTTAGCGGCGCCATGAGCATGCCCATCGCGGTCAGGAATCCCATGAAGATTGCTGCATCGAGTTGCGCCGCGAGACGATCGGAGAACGCGACCCAAATGATCGCGGCGACGCCGATTGCGAGCGAATATTGTGTGAGAGCATCGCCCGCCGCGCGTGTAGCAACGATCCGGAGATTGACTTTGTAATTCTGCCGGTTGATTTCGTCGAACTGTCGTTGCTCGTACTCCTGCCCACCGAATATCTTTACGATTCGATGACCAGAGAGTGCCTGCTCGGTCACGCGAGTCGCATCACCCATCGAGGCCTGGATTCGTGTCGAGTAACGTCGAAAGGCTTTACTCATGATTGCAACGAGAATCGCTACGACGGGTGCAATCACAGCGACGAGCAGGGTCAACGTCGCACTGAAATAGATCATGGCACCGACGAGGGCAAGCATTGTCAACGTATCTCGGACGAGCACGACGACCACGTTGGAGATCGCCTCGGCAACCTGCTCGGTATTGTAGGTCAGCTTGGAGATCAGCGTCCCGCTCGACGATCGGTCGAGGAACCGGGAAGGTAGCATCGTATATTTTCGGAAGAGCTCGTTGCGCATATCGCGGATGACTCGTCGGCCGAGCCAACCGAGCCCATAGACGGCAACGAAATCTGTGCTGCCGCGAACTGCGAAGGTCAACAACAGCCACAACGGAACGAGCGTACTGCCGCCGCGGCCGAGATCGTCGAGCGTCGCCATGACGTCACGCATGATGAACGGCACGAAAAAATTCGCGCCCGAGTAGAACAACATCGCAACGAGCGCAATTAGAACGACACGCCAGTGTGGAACGACGTAGCCGATCAGCCGGCCGTACACCGTCACGACTTGGGAAGTTAAAACGCTGGCCATCGGCCTCAGCCCTCGGGCGGCGTCACCGTGGCGATGCTGATTTGCACGAAGCCGAGCTGCCCTGCGACGTCCATGGCCGTCACAACGGCCTGGTGCGTCGCCAACGCGTCGGCGCGAACGAAGACCGGGATGTCGCGCGAGTCGCCGATCGTTCGCTCGATCGCCGTGCGCAGTGTGCGGCGCTCGCTGTTGACGAGAGCGCGGCCGTTGACGAGATAACCACCCGTCTCCGTGACGATGATCTCCAGGCTGTCGGCATGGACGACGGGCTCGGTCTGGGTCTCGGCCTGCGGCAAACGCAAGCTGATCTCGGTCTCGCGGACGAAGCTCGTGGAAACCATGAAGAAAACGAGCAACAGCAAGACGACGTCGATGAGCGACGTCAGATTGACCTCAGGCTCTTCTTTTGATCGGCTCTGGAGGTTCATGCTCGACGATTTCTGCGCCCTTTTGCTGTGACAGTGCTTCCAGGAACTTCATCGCCTCCTTCTCCATGCGCACGACGAGGCCGTCGATACGGCCACGCAGGTATCGATATCCCATCAAGGATGGAATCGCGACGGTCAAGCCCGCTGCAGTCGTGATCAGCGCCTCGGAAATTCCTCCGGCGAGGATGCTCGGATTACCGACGCCGCTGGCGGTGATCGCGGCGAACACCTTAACCATGCCGATGACTGTGCCGAGTAAGCCGAGCAAAGGCGAGATTGCCGCAATGGTGCCGAGCGAATTCAGATATCGCTCGAGCTCGTGAACGACGTGTCGGCCCGTATCCTCGATGCTTTCCTTGACGATCTCGCGGCTCTCCTGCCTGTTCATCAAGCCGGCGGCGAGGATCTGTCCCAGCGGCGAGCCCTGGTGCAGGGCCTGAATGTGCTGCGGATCGAGCTGCGCATTCTTGACCCACTTCCAGACCTCCATAGTGAGATCTTTCGGTATTACTCGCTCAGGCTGCAGTGTCCACAGCCTTTCGAGAATAATTGCGGCGGCCACGACGGAACACGCAATAATCGGCAGCATCAGCCATCCGCCGGCTTGCACTATCTCCCACATTGAGGATTCGCCACTCCCACGAAAGCTGCGCCGAACTATAGCGCGCCCGTAGGGGATTCACCAGGAAACTGCGGCACGTTCAGTCAGGCCCCATGCGCCACGCGCGCAGCCGTTGCGTGCGTTGCGTATGCAGCTCGAAACCGTCGGCAGAGGTGAATCGCAGGCTCACGGCACCGGACTCGCCCGTAACGATCATCGCGGCACCGACGCGTGCCCAGCGCGCAACGACGTCTGCCTTGGGAAATCCCCACTGATTCGCATGCCCGGCCGAGACGATCGCCAACGCCGGCCGGATTGCCGTGGTCAATTCCGCGGTCGAAGACGTCGCGCTGCCATGATGCGGCACGACGACGACATCGGCCTGCAGATCGAGATCGGCTGCTATCAGCGAGCGCTCGGCCGTACGCTCGACGTCACCCGTCAACAGCAGCGCGTGAGCCGCAGTGTCGATCCTGAGCACGCAGGAGCTATCGTTGCCGAGCCGTGGGAAGGCTTCGGGCGGGTGAAGGAGCTCGAACGAGACGCCGTCCCATTCCCAACGCTGGCCTCGCCGACAGGAGACGGCCCCGTCCCAAACGAGATCGGGTCCGGCGATCACTGCGGCGTCCGGATACGCCTCGACAATTGCACCGAGCCCACCGGCGTGATCGTTGTCCGCGTGACTCACGACAACGACATCGAGCACGCTGATACCCAGAGCGTTTAGTGCCGGCAGTACGATCTCCTGTCCCGAGTCGAATCCGGACCGATAGCGAGCGCCGGTGTCGAACAGCAGACTATGGGAACGCGTGCGAACGAGCACGGCCAGTCCGTGCCCGACATCGAGCACCGTCGCCTCGAACGTGCGTGCCGCCGGTCGCACGGGTTGCGACGTCAGCGGTCCGAGGATCGCGAGCCAGGCCAGGTAACGACCCGGCAGCGGGTGCGACGGTAATGCGAATGCGGCGCTCGCACCGAGCACGAGCGTGGCACCGATGCCCAGTGCGGGCACCGGCAGCGCTGTCCAGGCGTATTCGGCAAGAATTGCGAGCACCGCATAACACCACTCGCAGAGCGTCGCAGCGATACGGAGAAGAAACGTGCCGACTGGATCTACAGCCAGCGTCGCCGTCGCGAGCAACGTCAGCGGCACGACCACGACGCTGAACAGCGGTATTGCGAAAAAATTCACGAGCGGCGATACGACGGATAATTCTCCGAAGGCCATGACGAGAATTGGTACGAGCCCGACCGCAACGCCCCACTGCACGCGCCCGGCATTGCGCACGGACTGCCAGATTCGCGAAGTCCCGCGATCTGCGAGCGTGCGCAAGCTACCGAGCTGCCAGAGCAAGGCCACGGCTGCAAACGACAGCCAGAAAGAAGTGCTCAGCGGCGCCAGCGGCTCCCACAGCAGAACGAAGAGCACGGCCGCGCTGAGCCCCCCGGACATCGTCGTCGCATGCCGCGACGTGACTGCAGCCAGCGCTACGGCGAGCATGATCAACGCACGCTGGGTCGGAATAGAGAACCCGGCAAGCGCCGCATAGACGACAGCGCCCGAGAAACTCACGAGCGCTGCGGCCTCGAGATCGTAGATCGCCAACATCATCGGGCCACGCAACCATAGTTGACGGGCGAGCAGAAGCAATAGCGCGCTGACGATGCCGACGTGCAACCCCGAGATCGCTACGAGGTGGCTCGTCCCGGTCCGCCGCAACGTCATCCAATGATCATCCGTGAACTCGAAGCGCTCCCCGAGCGCCAGGGCCGTCAGCAAGGCGCGCGCATCGGGTGCGGCGATCGTCTCACCGATGCGGGCTGCGATTGCAGCGCGGCGCTCGAGCCACGAGCGCGCAACCGAAGCCCGTTGCACCGATGCCGCGCTACCGTCGCGCACATAGCCCGTCGCACCGTACCCTTCGAGAAACAGCCAGCGCTCGAAGTCGAAGCCGCCCGGGTTTACGAGCCCACGCGGCGGCTTGAGCCGGACCGCCAGATCGTAAGTTTGCCCTGCGCTTACCTCGATCGGCGGGTCGTACCACGTCAGGCGCAGCCGTGAAGGTACCGCTGAGTCAGATTGCGCTGCCGTAACCCGAAAGGAAAACGCGACCTGACCCGGCGATTCGCGGGCGAAGCCGTCGACCCATCCGCTGACACGCAGATCCTCGCCCAGGCGGTCTGCAGCAAGCCGGTCATCGAGGCGCGCTTGAATATCGAGCCACGTCCATGCCATGCCGGCCATGAGCCATAGCGGCCATCTCTGCCGAGCAAGCCGCGCACCGACCAGCGCGAACGCCGCGAGCGCAGCGATCGTGATCGACGTCGCGCGCGGTGGCAGCAGCCAGAGCGATATGAGCGCGCCGGCGAGCCACGGTAAGGCGATGCCGCCGAGACCGACAGGGCCGCCCGGCCACCGGCATCTTTTCAGGCGTGTCGCGTCAATCGCCCATCCTCGAGCTCTTGAATGCTATCCATGCGCGCTGCCAACTCGGGATCGTGCGTTACGACAACGAGGCTCGTGCCGAGCATCGTGTTGAGCTCGAGCATGAGCTCGAACACACGCGCGCCCGTCGGTCGATCGAGATTGCCCGTCGGCTCGTCCGCGAGCACGACACGCGGATTGGTCACGAGGGCACGTGCGACGGCTGTGCGTTGGCGTTCGCCGCCGGAAAGCTGCGCTGGACGGTGTGTGAGCCGCTCGCCGAGACCCACGCGCTCGAGCAGGGCTTTGGCCGCCTCGGCGGCCTGCGCACTCGCAACGCCGCGCACGAGCAACGGCATCGCAACGTTCTCGAGCGCCGTGAACTCCGGCAGCAGGTGGTGAAACTGGTAGACGAATCCGAGCGCGCGATTGCGCAACAGGCCGCGCTGCGTGCTGCCGAGCGCCGTCATGCACTCACCTGCGACCCAGACCTCTCCCGCCGTCGGCTCGTCGAGCCCGCCCAGTAGCTGCAGCAGCGTCGTCTTGCCGGAACCGGACGCCCCGACGATCGCAAGCCGCTCACCCTGCTCGACTGTGAGCTCGACACCGTCGAGTATCGTCAGCGCTCGCCCGGCTTCGACGAAGGTTTTTTTCAAGCCTCGGACAACGAGCGCAGGAGTCGCCCCGTTCACGCGCTCACTCATGACGCAAGGCCTCGGCAGGAAGCTGACGTGAAGCGCTGATGGCGGGATAGAGCGTCGCGGCCACGGCCAACGCGAGCGCGATCACACAAATCCTGATTACCTCGCCCGCACGAATCTCCGTCGGCAAGTCACTGATGAAATAGACCTCGGCAGACAGCAAATCGATATCGAGCACGGACTCCAGATAACTCACGATAGTCCCGAGCTCCGCGGCAATAAAAAGCCCGAGCAGCAAACCGAAAGCCGTGCCGAGCACCCCGATGATGGTGCCCTGGGTCGCAAATAGCGTCACGAGGCTGCGGCTCGTAGAGCCGAACGTACGCAGGATTGCGATATCGCCGCGCTTGTCCCGCACCACCATGACGAGCGTCGAGACGATGTTGAAAACGGCAACGGCGATGACCATCGACAAGATTACGAACATGATCGATTTCGTGAGCTGAATCGAGCGAAAGAAATTGCTCTGCTGCCTGGTCCAGTCGTCGATGTAGAAACCTCCGCCGAGATCGATCGCGAGCATTCGTGCAACGGTACCGGCCAGAACGATGTCTTCGACCGTCATTCTGAGCCCTGTCGCTTTACCATCGGTTCGAAACAGACGCGCCGCATCCTGCATGTTCACGTACGCAAGCCCGCGATCGTATTCGTACATACCCGCCTCGAATATTGCCGCGATCTCGAACCGGCGCATGCGCGGGACGAGGCCGGCCGGTGTTACGCGGCCTTGCGCAATGATCAGCACGACGGCATCACCGACGTCGACGCCGAGCACCTCGGCGAGGCTCGCTCCGATGGCCATGCGATAGTCCCCGGCGCTCAACGTATCGATAGTGCCGTCTCGCAGCAATTCACCGATGGTCGACACTTCCTGCTCGAGCTCGGGCTCGATTCCCCGCACGGTCACGCCGGCCACGCGATCTTCGAAGACGACCATGCCCTGCCCCTCGACATAGGGTGCGGCACCGGTGACTTGCGGATACGCGAGAATGCGCTCGCGCGTGGATTGCCAGTCCTCGAGCGGCGCATCGTAACCCATGAGCGTCGCGTGCGAGACGATACCGAGAATCCTCTGCTGGAGCTCACGCTCGAATCCGTTCATGACCGACAGTACGATGATTAATACCGCAACGGCCAAGCCGATACCGACCATAGAAACCAGCGAGATGAACGAGATAAATCCGTTCTTGCTGCGTGCACGCAGATACCGTAAGGCCGTGGATAACTCGTACGGCTGACGCAACATCACTCGTACCTCAATGCCTCGGCCGGCGCCACAGCGGCCGCTCGACGTGCGGGGTAAATCGTCGCGAGCGCCGACACGATGAGGGCGAGCACCGGGATGACCGTGACATCGAGCCACTGGACTTGCGAAGGAATCTCGGTGACGTAATAGACGTCACCGGGCATGATCTGAAAATCGAACGTCGTTTCGAGCCACGGCACGATCGTCTCGACATTGAACGCGAGCACGAGGCCGAGCGCGAGACCGCCCAACGTTCCGATCGCACCGATCGACGTACCCTGAACGATGAAAATTCTTGCAACGCGGCGGGGCTCGAGCCCGTACGTTCGCAGGATCGCGATGTCCTTCTCTTTGTCTGTGACGAGCATGACGAGCGAGGCCACGATATTGAAGGCGGCGACTGCGACGATCAGCAGCAAAATCAGCGTCATCATCGTCTTTTCGATTCGAATCGCACGGAAGAAATTCGCATTCTCGATCGTCCAGTCGGAATACGTCATCGCCGGATCGGCGAGCGCTTCGGCGGCGCGCGCGAGCGCGCCGACGGCGAGCGGATCGTCGAGCCGGATGCCGATGCCTTCGGCGCGCCCGTTCAGACCGCCGAGCAGGCTCGCATCGGCCATATGGGCAAGCGCGAGGCTTGCATCGTGATCGGCAATGCCGGCTTCGAAAATACCGCTCACGACAAAGCTGCGCAGCCGCGGTGTCACACCGCGCTCACCCACCTCGGGCACGAGCACGTTCACGCGCGAGCCGACGTTCAGACCCAGGCTCACAGCGAGCACGCGACCGAGGATCAGCCGCTGGCTACCTGCCTGCAGATCGCCCAGCTCACCGGTCTGAACGAAGGCGTCGATGCCCGAGACCGTGGCCTCCTCGGCCGGCAGGATTCCGCGAATCAGCGCCGGACGCAACGCGGCGCCCGAGCCGAGCATGACCTCGACGTTGACGAACGGTGAGACGCCGGCAACGTTGGGCTCGGCGCGAAATCGATCCGCGAGCGCCTCCCAATCCTCGACGCCTTCACGGGAATCGGCGACGCTCGCATGTGCCGTCATGCTCAGCAGCCGCGCGCGTAACTCTCCCTCGAAGCCGTTCATGACCGACAGGATCACGATCAACGCGGCAACGCCGATCGCGATCCCGAGCATCGAGGCAAGGCTGATGAAGGAGATGAAGCCGCGGCGCCGACGAGAAATCACGTAACGGGCGGCGATGAAGCACTCGAGCGGCTTGAACATGGATTCGCATTAAAGCACAGCGTCCTGCGGGCGTCGTGAGTGGAAGAAAACGATATCGAAAACAAACTGTTAGATAGATTAGCCCAGGTCCGCCACGGGACAAACGGAACTGTGACGCAGCGCCCAAAGTCGAGGCTCTGGCGTTCCTAGGCCGCAAGCGCGGTGCTATATTTCGGCAATGTCTGCAAGGAAGGGATCCCATGCTTAGGACAGTCATCGCCTGCGCCGTCATGATCGGCGCCCCTGCGGCCCTAGCCGATACGTTGTTGCTCGACGGTATAGACGCCGCTCGCTCGTCAGCCGATCTGCGGCCGGCCCGCGGTATCAGCATGGACCGCGTCGAGGCTCAGTTCGGGCCACCTGCAATGCGCCAGTCCGCCGTTGGCGATCCCCCGATCGAGCGCTGGGAATACCCGGGTTTCGTCGTCTATTTCGAGCATCAGTACGTCATTCATTCTGTCGTGACACCGTAGCTTTCGACGGTTCTTTCACTGGCGACCTCGTGCACAGCCCGCCCGGGCTGCGGCATACGCTGTCCGTATACCGCTATGGGATAATGCGCCGGCTCCTCGCAGCCCCGCTTACCCATGGACAGATCCCAACGCCTTCTGAACCTGCGACTGCCTGACGAAGCCGGCCGTCCGATACGCTGCGGGCAACTCTACGGCGCAGCCAGGAGCCTGGCCGTGGCCGAGGCAGCCGCAAGCCATGGCGGCACGGTCTG
>JBFJXA010000004.1:0-36934 GCA_041623375.1 Gammaproteobacteria bacterium | reverse complement strand
GCATGCATGGGCTGATCGACGGGCAGATGCACCGTCTGGTCGAAGACGAGGACGTCGTCGCGGCCGGCCGGATCCTCGGGATCCATGCCCATGGGGTTGTCGACGCTCGTGTGCCGGACATCGACGTTGCCGAACTCACCGTCCTCGCCCGGGAAGCGGAAGCTCCAATTCCACTGCTGGCCGATGGCCTCGAACTGAGCGGCGTCGTCGGGCACCGTTACGAACTGGCCCCAGACGACCAACCCGGGTGCGAGCATGGCTGCGACGCCGATCGTCGTGACGACCGTGAGCCACGTTTCGAGTTTCTTGTTTTCCGGATCGTACTGAGCTTTGTGACCCTCGCGGTGGCGGAATTTGACGATGCAATAAACGAGAAAAAGATTGACCGCGAGGAAGACGACGCCCGTTACGACGAACGTGATATCGACCGTCGTATCGATCATGGTCCAATTCGAAGCGATGTCGGTGAAGTACCAACCGTAAAGGGGGCTGATGAAATGGAAGATCAGCGTTGCGATCACCAGGAAGAGAATCAATACGGCTATGGCCATAGCTTATAGGTCCTTAATTTCTGTACGGTCGTACCACACCAGAGTATGTGTCACTCGCCCTTTACGTTACTCGACGATGAACTGGCCCTTCATGAGCGCGTAATGCCCGGGGAAGGAGCAGAAAAACATATAGTCGCCGCCAGCGGTCAATGCCGAGACGTCGAACGTGACGGACGACGCCTGACCGCCGCCGATCATCTCGGTGGCGGCGATTACACGCGGATCGCCCTCGGGGAGATAGCCGGGTGCGCCTGCGTTGCGGCCGGCCTCGACGACGCCTTCGGCATCTGCCGTCGCTGTGAGCACCCAATTATGCCCCATGGCGTTCACGGGTAACTGTCCGGTGTGACGCAACGTGATCGTGACCTCGCCGCAGCTCGCGCTGACGCGGATCTCCGAAAGACTGTATTGGAGAAGATCGTTGCCTTCGATGGTCTGGTTGCAGTCCTGGCCATAGGCGTTGCCGGACAGGAACCAACCTGCCAACGCAACGATGGCAAAGTTTGTTTTCATTTAATATTGTCTCCTACCCCGGAGACCCAGGGCGTTCGGCCTAAATGTTAGCAGAATCGGGGCCGGCAAGTCATGGTCCGCGCATAGCGAAATACCCCTACGCGCCGGCGGTTTAAGGCGTCTCGATCAGAGTGCCGAGGTGTCCATATAGGCCCGTTCCGAGACCAGCTGCCAGGCCCTGGACTGGCCGAGAAACTGACGATAGGAGTCCCATACTCGGCGTGCCAAGGTATCGCGCGCCACGAGGTCGGCGACGACCGCGCGCGTCAGGGTCCTCAAGCCCTCGAGCACGTCCTCGGGAAACGCGCGGATCTCGACGGCTCCGTCCGCACGGATCTGCCGCAGCGCACTGGCGTTTCGGGCGTTGTACTCCGCCGTCATGTCGAGGTTAGCGGCCTGACAGGCAACGCGCACGGCGGCTCTGAGGTCCCCCGGCAAGGCCTCGTAGGCTTCTTTGTTGACGATGCATTCCATCGCCGGACCCGGCTCCTGCCACCCGGGGTAGTAGTAGTAACGCGCGACCTGGTGAAGGCCGAACGCGAGATCGTTGTACGGACCCACCCATTCCGTGGCATCGATGCTGCCGGTCTGCAGGGCCGTAAAGAGCTCAGCGCCCGGCAGGGAGACCGGCGTACCGCCGGCGCGCCGCAGCACCTCGCCGCCGATGCCCTGCAGCCGCATCTTGAGGCCTTGCAGATCTGCGAGACTGTCGATCGGGCGATTGAACCAGCCGCCCATCTGCACGCCCGAGTTGCCGGCCGCGAACGGCACGAGATTGAATGGCGCGTAGACTTCCTGCCATAGCGCCAGGCCGCCGCCGTAATACAGCCAGGCGTTCATTTCGTGCGTGTTGAGTCCGAACGGTACGGTGGAGAAGAACTGCGCGGCCTCGGACTTGCCACGCCAGTAATAGGCGCCGGCGTGACCGAGCTCGGCCGTGCCGCTCGACACGGCGTCGAATACCTCAAAGGCCGGAATCAGCTCGCCCGCGGCGTAGATCTCGACCTGCAAACGCCCACCGCTCGCTTCGGTGAGATAGCGGGCCAGCGTATTGGCGCCTGTGCCGAGACCCGGAAAGTTCGGGGGCCACGTGGTCACCATCTTCCACTCGAAGCGCTGCGTGTCGCTGCCGGCGTTCGGCGTCCCGGATTCACGGGGCGCGCACGCCGCCAGCGCCGCACCGGCGCCCAGGGCTGTCACTAGCTCGCGTCTCCTGACCATATCGGCGACAGTGTACCTGTCGAACCGCCATTGGCGGCACCGTCGGGGCCGGCGCAGCCGAGCGCCGCCCGCTGGCCGCTCACCGACGTGGCGCCAACGCCAGATGGGCGAGTAAAACCCACTTCTGAGTAAAAAAACCGTCATTTTTGATAGCTAAGTGCCACTATTCCTTAATTCAGAGTGAAGTAGCCGCTCGAGCATCTAGATCAGGCGAGAATGCTTTGAAATAGCTGAATTTGCAAAGGATCCTTCACTTGAACCAGAAAAGTGGGAAATCGATGCGTTGAATTAGACAATTTACCGACAATAGTGGAAAAAGACTGAACGAGCACAGTCTCCTAGCGGCCCTGGGGCGAGCCGATTTTGCGCTTGCCGGCCGGCGCCCCGGTCCGTCACAGTTAGCCGATGATCGGGCTGCTGCAACGCGTCAGCGAAGCGAGCGTCGAGGTCGACGGCAAATGCGTCGCCGCCATCGGCCCCGGCCTGCTCGTGCTCGTCGGTGTCGAGCGCGGCGACGGCCCGGGGCAGGTGAAGCGGCTCGCTGAGCGGCTCGTCGCGTTCAGGATCTTCGACGACGAAGCCGGGCGCATGAATCTGGACGTGCGCGAGGCAGGCGGCGCATTGCTGCTCGTGCCGCAATTTACGCTCGCGGCCGATACGGCGAAGGGTAATCGGCCGGGCTTCTCGCGTGCCGCCGAGCCCGCTCGGGGCGAGGCCCTGTTCGGCGAGCTCGTGGAGGCCGTGCGCGCAGCGGGCGTGCCCGTGGCCGCGGGCGTGTTTGGCGCCACGATGCGCGTTGGGCTTTGTAACGAAGGGCCGGCGACGTTCTGGCTGCAGGCCGTGCCGAAGCCTTAGCCCCGCTTCAAGCCACGTTGCGACAGCTCGAAAATGGGTGCCGGTGCCCGGTGCGCGGACCTGGGTTTGGCGTATCATTGACGGTTCGTACCCGCAACGGAGAACTGCAATGGGTTTAGGAGGGATCAGCATGTGGCAGCTGCTCATCATCTTGCTGATCGTCGTATTGATCTTTGGCACGAAGCGAATCAGGACCATCGGAGGGGACCTGGGCGGAGCGCTCAAGAGCTTCCGCAAAGCCATGGACAGCGACGACCAGGACGATGCCGAGGAAGCCGACCCGAAGCGAATCGAGGACAGTCAACCGGACGCCGAGTTCGCCGAGCAGAAGGACACGAGCCAGAGCAGCTAATCGATGTTCGACGTCGGTTTCTGGGAGATCGTCTTAATCTTCGGGCTGGGTCTCATGATCCTGGGCCCGGAGAAGCTTCCGCGTGTCGCGGCCCAGCTCGGTCGATGGGTCGGCCGTGCGCGGCGAACGGCAAGCCAGCTTCGCTACCAGCTCGAGCGCGAGATCGATCTCGGCGATAAGCCTCAGTCACGTTATACGCCGCCACCGAAAGCGTCGCACATCATGCCCCCGCCCGGTAAGCAACGCGAACGTGGCGACGGCGACGAGCCGGCGGGCGCGAGCTCGCCGACGGGCACCTCGTCGACCGAGGACGCTGCGGACGATGCCGCCCCGACCGAGACGACACAAAAATCTGATTCGGGCACATGAGCGCCGAGACCCCCGAGCCTGAGGTCGGCGCAATGCCGCCGGAGCCCGAGGAGGAGAAGCTCGCCGAGGGCACACTGATCTCGCACCTCATCGAGCTGCGCTCGCGGTTGCTGAAGTCGGCTGCTGCGATACTCGTGCTCTTCGTCGCCCTCGTGCCGTTCGCCGAGATCATATTCACAGCCGTTGCGACGCCGCTCATGGAGCAGCTTCCCGAAGGCGCGACGATGATCGCAACGCAGGTCGCATCGCCGTTTCTGACACCGTTCAAGATGACGCTGTTCGTTGCGCTGTTCCTCGCAATGCCCGTCATTCTCTATCAACTCTGGCAATTCATCGCGCCGGGCCTCTACCGGAACGAGAAGCGTTTTGCGTTCCCGCTGCTCGTGTCGAGCATCGTGCTGTTCTACGCCGGCGTTTCGTTTGCCTACTACGTCGTGTTTCCGTTGATGTTCGGCTTTTTCGCAGCCGTTGCCCCCGAGGGCGTAACGATGATGACCGACATCAGCGCATACCTCGATTTCATACTGACGTTGTTTTTCGCTTTCGGCATCGCATTCGAAGTGCCGATCGCGACGGTCATGCTCGTCTCGAGCGGTCTCGTCTCGCTCAAAACATTGCGCAAGGCGCGCGCCTACGTATTCCTCGGCGCATTCGTGGCCGGCATGTTTCTGACACCGCCGGATGCCATTTCCCAGACGTTGCTCGCAGTGCCTGTCTACCTGCTCTACGAGAGCGGCCTCGTGCTGTGCCGTATTCTCGGCACCGAGCGCGCCGAGCCACAGGAAGAAAGCAGCGCGAGCTAGCGCGCACTGCGTTTTGTCGAACGACTCTTAGGACCCTCAATCGATGAGCAGCATCGCGGGCAGCGTTGAATCGAAAGCTCGGGCCGAGTTTCTCGGTCACCCACGCGGCTTGAGCACGTTGTTTTTCACTGAAATGTGGGAGCGCTTCAGCTACTACGGCATGCGCGCGCTGCTCGTGCTGTTCATGGTCGATCAGATCGAGAATGGCGGGCTCGGATTCACCGATCAGACGGCGACTGCGATCTACGGCCTGTATACGGCAGCGGTCTATCTGATGTCGCTACCGGGTGGCTGGATCGCCGATCGGCTCATGGGTGCGCAGCGTGCCGTCTGGTTCGGCGGCATCGTCATCATGTCGGGCCATTTCGTCCTCGCAATCCCGGGCTTAGGCACTTTTTTCCTCGGTCTGATTCTCGTCGTGCTCGGCACCGGACTCCTGAAGCCGAATATCAGCGCGATCGTCGGCGAGCTCTACGGCTTGAGCGATGAGCGCCGCGACGCGGGATTTACGATCTTCTACATGGGCATCAACCTCGGTGCGGCGCTCGGGCCGTTGGTCTGCGGCCTGCTCGCGCGCGATAGCTGGCACTATGGTTTTGCGGCCGCGGGTGTCGGCATGCTCGTTGGCCTGATCCAGTTTCGCGCGACTCGCGGATATCTCGGCTCCGCCGGGCTCGAGCCCGATCGCCCTGCCGCGCAGAGCGCCCTGCCGCGCAGGGCATGGACCGGCATCGCGGCATTCGTATTGGCCCTCGTCGCGTTGCTCGCGGCCGGCCTGACCGGCGCGATCGGATTCGACGCCGTGCTGCTCGCTCGAGGCACGACCTACGTGATCGGCGCCGTCGCGCTGCTCTACTTCGCTTACCTTTTTCTGCTCGGCGGTTTGACGCGCGACGAGCGCGGACGCATCGTCGTGATTCTCGCGCTGTTTCTCGCCGCTGCCATGTTCTGGGCGGGTTTCGAGCAGGCGGGCTCATCGTTGAACCTGTTCGCCGAACGCTACACCGTGCGCGAGTTCGGCTCCTTCGAGATCCCGGCGGCCTGGTTTCAATCACTGAACCCGATATTCATCATCGTGCTCGCGCCGCTGTACTCGATGCTGTGGGTCGCGCTGGCACGTCGTCACCTGAACCCGGCCGCCCCGCTGAAATTTGCTGCAGGCTTGATGATCCTGGGAGCGGGATTCGCCGTCATGATCGGCGCCGCGAATCTGGTTGCCGCCGGTGACCGGGTGCTGCCGACGTGGCTGTTCTTCACGTATCTGCTGCATACGATGGGCGAGCTCGCGCTGAGCCCGGTCGGCTTGAGCTCGGTCAGCAAGCTCGCCCCGCGGCGTTTCGTCGGGCAGATGATGGGCGTCTGGTTTCTCGCGGCCTCGCTGGGCAACATCATCGCGGGGTTGATCGCCGGTGAGTTCAACGCCGACGCGGTCGAGGCAATGCCGGGCCTTTACCTGCAGATCGTGCTGACGACGGCCGGATCCGGCGTGTTGCTGGCACTATGTGCCAAACCGTTGAAGCGTCTCATGGGCGACAGGCACTGACCCGTTTCCCGCGCCGCAGCGATTGGATGTGCGGTGCGCGCCGACCGATCAGTCAATAAGCGATCGCATAACAGTCCCGCCGCGGATCGGCGCCGGCGATCCGATTGCCCGTGGCCGGGTCGATGAGCACGACGGTTGCGCAGCCCGACATGCCGAACGTCGGCAAGCGCTCCATGGCATGGCCTCGTGCCCGGAGCTCGTCATAAACGGTGTCGGCAACGGCGGCCTCGACCCCGAGGCGATTGAAACCGGCGCTGTGCGGCCAGAACGAGCCGAAGAAATGCGACGTCTGAACGCGCGGGCGCTCGATGGCTGCGTGCAGATTCGGATACCAGTCATCCCAGAATTCGACGATGCTCAGGAAGGCCTGCACGATCGTTTGCTCCTGATTGTCGCCACCGGGTGTACCGATGGCCATGAAAGGCTCGCCGTCCTTGAACACGATGCTCGGCGTGAGGCTGTAGCGCGGCCGGGCACGCGGGCGAAGTTGGTTGGCGCGTGTCTCGTCGAGCCAGAACTGCTCGCCGCGCACGCTCAGTCCGATCCCCGTATCGCCAAGAATCACAGACCCGCCGATCCAGCCGCCGCTCGGTGTCGCATCGAAGACGTTACCGTCGCGATCGACGATCGCGATGTGGGTCGTGTCCTTGCTGATCCCGGCAGCGTCACGGCCGAGCGAGGCCATGAGCCGGTCGGACTCGGGGGCGCCTGCGGCGGCCGTGGCGTCAGCGAGATCGACGCGCCAGAAGTCCCAGCGCTGGACGTCGGGATCGAACGGCAGGGGATTCCCCGCGATGTAGGCCGTGGAGGCGCGATTCGGGTCGATCAGCGCAGCGCGGTCGGCGGCGTAGGCTTTCGACAGCAAGCCCCGGCCCGGCACGTCGACGAAGGCCGTGTCTGCGTAGTAGCTGTCACGGTCCGCGAACGCGAGCTTCATCGCCTCGGCGATCGTGTGAAAGTAATCCGCGCTGCCGTAGCCCATGGCGCGTAAATCAAAGTTCTCGAGAATATTGAGCATTTGCAGCAGCGCGGGCCCCTGACTCACGAAACCGTGCTTATAGACCGTATAGTCTCGATAGGTCGTCTGCGCGGGGGCCTCGATGCGGGCGAAGAATTCGGCAAAATCGGCGAGCGCAAACGGCGTGCCGTGATCCTCGAGGAACGCGACCATCTCGCCAGCGATGTCCCCGGCATAGAAGCGCTCGCGGGCTGCGACGATGCCGGCTTGGCGGCCACGGCCGGCCGCCGCGCGCTCGGCCTCGACCATGCGTCGCAGCGTCGCGGCCAGCGTTGGCAGTTTCAACGTGTCGCCCGCGTCGTAGAAAGACCCGTCGGGTTTCAACCAATACCGCTGGTTGCTGGGCCAACGCGCGATGAACTCGCTCTCGCGTCGAATCGCCGCTGCCGTGCTCGGCCGCAACGGAAACCCGTTCTCGGCGTACTCGAGTGCCGAGGCGCTGACGGCCTCGAAGCTCATCGTGCCCCAGCGCTCGAGCACGGTCAGCGCTGCGTGCACGGCGCCGGGGACGACGGCAGGATCGAGACCGTGGCCTTCGAGGGTCTTGCCGCGCGAGCGATACCATTCAATATCGGCGGCCTGCGGCGCCCAACCCTGCCCGATGACCGAGACGACCTCGCCCTCACTTCGCGGATAGACGAGCACGAGCGCCTCGCCGCCGAGACTGTAGAGGTCCTGCTCGAGCACACCACCCGTAAGCAGTGCGGCCGCGCCGGCATCGAAGGCGTTGCCGCCTTGCAGCAGAATCTTCATGGCCGCGGCCGTCGTCAGCGGGTGGCCCGTCGAAATGCCGGCCTCGGTACCGATGACGGCCGGGCGCAGCGCGGCATCGACCGGCCGCTGATCCTGGATCGGCACTTGCGCAACTGTTACGCCCGATACGCTCGCGGCGAACGCGATAGTGAGCGACAGGTGCAGGCGCTCTAGTGCGTTTAACATACGAATCCTCCCCCGCCCGGTTCGGCATCGCCGGGTTCGTCGTAGCGCCCCGGCCGCAGGCAAGGATAGCAGTCCCGGCCGGATACGGTAGCCGTCGATCGATGCCAAAGGTTTTTGCCGTAGCGTATGATGGAGCGCGGCTGCAGAGACGGCCATGGCCGGCAGGCAGAAAAACAAAGAAGGAACGACTAAGACGGGAGTCCTACATGGCCGCTGCTCCACCGCTACCGCAACTGACGCTCAAGGCAATCGTTCTCGGTCTCGTTTTATCGGTGGTGCTCGCCGGCGCGAACGCCTATCTCGGGCTGTTTGCAGGCATGACCGTCTCGGCTTCGATTCCCGCGGCCGTTATCTCGATGGCCATTCTGAAGTTATTCAAGCACTCGAACATTCTCGAGAACAACATCGTGCAGACGGCTGCCTCAGCCGGAGAATCGATCGCAGCGGGTGTGATCTTCACTATCCCTGCGCTGATCATCCTCGGCTACTGGAATGTCTTCGACTACCTGTGGGTCACGGTCATTGCGGGCCTCGGCGGGTTGCTCGGTGTCTTGTTCACGATCCCGCTGCGGCGCTCGCTCATCGTCGAGGAGCAACTCAGATACCCGGAAGGCACGGCGACGGCCGAAGTGCTCAAGGTCGGTGCGGCGCCCGGGCAGGGTGCGAAGCTTCTCGCCCTGGCCGGCGCGTTCGGTGCAGCGACAAAACTTGCTGAGACGGGCTTGCGACTCTGGGCCGGCACGGCACAGGTGGCGACTTACGTCGGCTCGAGCACGATCGCCTACGTCGGCATGAACCTCTCGCCGGCGCTCGTGAGCGTCGGCTACATCGTCGGCCTCAACATTGCCGTGCTGGTTTTCCTCGGCGGTGCGATCTCGTGGTATGCGGCCATCCCGATCTACTCGACCTGGTTGCTCGACGGCGACCCGGGGCTCGCCGCGCAGTTCGCCGGCGGCATGGCCGCGGCCGATCTCGCGTACGCGATCTGGACCTCGCAGATCCGCTATCTCGGCGTCGGCGCGATGCTCGTCGGCGGCGTCTGGGCGCTGATCTCGATGCGGGGCTCGCTCGTCTCGGGCGTGATCAGCGGTCTCAAGGCCGAAGCCCGAAGCGCCACGGCAGCGTACGACCATACGCAGCACGATACCCCGATGCGGCTCGTGTTCGTCGGCATCGCCGTATTCATCGTGCCGATCTTCGTCGTCTATCAGACCATCGTCACAAACGTTGGCATCGCGCTTGCGATGACGATCGTCATGGTGATCGCAGGATTCCTGTTCTCCTCGGTAGCGGCCTATATGGCCGGGCTCGTCGGGTCCTCGAACAACCCCATATCAGGCATCACGATTGCGACGATCCTGTTCACTTCGTTGCTGTTGTTTTGGCTCATGGGCGGTGACGCGCTGAACGGGCCCGCAGCCGCGATCATGGTCGGCGCCGTCGTCTGTTGCGCTGCGGCGATCGCCGGCGACAATCTTCAGGACCTCAAGGCCGGTTATATCGTCGGTGCGACGCCGTGGAAGCAGCAAGTCATGCAGGGCGTCGGCGTCGTCAGCGCCGTGCTCGTCATGGCGCCGATTCTCAACCTCTTGCTGCAGGCCTACGGTATTGGCGTGCCGACGCCCGAGCAGCCCGATGCGCTGCTCGCGCCGCAGGCGACGCTGATGGCTTCCGTGGCCGAGGGCGTCTTCGGCGGCGGTCTGCCTTGGGGCATGATCGGGGCAGGCGCCGGCATTGGTATCGGAATCGTCGCGCTGGACGAATATCTCAAGGCCAGCGGGGCGGCCTGGCGCGCGCCCGTGCTTGCCGTTGCGGTCGGAATCTACCTGCCGCTAGAGCTGTCGACGGCGATACTGCTCGGCGGACTCATCGCCTATGCTGCGAATCGGCGCGCCGAGGCCGGCGTCGGCGATTCGGGGTTGGCGAAGCGCAACGGCATGCTGTTTGCGTCGGGCTTGATTACAGGAGAAGCCTTGATCGGGATTGCGATGGCCGTGCCGATCGTGCTCACGGGCAATCCCGACGTCATCGCCGTCGGCGGCAACGTACCGAGCTTCGTCGGCCTTCTCGTCATCGCAGGACTCGCCGCCTGGCTCTATCGGGTCGGTGCGAGGAGCGCGTAGGCGCAGCGCCGTTCAGCGTCGGAAGAACAAATTAACGATCAGCGTTAGCACGACGCTGACTATGATCATCGACGTGATCGGTATGAAGATTCGCGTCTGGCCGCGCTCGATATGGATGTCGCCGGGTAGCCGGCCGAACCAATTGATTAGCCCCGGCGCATACAGCAACGCGAGCCCTATGAGCAGCAGCGATACGCCTGCGATGATGAAGAGTCTTGGCAGCATGAAATTAAGATCGGGTTCTCCGAGGCGCCGATGCAGCCGCTGACGAGCAAGCTGCCCGGCATCGGCACGACGATCTTCACCGTCATGTCGCACCTGGCGGAGCAATCCGGCGCGATCAATTTATCGCAGGGGTTTCCGGACTTTCAACCGCCCGAGGCGTTGCTCGATCTCGTGACCGAGCACATGCATCGCGGTCACAATCAATATCCGCCGATGGCCGGGGTCGAGGCGCTCCGTGAGCAGATCGCTGCAAAAATCGCCGCGTTGTACGGTGCACACGCCGATCCGGGGACCGAGATTACGGTCACTAGCGGCGCAACGGAGGCGTTGTTCTGTGCAATTCATGCGGTCGTTCGGTCCGGTGACGAGGTCGTCGTGTTCGATCCCGCCTACGACTCCTACGATCCGGCCGTAACGCTCGCAGGTGCGCAGACGATCCACATTCCCCTGCTGCCGAGCGCATTCTCGATCGACTGGGACCGGCTCGAGTCGGCGCTCAGCGAGCGCACGCGTTTGGTCATCATTAATTCGCCGCACAATCCGACCGGATCGATCCTGCTGCCGGACGATCTCGATCGCCTGGCTTCGTTGCTCAGCAATTGGAACTGCTACGTGCTCAGCGACGAGGTCTACGAGCACATCGTTTTCGATGGTATGGGTCACGCGAGTGTGCTTGCCCATGCCGAGCTCGCCGAGCGCAGCTTTGCCGTGTTCTCTTTCGGCAAAACCTATCATGCGACGGGCTGGAAGGTCGGCTATTGCGTGGCGCCGGAATCGCTAACCGCAGAGTTTCGGCGCGTGCATCAGTTCAACACGTTCACGACCGTCTCGCCGTTGCAGTTCGCGCTGGCCGATTTCCTCGAGCGTTGCCCCGAGCACCATCTCGAGCTGTCGGCGTTTTATCAGCAAAAACGCGATTACTTTCTCGAGGCCATGCGCGACACGCGCTTTGCCATGACGCCCTCGCGTGGAACGTACTTTCAGCTCGCCGATTACGGCGAAATCTCAGACTTGCCGGACGAGGCGTTCGCGCGTTGGCTGACCGAGGCGCACAAGGTCGCTGTCATTCCGGTCTCGGCGTTTTACGAGGAGCCACCCGATGCGCGGATCGTGCGGTTCTGTTTCGCCAAGGAGCTCGACACACTGAACGACGCAGCGCAACGGTTGCGCGCGCTCTGAGACCGTTTTCTGCCGCCACGGGCTCACATCCAAGGTGCAAAGCGCGATCGAGAAATTGGGGTCAGACCCCAATTAGCCCCTGATTGCCGGAGGGTAAGCCGCGGTGCGAGCTGCGGCACTAGACAATTGGGGTCAGACCCCAATTTCTAGACCCCTATTTCTGGCCCGATGGCGCTCCAGGAGCCGCGTCGGGTTACTCGGACGATACGCCTCAGTAGGTCGTCTTGCGGCGCTCTGCTGCGCCGCTCGTTTAGTGTCACTACACTACTCGCCTCGCGAGTCGTGTCCCGTCAGGGAAAACCAGCTTCGCGGCCATGCAGAATTCTGAGACAGGTTCAACGAATCGGCGAGCGGCACTGGAGCCGCGGCACGTCCGGCTCATGACAGCCGCCGGCTACGCATCCGTCGGTGTCGCGCTCACGCTCGTCGGCCTGAAAATCTGGGCCTGGCTCGCGACGGATTCCGTTGCAATACTGAGCTCGCTGGCCGATTCGCTGCTCGACCTGCTCGCCTCGGGTATCACGCTGCTCGCCGTCAAGGTCGCCATCTCACCGGCCGATCGCGAGCATCGTTTCGGCCACGGCAAATCCGAGGGTATCGCCGGCCTCGTGCAGGCCGTGATCATCTCCGGCTCGGCAGCTTACGTGAGCTTTCGGGCCGTCGAGCGCCTGCTCGCGCCGAGCGCCGTTGAGAGCCCGACCGTCGGTATCGGCGTCATGCTCGCCTCGCTCGTCCTGACAGTCGGTCTCGTCGCGTTTCAGCGATTCGTGGTAAGGCGCACGGGCTCGCTCGCGATCGCCGCCGATGCCGTGCACTACCGCGCCGACATACTGACGAATCTGGCCGTTCTGGTTGCGATCGTGCTTTCGTCGACGTGGGGGCTGGTCGTCTTCGATCCGTTGCTCGGCCTCGTCGTCGTAGCGCTGATCCTATGGAGCGTTACGATCATCGTCCGTGAGGCGCTCGATGTGCTGCTCGATCGTGAGATACCCGATGAGGATCGACTTCGAATCACGGAGATCGTCGGTGGGCATCCGGAGGTCTTGGGTCTGCACGATATGCGCACACGCTCGGCCGGCGCGACGCAATTCATACAGTTTCACCTCGAGCTCGATCCGAAGCTCGAGTTGAGCGACGTGCACACGATCTGTGCAGCCGTCGAGCAGGAGGTACGCGAGATCTACCCTGCCGCCGAAGTGTTAATTCACGTCGAACCGTATGGGCTGCCCGACGACAGGGACCCGTTCTAGCGGCGTTACCAGGGGCAACGGGCGCGCGGGCTACTCGCCGGCGCGCTCCATGTCGATAAGCTCGTCGATGACCTCGAGCAGGCGCGGGTAGGAGCCGGCCATGGTCGCGCTCGTGACGTACTTGCCGTTGACGATGATCGTCGGGACGCTCGAGATCCGGTAACGGCGCGCGAGCTCGTCGGCGCGCTGGAGCTTCGTATAAACCGCAAACGATTCGAACGTGTTGTCGAACGTCGCCGCATCGACGCCGTAGTTACCGAAGAAATCTCTGATCGCGTTCGGGTTGTCGAGTCCGTTGCGGTTGATGTGAATCTCGCGGAAGACGGCCGCGTGCATCTCGTCGAGCTTGTTGAGGGTCTCGGCCGTGTAATAGATGCGCGCGTGCATCTGGTGGATGCCGGCCCAGAGCACGGGAATACGCACGAAGTTGACGTCGCCCGGAAGATTCTCCTTCCAGCTCTCCAGATACGGATCGAACGTGTAGCAGTGCGGACAGGCGTACCAGAAAACCTCGGCAACCTCGATCTGCTCGGGGCTCGAGCTCGTCGGCTGCGCGGGCGTAAGCCGCTCGTAGTCTTCGCCGAGCGCGAACTGACGGCCGGCGCCGGCCGTATCGGCCTGGGCCAGAACGATACGCTCTGGCTCGGCGGTCTGCGCTACGGCGTTCTCGGCCACGGCGCTCGTCTCGGTCGCAGTCGCGACGGGGGCTTGTTGCTGCTGCCCGCCAAGTTGCCAAATGATCATGATGGCCGCGAGCACGGCTACCGGGATCAACGCCATTCGAAATACGTTCTTGGTCAACACTTGAGCGTCTCCTAGTTGCTGGCGCTACGCAAACCCTGCATGTAGCTCGCGACAGCCTGAATTTCGGCGTCACTGAGCATGGCTGCGATGTCGCGCATCATGAGATTCGACGAGGCGTCGGAGCGGCGCGTGCCAGAGGCATAAGCCGCAAGCGTATTTGCGATATACGTCGCGTGCTGCCCGCTGACCGCCGGATAGCCTGCGAGTGGGTTGCCTTTTCCAGCCGGCCCGTGACAGGCGATGCAGGCGGGCACACCGCGATCGGCGACGCCGCCGCGATATAGCTGCTGGCCCAGGGCGACGATCGAGGGGTCGGCCGTCTTCAACGTCAGCGCCTGCGCCTCGAAGTAGGCGCCGAGATCTGCGATGTCCTCGGCCGATAGCGGTGCCGCGAAGCTCGTCATCAACGGATCGTCGCGCTGACCCGATTGGAAGGCTTCGATCTGGCGCGCCATATAATCGGCGTGTTGTCCTGCGAGGCTCGGCCAGATCGGATTCGGGCTGTTGCCGTCGGCACCGTGGCAGGCCGCGCAAACGGCCGATTTCGATTGTCCCGCAGCCGCAGATCCCTGGGCCAGGCTCTGGCCGGCCCCCAGGACCAGCACGAGCATGCACAGTGCCCTGATTCCCATCGCACTGCAGAGCCCGGGAGGCAAAATATCCTTATCCGCCACGGCGTTAGATCCTCGAGTACTTAACCCTCAAAACGGCCGCAGATTGTACACTAATCAACCTGAACCCAGCATAACCGAGCCTGCGCGCCCCTTGTTTATGACCATTTCGCTGGAACCGAGTTTCCTGACCGGCGCGCGCAGTGCCAGGCAGTTTCCAGCCGACATGGGTTTGGAGGTGGCGTTTGCCGGCAGGTCGAACTCCGGGAAATCCAGCGCGATCAACGCGATCACGAACCGCAAGGGGCTCGCGAGGACGAGCAAGACGCCCGGGCGCACGCGCGAGATCAATTTTTTCGTTGTCGCAGAGGACCGGCGCCTCGTGGACCTGCCGGGCTATGGTTACGCGAAGGTGTCTGCCGCGATTCGCGATGAATGGCGGGCGTTGCTCGAGCGATATTTTCGCGACCGTCAGTCCTTGCGCGGCCTGTTCGTCACCGTGGACATTCGCCGCGGCATCGGCGATCTCGATCAGGTCATGCTGAGCTGGGCGGCCGACTCAGGCGTACCGGCTGCCGTCTTGCTGACGAAAGCCGATAAGCTGAGCCGCGGCGCCGCGCGCAAGCGCCGAGACGAGATCGCCGCGGCGGTGCCCGAAGGGGTCCCGCTGCTGCTGTTCTCCGCCCCACGGCGCCTCGGCGTCGATGAGGCCCGGGCGCGGCTACACGCCTGGCTCGGGCTCTCCTAGAGCCCCCGGCCTGGGGCTCGACGCCCGCCCCGCCCCCGCTGCCGCCCCCGGGCGCGGCCGCTCCATGGAACTTTTTTTGGAGAATTTCGACTAACTAGACGGGCCGTTTTTGCGCCCCCCGCTGACCTCCCTAAGCGGGTTAGTAACCCGGTGACCCCATACCGGGATCCTCTACCCCGGGCGCGTCCCCTGAATCCCGCGCCCGGGGTTTCTTTTTAGCCGCCCCTGCGCGCTACGCTCGGGACCGAAACGGGGTCAGACCCCAAATACCCGATTATTGCGAAACGCTAGCCGTACCGGGCGCTTCAGCCGGATCAAATGGGGTCTGACCCCATTTGTTCGCCGTGACGTTGAGCACAGGGCCGGCGCTCGTCAGTGCGCCTCGTCCCAGTTGTTGCCGAGGCCGAAATCGACTTTGAGCGGGACGCGCAGGCTTGCAGCGGATTCCATGCGCCTGGCGGTCTCCGCGGCGAGCGCTTCGGCCGCGCCGGTCTCGACCTCGAGCACGAGCTCATCGTGGACCTGCATGATGAGGCGCGCGTCGGAGCCGGAATCGGCGAGCCAGCGGTCGACGTCGATCATTGCGCGCTTTATGAGGTCGGCGGCCGTCCCCTGCATGGGCGCATTGATGGCGCTGCGCTCGGCGTACTGGCGGCGTTGATGATTGCGCGAGCCGATCTCCGGCAGGTACAGGCGCCGGCCGAAGACCGTCGATACGTAGCCCTGCTCGCGGGCCTGCGCGCGCGTCTCGTCCATATACCGTTTCACGCCGGGATAGCGGCTGAAGTAGAGATCGACGTAGCTCTGCGCCTCGCCGCGCTCGATACCGAGCTGCCGCGCGAGCCCGAACGCGGACATCCCGTACATGAGGCCGAAGTTGATGGCCTTGGCGGACCGCCGCTCGTTGGCAGTCACGCTGTCGAGATCGCGGCCGAACACCTCGGCCGCCGTCGCCGTGTGAATGTCCTGGTCCGCGGCAAACGCAGCGAGCAGGCCCTCGTCCTCGGACAGATGCGCCATGATTCTAAGCTCGATCTGCGAATAGTCCGCGGCGAGCAGTCGATACCCTTCGGGCGCAACGAACGCCTGACGAATCCGCCGCCCTTCCGGCGTTCGAATCGGGATGTTCTGCAGGTTCGGGTCGGACGAGGACAGACGCCCCGTCGCCGCAACGGCCTGATGGTAAGACGTATGGATGCGTCCCGTGTGTGGATCGATCTCCGCGGGCAACTTGTCCGTATACGTCGACTTGAGCTTCGCGAGCGCGCGGTGCTCCAGCACAAGTCGCGGCAGCTCGTAATCGGCGGCGAGCTCCTGCAGCACGCCCTCCGCCGTCGACGGCTGGCCCTTCGGCGTCTTGCCGAGCACGGGGAGTCCGAGCCGCTCGTAAAGGATTTCCTGCAGCTGCTTCGGTGAGGCGAGATTGAACGGCCCGCCTGCCTCTTTGTGCGCCGCCGTCTCGGTCGCGAGCATTTTCTCGGCAAGTTCCTGGCTTTGCTCGGCGAGCATCTGCGCGTCGACGAGCACGCCGTAATACTCCATCTTCTGCAGCACGGGCACGAGCGGTTGCTCGATATCTGCGTAGACGCTGCGCAGCCCCTCCGTCTGCTCGATCCTCGGCCACAGCGTTGCGTGCAAACGCAGGCATACGTCGGCGTCCTCGGCCGCGTACGGTGCCGCCGTTTCGATGTCGACCTCGTCGAAGCGTAGCTGCTTGGCGCCCTTGCCCGCGACCTCCTCGTATTTCGTTGTCTTGATCTCGAGGTACTTCATTGCGACGGAATCGAGATCGTGGCGCGTCGCCGTGGAGTTCAGCACGAACGATTCGAGCATCGAATCGAAGGCGATGCCGCGCAGACCGATGCCGTGGTTGGCGAAGATGTGGGCATCGTATTTCAGGTGATGGCCTAGCTTGGGTGCTTCGCTTTCGAGCCATGGCCGCATGCGCTCGAGCACGCTGTCGCGGTCGAGTTGCTCGGGTGCGCCCGGATAGGTGTGCGCGAGCGGTACGTAGGCGGCGGTACCGGGCTCGACGCACAGGGAGAAGCCGACGAGCTCGGCTTCCATGTAGTCGAGGCTCGTCGTCTCCGTGTCCAGTGCGACGAGCTCGGCGCCCTCGATGCGCTCGAGCCACGCGTCGAGCGCAGCCTCGGTCAGCACGGTCTCGTAGCTTACGTCCGAGCTCGGTGTGGCATCCTCGGGCTCGACATCGACGCGGCGTAACAGGCTGCTGAGCTCGAGGCGCTTGTAGAGCTCGAGCAAGCGGTTACCGTCAGGCTCGCTGAGCTTGAGACCGTCGGGTGCGACGTCGAGCTTGAGATCGCAGACTATCGTCGTGAGCTCCCGGTAGAGCGGCAGCTTCTCTAGCGCTGCGCGCAAATTCTCACCGGCCTTTCCGGGCACGGCGTCCGCGTTCTCGATGATCGCCTCGAGCGTCCCATACTCCGCGAGCCATTTGGCTGCGGTCTTCGGGCCGACGCCCGGCACGCCGGGGATGTTGTCCGACGTGTCGCCTGTGAGCGCGAGAAAATCGACGATCTGCTCGGGCGCGACACCGAATTTCGTTTTGACGCCGTCGATGTCGAGCTTTGTGTCGCTCATCGTGTCGAGCAGCGTCACGTCGTCGGCGACGAGCTGCGCCATGTCCTTGTCGGACGTCGAGATCACGGTTTCGAGCCCGAGCTTCGAGGCTTGCCGTGCGAGCGTGCCGATGACGTCGTCGGCCTCGACGCCTGCGACACGAATCAACGGAATGCCGTTGGCCTCGATGGCTTCGAGCAGCGGCTCGATTTGCGGACGAAGGTCCTCCGGCATGGGCGGTCGGTTGGCCTTGTAGTCCTCGTAGAGATCGCTGCGGAACGTCTTGCCGGGCGCGTCGAAGACGACGGCGATCTGCTCGGGCGCATAGTCGTCGAGCAGCTTGTAGAGCATGTTCAGGACGACCATGATCGCGCCCGTCGGCTCACCCGTGCTGGTTCTGAGATCGGCTCGCTGCGTGGCGTGAAACGCTCGAAACAGATACGAGCTCCCGTCGACGAGAACGAGCGGCTTAGTCTTGCTGGTTTTCTTCTTGCTCATCGTCCTGCGAACTTTCCTGGCCCTCTATCTCCGACGCGCTCGGTTCCTCGGGAAGCGTCAGCGGGCCACTCTGGCCGCAGCCTGTGAGCACACAGGCCGCGAATGCGACGGCGATAGCGCGCGCGCGACGCCCTGCGCTCATCAGTCGTTTTCCGCCGTCTCACGCGCGAGCGCGGCGGCGACACGGCGGTAGGCTTCGCGGAACGGTATCCCTTCGCGTACGACGAGCGCATTGGCACGCTCGGCCGCGTAAAGCGTGTCGTCGAGCTCGATGCGATCGCCGCGAAAACGTATGCCGGCAAGCGCATGGGCCATGATGCCCGTTACCTCATCGGCGAGGTCGATACTTCGAAACAGCGGCGCCTTGAGACGCTGCAGATCGCGGTGATAACCCGACGTCAGCTTCGTCGTGAGGCTCAGGGTCTCGACGAGCGAGGCGATCGGGCTCGAGGCCGCGCCGCGGATGAGCTCGAACACGTCCGGGTTACGTTTCTGCGGCATGATCGAGGAGCCCGTCGTCATCTCTTCCGGCAGCTCGATGAATGCGAACTCCTGCGTGTAGTAGAGCAGCAGGTCCGCCGAGAGCCGGCCGAGATCTCCGAGGAGCAGCGCGATCTCGAAGATCAGCGCGGCTTCGGCCTTGCCGCGGCTGAGCTGCACGGCGGTGACGGGTTCCTGCGTCGCGGCGAAATCCAGCGCCGCGCGCGTCGCTTCACGGTCGAGATCGACGCCGGGTGTGCCGTAGCCGGCCGCCGAGCCGAGCGGATTCGTATCGGCGCGGATCGCGGCGCGCGTGAGGCCGGCGGCGTCGTCACGCAGCTCGGCGGCGAACCCCTGCGCCCAGAGCGCGACGCTGCTCGGCATGGCCCGCTGCATGTGCGTATAGCCCGGTAGCGCGATCGCGCCCTGCTCGCGCGCAATGGCGTCGAGCGCCTCGGCCACGCGGCCGGCGCCGTCGCTGAGCTCCGCTGCTGCGTCCTTCATATACAGCCGCAATGCAGCCAGGACCTGATCGTTGCGCGACCGGCCGAGGTGCACGCGTCCGCCCGCCTCGCCGATACGCTCGATGAGTCGCCGCTCGAGCGCGCTGTGAGCGTCCTCCTCCTCGAGCTCGATCGTCCACTCGCCGCGTGCGTGCGCCTCGCCGAGCTCGGTCAGGCCCGTGGAAATCGCCTCACAATCATCGCTGCTCAAAAGCTTGCGCTCGGCGAGCATGCGCGCATGGGCGATCGAGGCACATACGTCATAGGCGACGAGGCGCGCGTCGAGCGCGTGGTCCTCGCCGGCCGTGAACTTCAGTATTCGGTCGTCGAGTGCGCTGCCTTTGTCCCAGAGCCGCTGTTTAGCCATCGTCGGATCCGGATTGCTCGGCCGGACTCAGGTTTTCGACGTCGGTGACGACGAGTGTGCCCGTGCCTTCATTCGTGAAGACCTCGAGCAACAGGCTGTCCGGCAGCTCATAGGAAATGACGTGCACGCGCGGCACACCCTCACGCAATGCGCGCTCGATAGCCGCGGCCTTCGGCAACATGCCGTCGGCAATGCGGCCCTCGGCCCGCAGTTTCTCTAGCCCGGCGATGTCGATATACGAGATGAGCGAGCGCGGATCGTCGCGCGATTCGAGGATGCCAGGCGCCCCTGTGGCGAGAATGAGCTTCTCCGCGCCGATCTCCGCTGCGATGCCGGCCGCGATCGTGTCGGCGTTGATATTGAGCAGCGTGCCGGACTCGTCTGCCGATAGAGGGCTGATGATGGGCACGAGATCGTTGTCGAGTTGCTTGAGAATCACGCTCCCATCGACGCTGTCGATGTCACCGACGAAGCCGTAATCGATGGGATCGCCGTCCTCGCGGTGGACCGGCGGACGTCTGTGCGCGCGGATCAGGCCCGCGTCGACGCCGCTGATGCCGACGGCCGGGAGGCCTACCTGCCGGCACGCGGCGAGAATCATCGTGTTGATCTGGCCGTTGAGCACCATGGTCGTTACGGCGAGCGAGCGCTCGTCGGTCACGCGCCGCCCTTCGACGAACTCGGTCTTCAGTCCCAGCGCTTTCTCGAGCGCCGTGGACTGCGGCCCGCCGCCGTGCACGAGCACGACGCGGATGCCGACGCCGTGCAGTATCGCGATCTGTTCCACGAGCGCTCGCGTCGCATCCGCAGAGACGAACGCCTCACCGCCGGCTTTGAGGACGAAGATCTTGCGTTTGTACATGCGGATGTAGGGTGCGGCATGCTTCAGTGCCGTGACTACGATCGCGCGTTCGTTACCGCTCAGGCGTGACATCGGCGTCATCCTTTCAGCATTCGATGGAGCACGGCCATTTGCGCATACATCCGGTTGCGCGCTTCGGCGATGACGACGCTGCGCGGCCCGTCGAGAATCCGATCAGCGACGACGACGCCGCGGCGCACGGGCAGACAGTGCATGAAACGGCAGTCAGGCCGGGTGGTCTCGAACCACGGCTCGTCGACGCACCAGTCGATGAGCTCCTCGCGCAGCGCCTGGTCGCCAGCCCGGTCGCCGTAATGGCGAGTCGACGACCATGATTTCGCATAGATAACGTGGGCGCCTTCGAGCGCTTCGCCGCGCTCGGCCGTTTCCGAGACGCTGCCGCCGGAGGTCTGCGCCAGCGCGCGCGCCTGCGCCATGATCGGCTCGGGCAGCTCGAACCCTTCGGGTCGCAGGACCGTGACGTCCATGCCGCGCATCGCCGCCATCTTGACGGTAGAGGCGGGTACCGCCAGCGGTAGCGGACGCGGATGGTAGGCCCACGACAGCACGAAGCGCCCGCTCGTGCGCGGGATATCGAGATCGTCCATCGTTTTCCAATCCGCGAGGCTCTGGCAGGGATGCTGGATCGCCGATTCCATGTTGATCAGCGGTGTGTCGACGAGCTCGGCGAGCTCCTCGAACTCGGTGTCGACGAGCTCTGCCTCGAGATTGCGGCGCTCGGCGAATGCCCGTATGCCCATGACGTCGCCATAGGAGGCGATCACGGGCACAGCCTCACGGATGTGCTCGGCCGCGACGCCGTCCATAACGATGCCGGGTCGCGTCTCGATGCCGTGAATCGACATGTCCGGCGAGATCACGAACGAGCCGCCGCCCAAGCGCTGCATCGCCGCCTGAAACGATGCGAGCGTGCGCAGAGACGGGCTCAGAAACAGCAGCGCCATGACCTTACCCTCCAGGGCGCGCGGCTCGGGCTCACGCTCGAGGCGTTGAGCGAGTTGCAGGAGGCTGTCGATTTCGGCGACCGTGAAATCGGCAAGATCGTTAAAGCGATTCATCGTTGAGTTCCTCGAGGGCGGTGGAAAGCCGTGCGACGTGATCCTCATCGAGAATCAGCGGCGGTAGCAGGCGAATGATGTTCGGATCGGCGCTCGTGCCGACGAGTATGTCGCGCTCGAGCAGTGCGTCGCGCACGGCGGCGGCCTTGACTGCAGTCTTGAGCCCGAGCAGCAGACCGGCACCCCGAATCGCCGTTATCGGGCCGTGCGCGCAGGTCTTGCGGATCAGCGCAGCCATTGCCCGGACGTTCTCGAGCACGTTCTCCGTTTCGATGACGTCGATGACGGCCTCGATGGCCGCACAGGCGAGCGGACCGCCGCCGAACGTCGTGCCGAGATCTCCGGCTTTGAGATCCGCTGCGACATCCTGGGTCATGATCACGGCGCCGCACGGAAAGCCGCCGCCGAGCCCTTTCGCGGCCGTGAGCAGATCGGGTCGCACAGCGTAGAGATCGGCACCGAACGGTTGGCCGAGACGCCCGACACCTGTCTGCACCTCATCGAGGATCAGCAGTGCACCGGCCTCGGAGCAAGCCCGGCGCGCTGCGCTCATGAACTCGCGCGAGAAATCGAAGGCGCCGGCGAGGCCCTGGACGGGCTCGATGATCAACGCTGCGGTGTCGGCGTCGATAGCCGCCTCGAGGGCCGCTGCATCGTCACGGGCCACGAACTCGACGTCCATCGGCGTTCGTGGAAAACCGTACCAGCGATCCTTCGCGCCCCAGGTCACTGCCGCTGCAGCCGCGCTGCGCCCGTGGAAGCTGCGCTCGATCGCAACGACTTTCGTTCGCCCGGTCGCGCGAAGTGCGATGCGCAACGCGTTCTCGTTCGCCTCAGCGCCGCTGTTGACGAAGAACACGCGATCGAGCCCTTCGGGTGAGAACGCGGCAAGCCGATCGGCAGCGGCGTCGCGGATCTTCAGGTTGACGGCATTGCTCTGGAAGTACAGTTGCTCGGCTTGCTCGGACAACGCGCGCACGAGCCGCGGGTGGCCGTAGCCGAGCGCCGCGACGGCGTGACCGGCGTAGAGATCGAGAATCTCGCGGCCGGCTTCGTCGCGCAGGTACATACCAGCACCGGACACCGGCACGAACGGCAGCATCGGGTAGACCTCGGTCAGTTGTGCGCGTGGCGTGCTCATCAAACCCACCCGGGCGAAACCGATTCGAGGCCTTCGCCGTCGGGCCAGCCGAGCAGCCGGTTGACCCATTGCATCGCGCCGCCGGCTGCACCTTTGACGAGGTTGTCGATGACGCAGCAGACATTGACCGTGCGGTCATCCGCGTTAACGCTGAGATTGGCGTAGTTCGTGCCGACAATGTCCTTGAGGCGCGGTGGCGTCTCCAACACGTGCACGAATCGCGACCCGCGATAGTAGTCGGCGACTGCCGCCCGAATCTCATCTGCCGAGGCGCGCGATGTGCGGGGCGCGAACACGGTCGCGTGGATACCTCGCGCGAACGGCCCTGAATGCGGCACGAAATGCAGTCCGATCGGCCGCCCCGTCGCGGCTTCGCACAGCGTACGCACCTCGGGCACGTGACGATGCGTCAGCGGCTGGTAAGCGAACAGGTTGCTCTGGCGCACGGGATGGTGCGTCGTCGCGCGCGGCGTGCCGCCTGCGCCCGTGCTGCCCGTGATGGCGCTCACACAGAAATCGGGCTCGGTCAGACCGGCTGCGACGAGCGGCACGATGCTGAGCAACATCGCCGAGGCAAAGCAGCCCGGCTGTGCCATGTGCGGTGTATCGATCGCGCTCAGATGCTCCGGCACGGCGCAGCGGAACGACTCGAGCCGTGTCGGCGCGCCATGGGGCGTGGCGTAAATGGCTTCGTACTCGGCCGCCGAGCGAAAGCGAAAGTCCGCGGAGGCATCCACGGCGCTGACTTTGACGCCCGCCGACTCCGCGCTCGAGAGCACGCGATCGATGAGCGCAGCGGAGGCGCCGTGCGGTGCGGCCGAGACGACGACCCAGCGTGGCGCATCGGGTAGCTGCGCGATGGCCGAATCGATCGAGACGAAGCGCTGCTCCGGGTAGCACGGCGACAGATGCGCGAACGCCGTGCCGATCGGCTCGCCGGAGGCGCTCGTTGAGACCGCCGCGCCGAGGTGCAATCGCGGGTGCTGCGCGATCAAGCGCAGAAACTCGCCAGCGACGTAGCCCGAGCCACCGAGGACGACGACAGGTATCGATGTCTCGTTCATGCCTGTGCAGCCGCCTTGCCGGTCAAGCCGAGCACGTCCTGGAGGAGATCGCCGAGCTCGGCGCCGTTGGCGAGCGCGTTGATGGCGCGCACGTTCGTACGCTGCTCGATGATGTCGATGCCAACCTGGTTGTCGGTCGCCGGGCCCGTGACGACGGCCGGCTCGATGTCGAAGGTATCGCGCAGGAGCTTGATGCCGCCCCAGGCGCCGACGGGATCGTTGGCACACAGGACGACGGCGCTGAGCGCGTCGCGGACGTCCGAATCCTTGAGTATCGCCTCGACGCCGTAGGCGCCGAGCAAGCCGTCACCGAGCTCGAACACGATGAGGTCGGGCTCGTCCTTGGCCAGCGTCGTCAAGAGCATGCGCGTGAGCGCGGGTGCATTCTGTGCTGTCGTCGCGAGAATGCCGTGGTCGGAGAAAATGCCCGTCTCGTGTGCGCCGGCGTCTTCCATCGCGAGCACGTCGCGCCGCAGCGCGACCCCCGTCGCCTTGAATGCGTTGACCGTGAGGCCGTTGTGACGGAACCGGCTGATCGCCGCGCAGGCCGCGACCGTCTTGCCCGCGTCCATGCACGTGCCTGCGATCGCGACGACGGGAACGCCCTTGGCGTTGACGCGTGCGGCAAGGTCCAATGGCTGGGCGCCGACGCGTGCCGGTACGCCGATCCGCTCGCCGAGGTAGGGAAACTCGAGGACGACGCCGAGCACGCGGCAGTCGAACGGTTGGCCGTGGGTCGGATTGATCGAGTCGCAGATGCCGAGGACACCACCGAGATTGAGAATCTGCACGGTGTCGCCGGGCGCGAGTTTTTCCGGCAGGTGCCCGGAGTAGCCGAACAGGGCCTTGCGGTGGCCGAGCGCGCCGACGATGACGTCGCCACGCTTTACTTGCGCCATGCGTCCGCTCGTGAGCTCGAGCGAGTTGTAGCGTGACTTGTTGTTGAGCACCTCCACGGCGACGAGCACGCCTTCCTCGCACGGAATCGTCGGGCTGATGCGGACCTCGCGGCCGATATCGTTGGCGACCGCGACCGAGGCGACTTTGTCGACAATGACGGAGCGCATATCAGTCTCCCTGTGCCCGCGTGTAGAGCATGCCGGGCAGCGACAGGATCGTCGAGAAACCGAGCGCATCGGCCGGCGTCCACTCTCCGGCTGCCTCGCCGTACTTGCCGCGGCTTGCTGCCATGAGCGAATGCGGGGAATCGACGCCGGTGACGAACAGACTGCCGGGTCGAAGCTGGCACTCGACCGAGCCCGTCACACGTCGCTGCGAGGACGTGAGCAGCGCCTCGATGTCGCGGCAGGCCGGGTCGAGCTGCTTGCCCTCGTGAATGAGATCTCCGTAGATCAGACCGAGCGGTTCCTTGACGCGCTGCTGGATCGCGCTGAGCGTGAGCTTCTCGAGCTCGCGGTGCGCGGTCAGCAGGATCTCCGCAGCGGGCGCCTCGAACGCAACGCGGCCTTTCGTGCCGATGATCGTGTCACCGAGATGAATGCCGCGGCCGATGCCGAAGCGGCTGCCGATACGCTCGAGTTGCTCGATGAGCTGCACGGGATCCACGCTCTCGCCGTTGACGGCCGTCGGTACGCCGCGCGTGAAGCTCAGCGACAGCGCCTCGGGGGGCTGTGGATCGCTGAAGGCATCGGCGCTGAGCACCCAGGCCGACTCGGGAATGCTCTGTGTCGAGGTCAGGGTCTCGGTGCCGCCGATCGTCACGCCCCAGAGCCCGCGGTTGATCGAATAGGCCGAGCCTTTGGCCGGCGCCGATAGGCCGCGTTCTGCGAGGTAGGCCACCTGATCCTCACGGGCCCAGGCATGATCGCGCACGGGCGCGAGCACCTCGAGCTCGGGCGCGAGCGTTTTCAGAATGACCTCGAAACGCACCTGGTCGTTGCCCGCGGCCGTGCAGCCGTGCGCGACCGTAGCGGCACCGCGCTCGCTCGCGATCTCGGCGAGGTAGCGTGCCTGAATGCCGCGCTCGGCCCCGACGCACAGCGGATAGAGCTGGCCACGGCGCACATTGCCCATGATCAGGAACTTCAGGACCTCCTCGAAGAACGCATCGCGGGCCTCGATGAGCACGTGCTCGATTGCGCCGAGCTCGCGCGATCGTTCGGCGAGCGCCGCGGCGGCTTCTCGATCGAGGCCGCCCGTGTCGACGGTCGCCGTCACGACGGGGCGGTCGTAGGTTTCCTTGAGCCACGGTACGCAGAACGACGTATCCAGGCCGCCCGAGAAAGCCAGAATGATCGGCGAAGCGTTGGCGCTCATGACGTAGCCTTTCCTAAATGTTTGCGTAGGCGATTGATCAGGCGTCGCTGCTGCGCAGCGCTCGCCGTGGCGATGAAGATCGTGTCATCCCCCGAAAGCGTGCCGACGATCTCGGGCCAGGCGACGCGATCGAGAGTGACGGCGACGCGTTGGGCTGCGCCGATGGCCGTTGCGACGACGAGCAGATGCGGGCCCGCGGCCTTGAGCTCGCGGACGAACTCTGCGACGAGCTCCAACGCCTGCGCGTCGTCGTCGTGTGGCTCCTCGCCGGTCGGCAGCTCGTAGCCTGTCGTGAGCTTGGCGACACCGAGATCCTTGAGATCTCGGCTTACGCTAGACTGCGTCGCTTCGTATCCTTCGGCGCGCAGCAGGCGCACGAGCTCGACCTGGCGAGTGATCGTCTCGCGCTCGAGGATCTCGGCAATGGCGCGGCGGCGCGCCTGCTGTTGGGCGACGGCAGTCGGCATCAGGAGTTGGCAATATGAATAAAATTGCGCATACATTATCGTTTATGTGCAAGAGATGCAAGTGCGCCGTGCCCGAATCAGGGCAATCGGGGGCGGCTCGATGACGGGCCGCCTCGATCGCGTCGAGGTCGAAACCGGGGAGGCGCCCGAGTTCAGCGTCATCTGGCTGCATGGCCTCGGCGCAGACGGCCATGATTTCGAGCCCATCGTGCCGGCACTGACGCTGCCTGTGCCGATGCGATTCGTCTTTCCGCATGCGCCCGAGCGAGCCGTCACGATCAATCAGGGCATGACGATGCGGGCCTGGTACGACATCCTGTCCCTGGATCGTTTCAGCGTCGAGGACGAGAACGGGATCCGCGCCAGCGAAGCGCTCGTGAACGACCTCATCGAAGTAGAACTCGCTCGAGGTGTCGCAGCGCAGAACGTCTTCCTGGCCGGGTTCTCCCAAGGCGGCGCGATTGCGCTGCACACGGGGTTGCGTTACCCGCAAGCGCTCGCCGGCATCATGGCGCTATCGGCATACCTGCCCTTGCGCAGCACGGTCGAGGCCGAACGGTCGGCTGCGAACGCTGAGACGTCCATATTCATGGCGCACGGTAGCGACGATGCCACTATCCCAGAGGCGCTCGCCATTCAATCGGGGCAAGCGCTTCGGTCGTATGGCTATGATCTCGACTGGCACAGCTATCCGATGGCCCACCAGGTGTGCGCCGAGGAAGTGAGTGATATTTCGAGCTGGATCGGGCGCTGTGTCAGCGCTGCCGCAGGCTGAGCGCTACGCGTCGATCGCGAACTCGTGAGTGCTTTGGCCGGCGGGCTCGCCCGCGGCGGAAAAATTGCGCTCGGCGAATCGCACGCGCCTGTTTGCGCCTATGAGGACAACGGTCGAGGAGCGTGTTCCGTAACGGGGGTCCTTGATAAAGATCGACGCGCGCCGGCTCAACAGGTCCTTGGGTCCCGGCGCCTCGTCGGTGCCGCGCGCCAGTAGCGCGAACAATTCCGCTTCGAGATCCTCGGTCTCGAGGATTTCGGCGAGCCCGGCCCGGGCTGCGCTGATCTTCGGCCAGTCCGCCCCGAGCGGCGCGTTACTCAATGCATGGATCCCGGGCTCCAATTGCACGGCCGCGTTGCCGGAGCCTACGAAGTGCAGCTCACGGCCGTCGAAGGCCAGAAAATTAAAGGGCCTATACGCGTCCTGCTCGGCCGCAACGCTTGCGACGAAGTCGGCGGCGCTGCGGTCCCCGTTGAGAAAATCACTGACGAGCGCGCCACGCGAGCGCGCGTTTTCCCAAACAACGTCGGAGGGAATGTTCGTTACGGCGGCGAGTCTCCCGCGGCGATCGACGGCCAGCCAGCTACCGCCCGCTAGCAGATCCCGGCCGCCGAGAATAGAGGCGGGCTCCGACCACCACTCCGCCGCGGCCGTCGGACGCGTGTGCAGCTCGTCGCGATTCGCCGCGAATACGAGTGGATAGGCTGCGCTACTGGCGAGCGCGAACGTCACGAGGCACATTAGTGATCAGCCGGCGGGTACGGTCGCCTCGGTTTCAGAATTGAACATGCAGGCACTGAGCGTCGGGCACGCCGGACACGGGGTGCGCGGCAGGGCGAGCTGATCGTAGAGATACGCCGTCGCGCAGCGTTCGCACTGCCCGATGCCGATCTCGTCGCCGCGCCGGATCGCGGACATCAAGTTCCAGGCCCATTCGAAACTGAGCGTCGGCTCAGGCACGACGCGCACGTGTGTCTCATAACACTCGCAGAAGCGGTTTCCAAGTTCGATACTACCGCGAAGCGCGGGCCCCGGTGGGTCCTCGATCGAGATCAGGCCGTTGGCGAGCAGCAGGTTCACGAACACACCGGACTCGAGCGTTCGCTCAGGCGTACGTATCAAGGGTGTAATTTGCGTCGGTGTCTTGCCGCGTCGTCGCCTGACCTTGGCTTGGGCATCAAACTTGAAATAGCTCGTGTAGAGCTTGCGAATTCTGTCATCGCTCAAGCTCGTCAGGTAGCGAATCGTGCCCGTTCGAGCCTCGTGGCGAATCATGCGCATCGCGAGCTCGAATTTCTCTCGTTCGCCGCGATAGCGATCGTCCGTCGTGCGCATCGTGTCCTCTCAGGTAGGTTTTGATTCAAACCGGACAGTTTCTCGGCCTTAGCCTAGATTAACCATAAATGGTAATTTAGGACCATATATGGCAATTTACCCGAAAAAAGGACGCGTCGAGATGAGATCTGAACGCCGCCGGGCCGACCGACTCGAGGAAATTCGCGAGCTCAATCGGCTCTTTCTGGCCTACGCTCAAGCCCGTGCCCGCCAGGGGCGACCTTGCATGGGTTTACCGCGGCGTGCGGCGAGACGGCTTGCCGAGGCCGAGGCCGAGACACTCGCCCGGCTGGCCGAGCTGCCGGCGGCCCTATTTCGGTTGGACCTCGAGCGTACCCCAGGCGCTCGCGATCGGCTTGCGCCGGAACGGCACATCGACCGCATGCGTTTATCACTGGCACTGACGATATTGAACAGCGCCTGGCACATGGCGCGCGAGCGCGGCTTCGAGGCGCGCATGTTCTTGCATCTGTCAACGACGAGTCTGCGACGCCTTCGCGTCACGCCGCTGTCGAGTATTCCTGATCTCGCATCAGCGCCGGATCTATTACGCTGCGCGTTTGCCGAAGGTCGGCTCACGTGGCCGGCGCTGTTCAACGGAAACGAGCCTGAGGCCGTGCGCATGCTCACGTTGATTGCACTGCAACCGAAACTGGCGTCTTTCGAGCGCGCGACCGATCGCGCCAACCCCACGGGCCTGCGTGCGTATCGCTGATCCCCGCGCCGTCGGGCGCCCCTGAGGTCTGGGTTTCCCTCGAGCCATAGCGCAGGCTCGTACGCTCAGTCCAACCCAGCGTCCAAGACCCTCTGTGCTTCGCCGTCACCCGGAGTCTCCGTGAGATATCCGGGCTAGGCCGGTTAAAATGCCGGGTCTTCTCGGGGCAATCGGTTTCTCAGGGGTCAGCGCTGCACGCTCTAGTCATCAACGACCTGCGTAAGGTCTACAAGAACGGTATCGAGGCGCTCAAAGGCATCGATCTCGTCGTCGAGCAGGGCGACTTCTTTGCGTTGCTCGGTCCCAACGGTGCCGGCAAGACCACGGCGATCGGCATTATCACCTCGCTCGTCAACAAGACGAGCGGCCGTATCCGCGTCCTTGGGCTCGACGTCGATACGCAGCCCGAGGCGGCCCGGTCCTGCATCGGCGTCGTCCCGCAGGAAGTCAACGTCAACGTTTTCGAGAAGAACGAAAACATCCTGATCAATCAGGCCGGATACTACGGCGTGCCGCGCGCCGAGGCGCGCCGGCGTGCCGAGAAATATCTCAAGGCGTTACATCTCTGGGATCGCAGGCACGATATCGCGCGAAATCTCTCAGGCGGCATGAAGCGCCGCCTCATGATCGCTCGCGCGCTCGTGCACGAGCCACGGCTGTTGATACTCGACGAGCCGACGGCTGGCGTGGATATCGAGATTCGGCGGTCCATGTGGGATCTCATGCGCGAGCTCAACGGCGCCGGCATGACGATCATTCTGACGACGCATTATCTCGAGGAGGCCGAGAGCCTGTGTCGTAACATCGCGATCATCGACGAGGGGCGCATCATCGAGAACGACTCCATGGTGCGCGTCGTCAGCAAGCTGCAGCGCGAGGTTTTCGTGCTGACACTCGCCCAGGCCCTCGATCGTGCGCCGACGCTGAACGGCTACGATTGCAAGCTGCGTAACGAGCACGAGATCGAAGTCGAGGTCACGAAGGAGCACAGTCTGAACGATCTGTTCGCGGAGCTGTCGGCCAACGGCCTGCACGTCACGAGTATGCGAACGCGTGCGAATCGTCTGGAGGAGCTGTTCATGCGGCTCGTCGAAAGCAAGAGCGCGGGGGGCGTGGATTGATGGCCGAGCTCGGCGCGACGACAGCAGTGCGGGCCTCGACCGAGCCGCCCGCGATCAATCTGCTCATGGTCAATCTCGTCGGCTTCGGCACGATCGTGCGCAAGGAAGTCAATCGCGTCCTGCGCATCTGGGTACAGACCATCGTGCCGCCGGCGATTACGATGACGCTGTATTTCATCATCTTCGGCAGCCTCATCGGCCGGCGTATCGGCATCATGGACGGCGTGCCCTATACGATGTTCATCGCGCCCGGGCTCATCATGATGGCCGTGATCACGAACTCGTTCGGCAATGTCGTCTCGTCATTTTTCTCGGGCAAGTTGCAGCATCATCTCGAGGAAATGCTCGTCTCGCCGTTGTCCGTGGCGACGATCATCGCGGGATTCGTCGTCGGCGGGATCGTCAGGGGCCTGGCCGTCGCTGCGCTCGTCACGGTCGTGGCCATGTTTTTCACGGAGCTGCGCGTGGAGCATCCGCTCATCACGCTGTCGGTCGTCGTGCTGACAGCCATGGCGTTCTCGTTGGCTGGCCTCCTGAACGCGATCTTCGCGAAGAACTTCGACCAGATATCGATAATCCCGACGTTCGTGCTGACGCCGCTGACCTACCTCGGCGGCGTGTTCTTCTCGATCTCGTTGCTGTCGCCCGCCTGGCAGGCGGTCGCCAAAATCAACCCGATCCTCTATATGGTCAATGCGTTTCGATATGGCATGCTCGGCGCGTCCGACATCTCCATCGGTGTGGCCTATGCAATCATCATCGCAGCCGTCGTCGTGCTTTACGTGGCCGTTTATCAGTTGCTGAGCCGCGGCACGGGGATCCGTTCGTGACATGTGCGGCCGGTTCGCCTATTTCGTTCCGCACGAGGCATTGGTCGAGCACTACGGGCTCACGTCTGCGCCAGCGCCGTTTGAGCGCTACAACGTCGCACCGACCCAGGACGTGCTCGGCATCCGCGTAGCCGAGAGCGGCGAGCGCGAAGCTGCACCGCTCAAATGGGGGCTCATTCCGCATTGGGCCAAGGATCCGACGATCGGCAACCGCATGATCAATGCGCGTGGCGAGACCGTTGCGGAGAAACCGGCCTATCGCCAGGCGTTCAAGCGGCGTCGCTGCATCATTCCAGCCAGCGGGTTCTACGAATGGGGCCCGAGCCGCGCAGGCAAATGGCCGTACTACATCAGTCCGGCTGATGGCGCGTTGTTGAGTTTCGCCGGCCTGTGGGAACGCTGGCGCACGCCGGAAGGTGAGCCGCTGGACTCGTGCACGATCATCACGACTGCCGCCAACGAATCGCTCGCGCGCATCCATCAGCGCATGCCGGTTTGCTTACCCGAGTCGGACTACGAGGCGTGGCTCGACCCGGAATCGACACAGGAGACGTGTCTCGAGCTGCTCGGCGCACTCCCCGCTACGGCGTTTGAGATCCGGCCCGTCAGCAAGACCGTCAACAATCCACGCAACGACTCAGCCGAGCTCGTCGAGCCCGTGGAGATTCCGTCGGCTTAGCGCGTTTTATGCCAACGTGCGGCTGCCGCAAGGCGAGGTCCCGCGCACGATACCTCTCCCTCGCGGACCGAAGAGACGCTCCATCGAGGCATCGTGCATGTGCCCTCGCGTGTCGGTCAGCGAGCGCCGCGACGCTGCGGTGATTCGGCGCGCACGAAGACGATTGCGGTAATCGCGCTGGGCAGCGGGTGCGGTTCGCGCCGAGCGCAGCGACGCCCGCACCGCGGGGCCGGAACTACGACTCGAACCTACGCCGCTCGCGCAAACGTTGATAGAAGCGTGACCAATTGGCACGGAGCTCACTTGGCCACGCTTGCCACAGAAATACCCTCTGTCATTCGGGCGGAGCGAAGTGAGCGGGAACCCACCCGATAGGCCCAAAGCGCGGCCACTAACGTTCCGAACAGGCCTATTCCTGCGGCAGTAGAAAGTTCTGACCGCCGTAGCTCAGAATTGCGCCTTCGGGCGAGATCTCGATCAGGCGCGGTCCCGCGGCCAGGGTCTCCCCTTCGACGTACTTGCTCGCGTTGATGAAAACGAATCGCTGGGCAGGCTCCGGGCTGTAGACGAGCAGCTCGAGCGTGAGCTCCGGCACCGCGAGACCCGCGGCGCGTGCCTGGAGAATCGACATCGGCGCCGGCGTGATCACGGCCGGTGTCGGCTGCACGACCAGCGGCTCGGTGCCAGGCGGACGATTCGCGGCGGTTGCGATCCGAGCGGCCTCATTCGCGAGGTTCCGAGTCGTCGTGCCGGCGACAGGTTCAGGTGCGACGACGGCAGGCTCGGGCGCTGGAATCAGCCGCTCGACGATCGGCGGCTCGGCAATCGCCGGTACTGCGGGCGGTGGGCCTGCAATGGTCGGCACCTCGTTCGACGTCTGCCACCACGCCCACACGAGCGCAATGACACCGAGACCGAGCGCTGTGATGACGGCAACGACCCACGTCGACGTGCGCGTTTCATGAATGACGATCGGTAGATCGCTGATACCCGGCACGGCTTCGCGCTGCCGCTCTTTCTCTGATTTCTTCAGTGCATCGAGAATGAACGACATCTCAACCGGCCTCTGCGAGCAGGGGTGTGCCCGGGACGCCGAGCTCGGTGTTGATCGCGACCTGGGTCTGCGTGCCGACGATGCCGTCGACCGTGAGGCGACGCTCGCGTTGATAGTCCCGAACGCGCGCCTCGAGGGCGCTGTCGAAAAAGTCCGACGGCACGACCGGGCTCGGCTCACCGTAGATTTTCGCGAGGCTCTCGCGCAGCCAGACGACGCTGTCGCCCTGGCTCCCGGGCGCGATCGCCGCGCCGGAGCCGTTGCCGGGCTGCCAGAGTATCAGGTGATCGCCGTACCAATACTCGGAGAGCTCTTCGAGATCGAGAACGAAGGCGTCGTCGCCGGCGAACAGCGTTGCGGTCGACTCGCCGAGCCGGCCGAGCACGACCTGGAACTCGTTACCGTGCCCGTCGATCAGGCTCAGTATCGCCGGACGATTCAGATGACGTAAGCGGCTCAGCGTGCCGCGCTCGTACCAGCAACGCAGCCGCTGCAGCTGCGCTTGCTCGCAGGCTGGCGTATCGCCAGCAACGAACTGCGCGCCCCAGAGCGTAAACAACGTCGCAAACGCCGTATCGGTATCTTTCGGCACGGCCGGGTCGGCGAGCAATCCGGCCAGCGATGGCCGCGTTGGCGCAGCCGGCAACTGCTCGCCGATCTCGTCGGGCTCGACGGGCTCGGCCGGTTCAGGCGGCAGCCCGATGAGCTCGATGGTGGCTTGCTCGACAACGGGCTCGACGACGATGCCGGGCGCATCGAGTGTCGCGTAATGCCAGGTTGCGAATGCGAGCGCACCCAGCGCAGCCACGGTCGTCGTTGCAGCGAGATGCGCTTTCCAGCTCGCGCCGCGCGGCTGCCCGTACACCTCGGCTGCCGCGCGCCGGACGAGGCGCCGGTCAATGTTGCGGGTGTCCTGGGTATAGGCTGCGAGCAGGGCCCGATCGGCGACGACATTGATGAGCCGCGGCACGCCTTTGGACTGACGGTAAATCTCACGCAGTGCGCTCGGCGTGAAGATGCCTCCGCTAGCGCCCGCAACTTTCAACCGGTGCTCGATGTATTTGATCGAATCGTCGAGAACGAGCGGCTCGAGGTGGTAACGGCCCGTGACGCGCTGCGCGAGCTGACGCATGTTCGGCTGGGCGAGCAGCGTTCTGAGCTCGGGCTGACCAATCAGAATGATCTGCAGCAGCTTCTGTTTCGGCGTCTCGAGATTCGTCAGCAGGCGAACCTGCTCGAGAATGCTCGGCGCCAGGTTCTGCGCTTCGTCGACGATGAGCACTGTGCGCCGGCCGCGGGCATGCGCATCGAGCAGATATTTGTTGAGGTGGTCAATGAGGCCTTTGTTGGACCGGTCCTCCGGTAGCTCGACCTTGAGCTCCTCGAGTATCGCCGTCAGGAACTCCGTTGCGGAGAGCTCGGGGTTCAGAATCAGCGCGACGTCGGCTTCGTCGGGCAGTTGCTCGAACAGCGTGCGCACGAGCGTCGTCTTACCCGTGCCGACCTCGCCCGTAAGCTGGATGAAGCCACCGCTGTGGGAGATGCCGTAGATCAGGTGCGCCAGCGCATCGGCGTGGCGTTGGCTCAGATAGAGATAGCGTGGATCGGGCGTGATCGCAAACGGCTTCTCTCGCAGGCCAAAGAACTGCGTGTACATGGTCTAGGTTCCGCGGTCTCCGCCGAGACGCGGCGAGTGCCGGGTTGCGTCAGGGTGATACGGTGATCGTAACGACATCGGAGGTCACAGGTGGATCGTGCGGGATGTGCAGGTGATCGCCCAGCACGAGCCGCAGCTCGTGGCGTCCCGGCGGGAGCTCGATCGTCGTTTCGGTCTGGCCGAGACCGAAATGAACATGCTGCGCATTGGCCGGAATCGGCGAATCGAAACTCGCAAGCTCGGTGTCGATGAGCAGATGATGGTGGCCCGTGTTCGGCAGGTTGATGCCGGCAGGCGCGACGCCGATGCCCCTGAGCCCGAACGCGACGGTCACGGGACTCGCAACGACTGCTCCGTCCGCTGGCGCGATAATGTACGCTTCGGCGCCGGCCGGTGCCGGGGTGCGCATCACCGCCGGCGCGGGGGCGGGCGCGGCCATCTCAGGTGCCGTCTCGGCGGGCGCCTCGGGTGCGCTTTCCGGTGCGCAGCCTGCGACCATGAGCGTGGCGGCGATCAATGCAAAGTTCAGTCGGGTCGGCATCGTGCTTCCCTCGGTGTTGGTGTGCCGTATCCGGCAAATGTAGCACAGGCTCGGCCGCGTGCACGCTCAGCCGTGCCTTGGCGAAGCCCGCTACTCGTTCGGTTCCGTCTGTGCCTTCGCGGGCTCTGTGGCTGCGTCGCGAGAACTCTTCTTGCGGGGTTTCGCCGCTGCCTTCTTCGCAGGTTTCTTCCTGACCGACGCCTTTTTCTTCGCCGGTTTTTTCGTCGCCGCCGGCGGGGGGCGACGTGAGAGCTCGTCCGGTGCGAAGTCGTCGACGGCGAGCAGCGCCATCGTCTTGGCATCGAACGCACGGATCTGATCGGCCTCCTCGGCCGTGATGACTCCGAGCGCCTCTGCCTCGTCGATCTGTCCGAGCGTGTCCTCGCGCTTGATTTTTCCCTCGCGCGCGGCGTCGAAGACCTTGCGCTCTAGCCGCCGAATCTCATCCGCCGCCTCGAGCGCCTCCTGCAGCAGGCCGAGCGGATTGCCGGGCTCGACGGTCTTGTAGATCTGGTCGCAGAGCCGCTCGCGCGTCGGCGTCGGGTTGATGATGAGCTCGACAATCTGCTGACCGAGCTCATCCGACGGCGAGGAGAACATCCGCCCACGCGGGAAAATCAGCATGCGTAGTCCCGCAGCGACCCAGCGATTCGGGAAGTTTCGCAGGAAGCTGTGGAGCTGCTCCTGCGTGCGGTACAGCAGCGTGCGGCAGGCCCACTCGACGAGCGGTCGGTCTGCCGCCGGCGAGCCCTGGTTCTCGAAGTCCTTCAACACCATCGAGGTCAGGTACAGGTAACTGAGGACGTCGCCGAGCCTCGCGGACAGCAGCTCTCTGCGCTTGAGCGAGCCGCCGAGCGTGAGCATGGCGATGTCTGCTGCCAACGCGAACGAGGCGCTGTATCGATTCAGTCGCTGGTAATAGCGTCGTGTGAACCCGGTTGCGGGTACCTTCGTGATACGCGAGAGCGTGAGCCCCATGACCAACGAGCGCATCGCGTTGGAAATGGCGTAACCGATATGCCGGAACAGCAGCCGGTCGAAGTCTACGAGACCCCTGTTGCGGTCCTCGTCCGCCGCTGCGTTGAGCTCAGCCAGGACGAATGGATGACAGCGAATCGCTCCCTGGCCAAAAATGATGAGGTTGCGCGTCAAAATGTTCGCGCCTTCGACCGTGATGGCGATCGGCACGGACTCATAGCCCCTGGCGAGATAGTTTAGTGGCCCGAGCATGATTGCCTTGCCGCCGTGAACGTCCATGGCATCGTTGGCCACGACGCGGCTCATCTCCGTGTTGTGGTACTTGAGGATTGCTGTGGGGACGGCCGGCTTTTCACCGGCATTCAGGGCTGCGCACGTGACCCGCGAAGCCGCTTTCATGATATAGGTCAGACCCGCCATCCGGGCAAGCGCTTCGCCGACGCCGTGAAACTTGCCGATCGGCAGCTTGAACTGGCGTCGTATACGCGCGTACGCGCCGGAGGAATACACGGCCGCCTGGGCGCCGCCGAGCGCGTTGCTCGGTAGCACGATGCCGCGGCCCACGGCCAGCAGCTCGACCAGCATGCGCCAACCCTGGCCGGCCATCTCGGGACCACCGATGATGTGATCGACGGGCACGAAGACGTCCTTACCGCGGGTTGGGCCGTTCTGAAACGGAATGTTGATCGGGAAATGGCGGCGACCGATCTCGATACCCGGAAGATTGGTCGGCACGAGCGCGGCCGTGATGCCGCGCTCCTCTTCGTCACCGATGAGGTGCTCCGGGTCGTAGAGCTTGAACGCGAGCCCGAGAACGGTCGCGATCG
>JBFJXA010000003.1:0-38498 GCA_041623375.1 Gammaproteobacteria bacterium | reverse complement strand
GTATTAGCCCGGGTTTCCCCGGGTTGTCCCCCACTACTGGGCAGATTCCCACGTATTACTCACCCGTCCGCCACTCGTCAGCGCCAAGTTCACCCCGAAGGGATCACAGCGGCCTGTTACCGTTCGACTTGCATGTGTTAAGCATGCCGCCAGCGTTCAATCTGAGCCAGGATCAAACTCTTCAATTTATATCAAAGATTTTGAGTCCTGAACGTAATTCTCAGAGGTGCAAAGCACCCCCGAGTTGACGCTCTTACACCGTTGTTCCGGTGCGAGCGCCCACACAAGTTGCTTGAGCCTAATTGTTAAAGAGCGAGCCTGGATTCTTTAGCCCCAGGCGGACCGATAATTATACCCGCGTTCCCATTCTCCTCCAAGCCAAAAGAGACTCGGAAATAGGCTTTCTAGCGGGTAAATCTCGGCAGAGAGGCGCGGCATTATACGCGCCGCTGGGCGGCCTGCAAGGATATTTCTACATTAATCGCCAGCGCCACCGGCGCAGTCGGCCCAGGGGTCACTCGGACCGCAGCGTAACCTTGGCGAATCTCCGCTTCCCGACCTGGAAAACGCTCGTCGTTCCGTCGACCTCTACCTGCGCCTTGGGGTCCCGGATCGGCTGCCCGTCGCGTCTGACGGCCCCCTGCTTGACCATGCGAATTCCCTCCGAGCTGCTGCTGACAAGCGCCACATCACGAAGAAGCTGGCCAATTCCGATAAACGGCTCCGCAGACGTCACGATCTGGACCTCGATCTCCGCAGGCAGCGCCCCCTGCTGAAACCGCGCGACGAACTCCTCGCGAGCGCGAACGGCGCTCGCCTCGTCATGGAACCGGGCAACGATTTCCTCGGCCAGCAGAAACTTGATGTCGCGCGGGTTCTCGCCGTCGCTGACACGCTTGGACAGCGCCTCGAGCTCGGTCGCGGACCTGAAGCTCAGCAGCTCGAAGTAGCGCCACATGAGGTCGTCAGAGATCGACATTAGCTTGCCGAACATCTCCCCAGGCGCCTCGGAGATGCCGATGTAGTTGTCGAGGGACTTCGACATCTTATTGACCCCGTCGAGCCCTTCGAGCAACGGCATCGTCAGGACGACTTGCGGGGGTTGACCGTATGCCTGCTGCAGCTGCCTGCCGACGAGCAGATTGAATTTCTGGTCGGTCCCACCGAGCTCGACGTCGGCCTGCAGCGCGATGGAATCGTAACCTTGCACCAGCGGATACAGAAACTCGTGGATTGCGATCGGCCGTTCGGATTCGTAGCGCTTACGGAAGTCGTCGCGCTCGAGCATGCGAGCGACGGTGTGTTTCGCCGCGAGCCCGATGAGGTCGGCGGCATTCATCTCGCTCATCCATCGCGAGTTGAACTCCAGGCGCGTTTGCTCTGGATCGAGAATCTTGTAAACCTGCTGCTCGTAGGTTCTGGCATTTTCCTGCACTTGCTCGGGCGTCAGCGGCGGCCGCGTCGCTGTCTTGCCCGACGGATCGCCGATCATCCCGGTGAAATCGCCAATCAGGAAGATGATCTCGTGCCCGAGCTCCTGAAACTGGCGCATCTTGTTGAGGACGACCGTATGCCCTAAATGAAGGTCGGGCGCCGTCGGATCGAAGCCGGCCTTGATCCGCAACGGCCGACCCTTGGCCAGCCGCTCTTTGAGCTCGCTCTCGAGCAGAATCTCCTCGGCGCCGCGGCTGAGCTCCCGCAACTGGTCGTCTACAGGCTGCATGGTCGGATCTGGACGGTCGTCTGGGGTAATCGACGCGGGAGCAAACCGCACTGAGGGCATAGTTTACGCTGTTACGGCGCCGCGAATCTGCGACGCAGCCCGTTTTCGTCGCTCGGCCGAGCGCGCCGCGCCCCCTGCCGGCGCAGCTGCGATCGAAAAACGACGACTGCGTCGTAGTCGACTGAGTTTAAAGGAATTAACTTTGACGCCCGACAGGCAAATCGTTACAGTAGCCCCGGCCGACACCAGGTTGATGCTTCGTGAAGAATTACTCAGGCGGCATCCGCCACGACTACAAAGAGCGAACGGGGAGCAGCACTGGCGTGCCGCTGCCGCGCTGGCCGTGGTTTCTCGCAGGTCTATCGATTCCCGTCATTGGCATCCTGCTCGTGATTCTGAGCAGCGCCAACGACACCGTGTTGCCACCTGTCGCAAATCCGATTGCGACCGCAGGCGCGACGGCCAGCCTGCCGTTGAGTCTTCCGCAGGTCCAGGCTGCGGCGGAGCTAACCGCCGAATCGGCAGTCGCGACCGACACCAAGCTGACCTCGACGCGACTCACCGTTCAATCCGGAGACAGCCTCGACCGGCTGTTCCGCCGCCACGGGCTGAGTCTATCTGACCTCGCCGAAATGGTTCGTCTTGGCGCGGCGCGCACACATCTCGTGCGTCTGCAGCCTGGCGACGAAATCGAAGTCGCCCACCGCGACGGCTCGATCCTCGCCTTGAGCCGTGAAATCGACCGGATTCGCATGCTCAACATCGATAGGTCGACGTCGGGATTCGTAGCGGAAATCACCGAGCGCCCCGTCGAAGTGCGTACCGTAGGCGCGCACGGCGTCATTCAAAGCTCACTCTTCGAAAGCGCCCAGGCGGCAGGAATATCCGACAACGTCATCATGGACATGGCCGGCATCTTTCAGTGGGATATCGACTTCATCCAGGATGTCCGCAACGGCGATGAGTTCACGGTCATCTACAACGAGCTATGGCGCGACGGTACGAAGCTACAGGACAGCACAATCGTCGCGGCCGAGTTCATCAATCAGGGCCGACTCTATCGGGCGGCCAGCTACGAGAACCCGAACGGCGAACGCGGCTACTTTACGCCGGAGGGGCGCAGCGTTCGCAAAGCGTTCTTGCGGGCGCCCGTTGACTTCACGAGAATCAGCTCGAACTTCAATCCGAACCGCCGTCATCCCGTCTTGAACACGATCCGGGCACACCGCGGCGTCGACTATGCGGCCCGGACGGGCACGCCAATCCGGGCCGCCGGCGACGGCAAGATATCGTTTCGCGGCGCCAACGGCGGATACGGCAACACCGTCATTCTCCAGCACGGCGGCAACATCACGACGTTGTACGCCCATATGTCCCGTTTCGCCGAGCCGCGGCTCGGCGCCAGAGTACGGCAAGGTCAAATCATCGGCTTCGTCGGCCAGTCGGGCCTCGCGACCGGCCCCCATCTACACTACGAATATCGGATCAACGGCGTCCACCGGAATCCGCGTACCGTGCCACTGCCACCGGCGGATCCTGTGCCGGAAGCCTATCGCAGTGAGTTCGAAACGATCTCTGCCGGACTCTGGCACCAGCTCGACCTCTACCGCAGCGCCGAGCTTGCTGCTGCGTCGAACTAGATTCAGATCACTGAGAATCGTTCGGTGCCAGAGGAGCCCGAGGCATGGCTGAGCTTTATGTAGGTATCGTCTCCGGAACGAGCCTCGACGGACTCGATACCACACTCGTAGAGCTCGGCAAGCAAACGTGTCGTGTCGTGGGAGCCCGGACTACACCTTTTCCGGAGCCGCTCGGCAACGCGCTGACGGCACTCGTCGCGGATCCGAAAACGGACCTGCGCGATCTCGGCCGGCTAGACGTCTCACTCGCGGAGTTCGCGGCCGGGTGCGTGCACGCGCTGCTGGATGCCGCCGGGCAAGCGCCCGATGACGTGGCCGCGATCGGTTTTTCTGGCCATACGATCTTCCACCAGCCGTCACCACCGCATGCGTTCACGCTGCAGCTCGGCGATCCAAACACGATTGCCGCACGCACGAGAATTACGACGGTGGCTGACCTGCGTCGCATGGACGTCGCATTCGGCGGACAGGGCGCGCCCGTTTTGCCGGCGTTGCATGCCTGGCAGCTCAGTCATACGAAGGAAATCCGAGTCGTCGTCAACATCGGCGGCATTGCGAACCTGACGTGCCTGAATCCGGGCAAGCCCGTGACGGGATTCGACTCGGGTCCGGGCAATGCGCTCATGAACGCATGGTGCCGCCTGGCGGATCGCGGTCCGTTCGATCGCGACGGCGCGTGGGCCAAAAGCGGCACGGTGGTTGCCGCGTTGTTACGGCAGTTACGCTCAGATGACTATTTTTCACAGCCGCCACCGAAGTCGACGGGGCTCGAGCATTTCAACCTTGCCTGGCTACAACGCGCGCTCGCCGACCACGCCGAGGCGGCCCCGGCCGACGTTCAGGCGACACTGCTCGAGCTCACGGCGACAACGATCGCCGATGCCGTCAAAGCCAGCGAACCCGAAGCGCAGCGCGTCATCGTCTGCGGCGGCGGCGCCTACAACACGGCTCTACTGGAGCGACTCGCGGCGCTGGCCTCACCGGCGGCCGTCGAAACCAGCGCTGCCCACGGTCTCGAGCCCGAATGGGTCGAGGCAGCCGGCGTCGCCTGGCTCGCCCGCGCGCGATTGAACGGCGTAGCCGGAAACCTGCCATCTGTGACCGGCGCCCGCGAGCCGGCCGTACTCGGTGGCGTATACTCGGGAAAAACACCCGATGCCTGAGCCCCGGCGATGGATACCCCGAATCTCGGTCTTCCCGACTACTACGTCAATCGAGAGCTCGCACAGTTAGAGTTCAACGCGCGCGTCCTGCATCAGGCACGAGACGAGAGCGTGCCGCTGCTCGAACGGCTCAAATTTCTGTGTATCTGTTCTACGAATCTCGATGAGTTTTTCGAGATCCGCGTCTCTGGCCTGAAGCAGCGCCTCGAGATCAGCTCGGCCGCAGTCGGACGCGACAATCTGAGTCCGGCCGAAGTGCTCCGGCGGATCTTCGAACGAACAACCGCGCTCGTTGCCGAGCAATATCGCGTGCTGAACGAAGAGCTCATTCCGGCACTGCGCGACTCGGGCATCCGCTTCCAACGGCGTGACGAGTGGACACCTGAGCACCGGCAGTGGCTGCAGGATTACTTTCATGCCGAAGTCGAGCCCGTCCTGAGCCCAACGGCGCTCGATCCAACGCGGCCGTTTCCGCGAATTCTAAACAAGAGCCTGAACTTCATCGTCGATCTGCACGGACGCGACGCCTTCGGCCGCCAATGCCGGCGCGCGATCGTGCAGGCGCCGCGTTCGTTGCCGCGACTCATCCAGCTTCCGGACGCGCTAGGCGGCTCCAGGGAAGCCGATTTCGTGTTTCTCTCATCGATCATCCATGCCTTTGTCGACGAGCTCTTTACGGGCATGAGCATCGACGGCTGCTATCAGTTCCGGGTAACGCGCAACAGCGACCTCTACATCGACGACGAAGAGGTCGACGACCTCATGCGAGCGCTCGAGGGAGAGTTATCCGACAGTGGCTACGGCGCCGCTGTCCGGCTGGAAATGGCACACGATTGCCCTGCACACCTCGCGGATTATCTGCTCGAGAAGTTTCGCCTCGGCACGTCGGATTTATACCGCGTCGACGGCCCGGTCAATCTCAATCGCCTGCTTACGGTTTCCGATCTCGTCAACTGTCCCGATCTCAAGTATCGACCGTTCACGCCGGGTTTACCGAAGCAGTTCGTCAAGACGGATATTTTCGAGGTCATCTCGAAGGAAGATATACTGCTGCATCATCCTTACGAGTCGTTCGCGCCCGTCATCGACCTCGTACACCGCGCCTCGGCGGATCCGAACGTTCTCGCGATCAAGCAAACGCTTTACCGTACGACCCCCGACTCGCCAATCGTTGCAAGCCTCGTAACGGCTGCGAGGGCCGGCAAGGAAGTCACGGTCATGATCGAGCTTCGTGCCCGCTTTGATGAAGCCGCCAACATCGAGCTCGCGAACAAGCTCCAGGAGGCCGGCGCGCACGTCGTTTACGGCGTCGTCGGTTACAAGACGCATTGCAAAATGATGCTCATCGTGCGCCGCGAGTTGGGGAAACTAAAACGCTATGTGCATCTGAGCACGGGCAATTATCATCCGAAAACGGCCCGTGCCTACTCGGATTACGGGCTCTTTTCCGCCGATGAAAATCTCACCAAGGACGTGCACGAGGTTTTTCTGCAGATTACGAGCTTGACAAAGACGGCGCCGCTCAATCTTTTGCGTCAATCGCCCTTCACGCTGCATGACGGCCTGTTGCAGCTCATCAAGCGAGAAATTCAACACGTCGCGGCGGGCCGAACCGGACACATCATCGCCAAGATCAATGCACTCGTGGAGCCAGAGATCATTCGTGCGCTCTACGAGGCGTCCCTTTCGGGTGTGCACATCGATCTGATCGTGCGGGGAATTTGCTGCCTGCGTCCCGGAATTCCCGGACTATCGGAAAACATTCGGGTGCGGTCGATCATCGGCCGGTTTCTGGAGCATTCGCGCTGTTACTACTTTCATAACGACGGCAACGAAGAGGTGTATTGCGCGAGTGCCGACTGGATGGACCGCAATTTCTTCCGGCGGATCGAGATCATGTATCCGATCCAGGATCCGGAAATCAAACAGCGTCTGATCAGGGATCTCGATCTCTATCTCGCAGACAATACCCAGGCCTGGCTGCTCGGACCGAATGGCGAATACGAGTTGGCAACGCCGGGAACGGATGATCCTGTTTCCGCGCAGTCCAGCCTGCTCGATCGACTCGCCGAGTCCGTATAAATCGTATCAATAGCGCTTCACGCGAAGTTTGAAGCCAACCTCCTTGAGCCAATCGCACTCCTGTTCGAGATCCGCCTGGGTGAGGTGGTTGTTCTCGAGCCAATCTCGCGGGAACGCGACCTGCAGCTTTCGCGGGCCGGCGCGCAAGTGAATCTCCGGTAGATCGAGCGGGCTGCGACTGCGGTTCAAGAGGACGGCCAGGCGGAGCAATACGGTCAGGCGAAACGCCGGTCGGCGCAACTCGGGCGGCAACTTGCCGACATTCAACGAATCGAGCCTGCGGCGATGGTGGCCGACGAGCACGGCGAGCAGCTGCTGCTCGGCCTGCGAGAACCCCGGCAGATCGGCGTTCGCCAGCAGGTACGCTCCGTGTGTATGGTATTTGACGTGCGCGATATCCAGACCGATCTCGTGCAACTGTGCAGCCCAGACGAGGAACTGGTCCGCCGAGGTCTCAGCGAGATCCCAATCGTCCTCGACTTGCCGCAGCAGCATCAGCGCAGTCTCGCGAACGCGCTCTACCTGTTCCCCGTCGGCATGATACCGTCGCTCCATTGCGCGAACGGTCCGGTCCCGCGCGTCCTCGTGCTGTAGGCGACCTACCATGTCGTACAGCAGGCCCTCGCGCAACGAGCCATCGCTGATGCCCATCTGCTCGAGTCCGAGCGTTGCCATGACCTCGGCGAGGATCGCGATGCCGCCCGCAAACACCGGCGCGCGTTGAGCGCTGAGCTCAGGCAGCTCCAGACGATCGATGTGGCCGGCCTCGGTCATCCGCAGAATGATCGCCTCCACTGCCGAATAGCTGATGCCCGATTCGACGAGGCCCAGTGCCTGGGAAACGCGCGCTGCAGCGCGGATCGTTCCGGAGGAGCCGTACGCGTGCGCCCAACCAGCGCGCCGGTATCTGCCCGCAATGGGACTCAGCTCCAGCCGTGCTGCCAGGCGCGCCTTCTGGAACCGCTTTGCCGTCGTGCGACCGTCATCGAAGTAGCGTGAGCTCAACCGCACACAGCCGATAAAAAGGCTCTCGAGGAGTTCGGGCTCATAGCCTTTGCCGATAATGATCTCGGTGCTGCCGCCACCGATGTCGACGGCCAGCGTCGCCTCCTCGATGTTCGACGACAGGTGTGCGACGCCGAGATAGATGAGTCGCGCTTCCTCCATGCCGGACACGACCTCGACCTTATGCCCGAGAATTTCCTCGGCAGCAGCTACGAAATCGTCGGCATTTTTGGCTCGACGCAGGGTATTCGTGCCGACGACGCGCACCTGCTTGGCATCCATGTCGCGAATTCGCTCGCCGAATCGTCGCAAACAATCGAGTGAGCGCTCGATACAGTCACTGCGCAAGCGCCCGCGGCGATCGAGCCCGGAAGCCAGACGTACCATTTCCCGGAGACGATCGACGATGATGAGTTGGCCATGCCGAAGACGACCGACGACCATGTGAAAGCTGTTCGAGCCCAGATCGACGGCTGCGATTACTTCGGAGGGCTCAGGATCCGCGGCACCGCGAATTGATCTGAGTATCGAGACCAGGGTTGAGGCCTATCTATACGGAGAACGAGGATCCACAACCACAGGTCGTGGTTGCATTGGGATTACGAATGATGAACTGGGCGCCCGCGAGATCTTCCTCGTAGTCGATCTCGGCACCCGTCAAATATTGCACGCTCATAGGATCGATGAGCAGAACCACACCACCTTTTTCGACCTGCGTGTCACCCTCCTGAACGTCCTCGTCAAACGTGAAGCCGTATTGGAAGCCGGAGCAACCTCCTCCGGAGATATAAACGCGCAACTTCAGTGCAGCGTTGCCCTCCTGCTCGATGAGCTGCCCGACTTTCGTCGCTGCAGCCTCCGTAAAATTCAGCGGCGGCTCTGCCGACGCCCATTGTGGCTCGTTCACGATTCCTACTCTCCCGCAGCCTTGACCGGCGATACGAGCTCGGGCTTCGGCGGCTGCACCACCGGTCTCTTCGCAGCCGCGTCCATCTCATGGATCAGCTTGCCGTTGACCTCTGCGCCGATCGACATCTCGAGAAGCTTGTATTGAACGTTCCCGATTACACGCGCGCGAGGCCCCAGCTCCACACGCTCCGTCACTCGCACGTCACCTTTGACAGTTCCATTCAGGATTAAGTTCTGCACGATGACCGATCCCTCGACGCAACCCTTCTCACTGATACTCAAAGACGCCGGCTGGCCATCGGCTGCCTCGACGTTGCCTTTGACATAACCGTCTACGTGAAATCCACCGGAGAACTCGATGTCTCCATGCACGCGCGTGTCGCCGCCCACGAGCGTCTTGACGACGGCCTGATTTCGGGTCTTCTTGCCAAACATGCGCAACCTCTCGTGGCGGCTCCGATCAACGAAGCTCGATTATAGCCGTGCAGACACGCAATAGCGTCATACCAATTTGGCGAGCGCTCTAGCCGGCAATCGCCGACCACTCGAAGCTCTGCTCCAGGGCCTGCCCGCTGGGCTCTCGGGGCCGAATCTGCAATAGGACCTCGTCGGGCACGAAGCCCTCCGGCAAGACGAGCTGACGTTGCAGATCCTGAAAGTAACGGAAAGCGTAGGCCAGGGCCCCGCCAGCTTCCTCGGCGACGAGGTCGTCGAGGTTCAGCTGCACGTGCTCGCCGTCGAGCAGCCCCGTGATATCGAAGCTCACGGTGCCGGAGACCCGACGATCGTGCGTGATGGCCTGAACGAGAACGAGGTGCAGCAAATAGCCATGCTCGGCGTCCGTCGGGCGCATCTCGAGACTCTGGACACGCAGTCCGGCAGCGCCGTCCTCGGGCGAAATTATTCCGCGATAGAACGCGAGCTCTTCCTCCTGCGCCTGAATCTGCGCCTGCAGCTCGTTGAGATTCTGCTCGACGAGCGTGTAGGTCTCCTGATCGATGTCCTGAGAGGTCTCGAGAATCGCGACCTGGCGTCGCAGTTCCTCGATCGTCCGATCGCGCTCGGCGATCTCGGCCGTGAGCGTTTCGCGCTCGCGCCGCTGGTCCAAATACGAGTAACCGCCGTTTAGACGGCCGAGCTCGTAAGCCAGGTAAACGCTGCCCGCCACAGCGACGATCGCCATGAGATAGAGATGCTTCGGCTTCTTCCTAACGCTCACTACACTTCAGACCCTTAGATGCCTGCTCGTGCCCAGACCAGGCCCGCAATTGTGCCCGGTCGGGCGCCGTCTGACCTACGATCAGGTCACAGCCAGCGTCTTCACTCGCTCGTCCGGACCTGCCAGCGCCGCGGCCACCAGGACGGCGGCGGCGGCGGTCCCTGGTCCGGAAAGGCTAACGGCCCGAGCTCGGTCAATGCCTGCACGTAGACCCGGCGCTTGAAATAGATGACCTCTTTGACGGGACGCCAATAGTCTACCCAACGGCATCGATCGAATTCCGGTGTATCCGTCGTGTCGAACCGGACGCGATCCGGGTCCGAGATCAATCGCAGCAAATACCAACACTGTTTCTGGCCAATGCAGACGGGACGTTTTTCGCGACGGATAAACTGATCGGGAAGCCGGTAGCGCAGCCAGTCGCGAGTCCGTCCGAGCGTCTCGACATCGTCGGGCTCGAAACCGACTTCCTCATTGAGCTCCCGATACATCGCCTCTTCTGTCGATTCGTCCGGCGCAATTCCGCCCTGGGGGAATTGCCATCCGGAGCGGCCGACCCGCCCTCCGATGAGCACGCGGCCCACGCCGTCGGTCAGAATAATGCCAACGTTTGCCCGATAACCTTCCGCGTCTATCCAATCCATGATGCTGCGATCGAAATCGTCCGGCGCCATTTTCGAGACGCTCCGATGGAGCTAGAGTCTACTCCATACGTCGAGCCTGCCGAGCGGCACCAGGGGGTCGATCCTAGTCCTGCCGGCGAGCGGGCGCCGAGTCTGCCCTGAGGTAGCGCTGCCCCGCCTCCATGAGGCTAACGAAACCGGCCTCGTCATTGCTACTGACGAGATCACGAATCTGCTGCGCGGCTGCGACGAGGGCATCGAGCGAAGCGGCTCCGTATTCATTGAGCGCCTGGATCTCGTAATACAGATGCGGATTTTCGCCCGCGACGCGACTCGCGACTGACAGTTGTGCGTCAAACGTCGTGCTGGACAGTTCCCTGAGCTTGGGCACGAGTTCGCCGCTCCCGGCGAGTGCCGTGAAAAACGCGAGATTCAGGGCGTGCGATAGTCCGAGCACGTAACCGATGAGGCGATCGTGCTCCTCCAGGCTCATGTCGACGAGCTCGGCCATCGTCGATGCGAACAAGGCACGGGCGTGACTCGCGGCCTCGGGATCACCGACGTCGACGAAGATGATGTGTCGGCCTGACAGGAGCTGCGTATCCGGGCCGAACATCGGATGCACTGATGCGACGTGGCACCCGGCTTCGCGCAGCTTCTCCAGACCGGCCTTTAGGGGGGTTTTGAGCGATCCGACATCGAATATCAACCCGGCGGGCTCGCGCTCGGCGAGCGCCACCAGAATTTTTGCGGTTGCCTGCAGCGGTGCGGCAACGACGATGATGTCGTGATCGAGCGCGCTCGCGCGCCAATCGTCGAGCCGCGGGAAGGGCGTCTCGGCGGGCTTCGGATCCGCGATCTCGATCCCATAGCCTTGCGATGCGAGGAATTCCGCGATCCAGGTACCCATATTTCCGGCGCCGCCGATGATGAGCGCGCGTTTGCCGATTCCGGAGCTCTCGGCCGCTACACGCCTCTGCTCCTGTTTGGTCAACGAGGAGCGGATCAGCAGCCGCATGATTTGCTCAGCGACGTCGGGCTCGGCACCGAGCTCGGCAGCTTGCTCTCGCACGCGCTCGAGAATCTCGCGCTCGCGCGCATAGTCGCGCGTCGGCGCACCTGTGCTGATCTTGTGCGCGCTGACGTCCGAGACGATCTCTTGACGTTGCGCGATCAACTCGATGAGCGCCGCGTCTATCGCCGACAGGCGCTGTCTCAGTTCTTCCAAGCTCATGTGATTTCCCCTGTGGCTGCGGTTTGTACTCGCTGCCAACCCGCGGCGCAAGCCTGCCCGACGCGAAGCGAGCTGGGACGAGGGTAGCCAAGGCCAATTGCAGCGGCTAATCTGCGCAGCCAACACTCTGCATCGACATCCCCTGCGACGTGACGACCACGATTCCCGACCTCGACGATCCGATGATCCTTGTCGGCGGTTGGCTCGATGACGCCGTCGAGGCAGCCACACAACCGAATCCCGGTGCGATGACGCTTGCGACTGTCGGGAAGAACGGCAGAGCCTCGGCACGCGTCGTGCTGGTCAAAGGGCTCGAGCGTACGCGCGGCTACGTCGAGTTTTATACGAACTACGATTCGCGTAAGGCGCACGAGCTTGCCGACCATAGCTGGGCGGCCGGCGTCATGCACTGGGATGCCCTCGGCCGGCAGCTCAGATTCGAGGGGCCCGTCGTCAGATCGCCGGCGGCCGACAGCGATGCGTATTTCGCGCGGCGCCCCTGGCGCAGTCAGGTCAACGCCTGGGCGAGCCGGCAGAGTCATCCCGTAACCGATCCGACGACGCTCGAGACAAAGGCGCGGGCGCTCGCGAAACGCTTCGGCACGCCCGACCCGTTCGACGCCACCGATACCGCCGCTGATGGCGTCGTAGTTCCGCGACCGGCGTTCTGGGGCGGCTACCGCTTCTGGCTCGCCGCCGTTGAGATCTGGCTATCGGGACGCGACCGCTTTCACGAGCGCGTGCGCTACGAGCGCGTCCTCGAGGCGTCGGACGCGTATAGCTTTCGCAGCGGAAGCTGGCGGCATTTTCACCTGCAGCCCTGAGGTACAGCAAGACGGTGGCGATCCGCTCCTTATTTACTGTCGCAATCGGCTGCTGTTTGATCGGCGGCCCGGTCGCTGGCCAGGAGATCGTTGCGAGCGTCAATGAGGGCACGAACATGGCACTCGCCCTCTCGCCGGACGGTGAGACGCTCGTTGTCGACCTCCTGGGCCAGCTGTGGTCATTGCCTGCAACCGGTGGCGGCGCGCGGCCGCTCCTGCCGGCCGAGGAAACTGCTCGCAATCCGCGCTTCTCGCCCGACGGTCGCCGTCTCGTTTATCAGGCGTACTCCCGAGGACAATGGGATCTCTGGCTGCTCGAGCTCACCACACTGACGCGACGACGTTTGACGGGTCCACCGTATGACGAACGCGACCCGGACTTTTCCGCGGACGGGCGCGCCGTCGTTTTCGTATCGAATCGCAGCGGCGGCAGCGCAATACACCAAATCGACATAGTCACCGAAACCGTCTCGCGTCTCACATACGGCGGTGAGGCGTCGTGGCCGGCCGTCTCTGAGCGCGGCGAGCTTCTCTACGTAGAGCGGCGCGGACGCGAATGGCGGCTCGCATTACGCGCGCGGACGGGCGCCACCACGACGTTGCTCACGAGCGCGAATCCGCTGCGGGCACCGAGCTGGCGGCCGGGCGGCGGCGTCGTGCTCTTCAACGAATTGCGCGGTGCCGCGGACAGCGATCTGCGTATGGTCGTGCTATCCGACGAGCCCGTCATCAAGACGCTGACGAGCGAGGAGGATGTTTTCGGCTTTCGAGCGGCGTGGCGGTCCCCGGCGGAGTTTCTCTACACGTCCGACGGGCAGATCTGGTCGAGAACGCTCGCGAACGCGACGCGGTATCCGATTCCGGTGTTCGCGGGCGTGGCGGTCAATCGCGCTCCGAGCGCTTTGCGAACTTCGGTCTCTGCGGGTCCGGGTCCGCACCCGGTCCTCGGACTGCGCGCACCGCGATCGTCACCCTCGGGTGAACGGACCGTATTCACCGCTCTCGGCGATATCTGGCTGAAAACCCGGGATGGCAATCTCCGGCAGCTCACGAACGACGCCTTCGTCGACATCGATCCGACGTTCGAGGCCGACGGCGGCCGCGTGATATTTGCGAGCGACCGCGGCGGCAGCATGGACCTGTGGGCCATTGACCCGGAAACGGGACTACTCGTCCGGCTCACGAACGATCCATCCAAGGACTATGCGCCCGCCGTATCGCCGGATGGTAGGCATGTCGCGTACTTATCGACGCGAGGATTCGGCCCGTGGGCGCCCGGCGAGCTTCGGCTCATCGATCTGACGACGCGCTCGAGGCCGCAGACACTGACTCGGAATCTGCGCGGCGCGGGTCAGCTCGCGTGGAATGCGTCCGGAGACGCTGTGACGTTGTGGGCGCTCGATCCGCGCTCCGCAGCTGCGGCGACGCGGGCTCGATTCGAGATCGACATGCAAACCCGCAGCTCCATCTGGAACAACGCCGTGACCCTGCCGGGCCGTGCGCTCGTCGATGACGAGGGCGCGCCCGCACTGACCTGGACCCCGCCTGAACCCGCAGAACCCTACGTCATCCAGGTGGACCGCCTGTTCGACGGCGTATCGACGCAATACCGCCGGCATATGGACGTCCACATCGAGGGAGATCGCATCACGGCGGTCGTAGCGCGCGGACTGCTCCCATCGCCGGAGCGCGTCATAGACGCGCGCGGTCGGACGGTCATTCCCGGACTGATCGATTCGCATGCCCACCAGTCCGCGTTGACGGGCGAGCGGCTTGGCAGAATCTGGCTCGCCTACGGTGTCACGACCGTCCGCGAGGTTGCGAGCGTCAGGGACGACGGGTTGGAACGCAAAGAGTCCTGGGCGAGCGGTCGCCGGATCGGCCCGCGCCTGCTGCTGAGCGCCCGGCACGACGACACGAGCGGTTGGCCGGCGCGCGCTGTGTCCATTCGCCCGAGCTACGATGTTCTCGAGATCTATCGCGGCCAACCGTCGCAGCTGCACCGCGCACTGATCCGCGACGCACGGCAGTTCGGTATCCCGGTATTCAGCGAGGATCTGGTTGCGGGCGTGCGGCTCGGCATCAACGGACTCGAGCACATCGGTGGCCGGCTCCCAGATCCCTATGACCTCGAACGCTCGGCCGTGAGCCGCAGCTACGCCGACGTCTTGAGTCTGCTCATGCACAGCGGCACGGCTGTGACACCGACGCTGGCCGCCTTCGGAGGATTTCGTGCGTTGGCGTCGCAGCGTCCTTCCTGGTCGACGGAGCCGGCCTATCGCAACCTGTACTCGGCTGCCGAGCGCGCACGTTGGCGTGAGCCCAGCGCAACCGCGGCAGCGGCCGATGGCGTACGCGATACCGTTGCTGCACTCATCAGCGCCGGGGGCCGCGTAGCCGCCGGCAGCGACGCGCCGAGCGTCCCGTATGGGCTGGGCCTGCACGCCGAGCTTATGCTGCTGACACAATCCGGCGTACCGAACGACCGGGCGCTCAGACTCGCAACCGCGGAGGCCGCCCTGGCACTCGGCCTGGAGCGCGAGATCGGCACCGTTGAGGCCGGCAAGCTGGCCGATCTCGTGATAATCGACGGTAACCCGTTGATCGATATATCAGACTCCCTCGAGATCGAGGCCGTGATCCGCGGGGGCGTGTGGTTCGATCGTGCGGCGTTGCTCGACTCGAACTGAGGCGGGACCTGGGCTTGTCGATACCCTTTACGACACGGCTGATCGGGCGCGCAACTTTAGACGCCTTCTAAACAAATTTGCGCAGCCTTTAAAATCAATTAATTAAAATAACTTTATTACAACGTTTTCAGAATCATTATGTAACATCATCGTCGGAAATATTTACAAACATTGAGGCCGTTCTCGGTGTATTCGTAGATTTCTCATTTAAGTGATTGTTTTTAATTAATAAACCAACGATGGCATGGCTCTTGCTTAATCTAGCATGTCCACCGAGTGGACAACTGAGTGCGTAATAAGCAGAAACCGCTGCGAATCTTCGCTCGCTTCTGTTAGATTTGAAATCGAGAATTAGAACAAGAAATAGAACAAGAAGAAGACGTTAGGGCTGCGAAAACAACGATATATTGGCTGGATTGCACGGACAAAAACGACAATAAAGGCGAAACGGCCCGCAGCCAGGCCGCATAATTGAAACCGTAAACTCCGATAACAATAAAAACGTAACCCGGCGCTCCCACCGCCGGGTTTTCTTTTTCTGGGGCCGCTCTGCCCTATTGCCCGATGCTCACTGTCGGCAGAACGCTCGCACCCGCCGGGCCTTGCGGCCCGCTCGACCCCCGCGCGCGCAAGTCCGCCGAACTGTGACCTGAAGCGCTGCTCTTGCGCCTCGGAGCTGTTTGACTAGAGGGTCCGGCCCAGCTGTCTGAGAGACGATGTTCAGAAAGCTACGAATCGCCATCTTGCTCTACATCCTTGCCTTCGCAGCCGTCGGCAACTACCTGGCCGCCGCGCGTAGCACTGATTGGGACAACACGCTCTGGGTCGACGTCTATCCGATCAATGGCGACGGCAGCGAGCGCACGCAAGCGTATATCGACGGTCTCAGCGATGCCGATTTCGATCCGATCGAGACGTATTTCGCCCGAGAGGCTCGCCGCTACGGCGTTACGCTCGAGAATCCATTCCGGCTCGAGCTCGCCGGGCAGGTCGACGATCCCGTACCCGTCCTGCCGAACGCGGCTGGCTTTCTCGATGCAGCCGTCTGGAGCCTGAAAATGCGCTGGTACGGCATCAAGGTAAAACGGGCCAGCGACCGTCCTAGCCCGGATATCCAGCTCTTTGCCGTCTACTACGACGACACGGACGTTCAAGTCCTCGATCGCTCGACGGCACTCGAGCGAGGGCTCATTGCCGTTGCGAAGGTATTCGCCAGCCGTGCCAGCGCCGGCTCCAACAGAGTCGTCATGGCCCACGAGCTTCTGCACACACTCGGCTCGACCGACAAGTACGCGCTGGGCACGAACCTGCCGCTGTACCCGCACGGCTACGCGGACGCGACCGCCGAGCCGCGCTTTCCGCAGAAAAAGGCCGAGCTCATGGCCGGTCGAATCCCGCTCGATCCGCAGACCGCGGCGATACCGCGCAATCTCGGCCAGACACTCATCGGCCCCATCACGGCAATGGAGATCGGCTGGCTGCCGATCAAGTAGCGCTGCCACGTTACGGGAGTATCATGTCGCCCCGAACTCAAGCGGAAGGGCTCCGGTGGCCAATCGACTGACTAAAATCTACACGCGCAGCGGGGATCGCGGCCTAACGCGCCTCGCGACGGGCGAGCAGGTGCCGAAAGCGGGTACGCGCATCGAGGCTGCGGGTCATCTGGATGAAACGAACAGCGCGATCGGGCTGATCCTCTGCGAGGCCGACATTCCCCAAAGCGTCCGGGCAGTGCTCACGGCCGTTCAGCACAATTTGTTCGACATCGGCGCGGAGCTGGCGCTCCCGGGCCGTGCGACGACCGATGCCGACGATGTCGCCAACCTCGAAAGAGAGCTCGACAGGCTCAACGGCCCGCTGCCGCCGCTCACAGAGTTCGTCCTGCCGGGCGGACCGCGTTCGGCGGCGTCGTGCCACCTGGCCCGCTCGATCTGCCGCCGGGCAGAACGAGCACTGTGGCGTCTGGCGGATGAAGCCGAGCTCAACCCCGAACTACTCAAGTACGTGAATCGTCTCTCCGATCTGCTCTTCGTCGTCGCGCGCGTGCTCGCACGCCAGAACTGCACGGACGAGCCGCTCTGGGATCGAGACCGCGAGGGGTCAGAGTAAATCAGCCGGAAACACAGTCAATTGGGCTGCAAGCGCAGCGATGTTGGAACAAAGCTCGCGCCCGATTATCTCTGACACCCCGAGTCGACCCGCCGCGCTGACGACCCATTCCACGGCCGCTAGACCGCCCAGCCGAAAATCGTCATGAGACCGATGATCGTCAACCAGATGAAGACGGTTCTGTGGACGAGCCGCATCGCGTTGCGTGCCGCGGCTGCCGAGTTCGGACTCTCCTGGAGAAAACCGGTCATCGCAGCCTTGCCGACGCAGGCCACGACCTCGTCGTTGCTACGATGGAACGGCAGATCGGACTTGAGCTCGTAGCTGCGCCAGCAGTTCAGCGCATCGTCAAAGCTACCGCTGAGCGCATATCCGAGAATCGCGAGCCGCGCCGGCGCCCACACGAGTATGCCGTGAACGTTGTCGACGGCGGCAACCGCGCCCGCCAGACCCGCCGGATCCCGGTTGAATCTGAATGAGACACGTCGTCGAAAAAGATCGCTCGCACGAAATAGCCACGCGCCGACGGGACCGAGTGCGATGAACCAGAATACGACACCGAATATCCGGTTCGTCGCCTGAACGAAGATCGCCTCTTCCACGGCCTCGATCTCGCTGGCACCGGAGTGCTCGACCTCGCAGAGCTCGGTCAAAACGCGTTCCGACTGTTCGGTATCGCCCGCCTCGACTGCAGCGCAGTACTCGTCGACCTCGCTGCCGAGATCACGTGGCCCGAGCGAGAAGAATAAGATCAGCACGGTGAACAACACGTAAGGCAGCGACCAGAGCACTGCGGTCATGATCTGCGGCCACCCCAGGGGCGTAAACGCCGCTGCGAGATATAGACTTGCCCAGAGCACGGGAACGACCGGAACCAGCAGAGCGGCGATCACGCCCGGATAAAGCAGCCACGGCGGCACGGTTAACAGCCGCGAGATCGCGAAATCGAAATAGCCGTCGAACCAACGCAGCTCGCGCAGATGCAGTAGCTCTGTAGCGAGGCGCTCGAGAACCAGACCGAGAATTAGCGCAATGAGTTTCATACGAGAGTCGTTCTAGCCAGCCAGCAACGCGTCGAGCGCCTTCCAGTCGAAAAAAGGGCCGGGATCAGTCTTGCGACCCGGTGCGATGTCGCAATGTCCGACGATTTCGGCTCTCTGCAACGAAGCATAGGTCCGGCGCAGTGCTCGAACAAGCTGCGCGAGGCGGTCGTACTGAACGGCCTCGTACGCGCACTCGTCCGTACCCTCGAGCTCGATACCGACGGAGAAATCGTTGCATTTTTCGCGCCCACAGTGGCTGGACTCTCCGGCGTGCCAGGCCCTATGCGCAAACGAGACATATTGGGTAACCTCGCCCCGTCTCGATATCAATGCATGGCTGGACACACGCAGGTGACATATCTCCCGATAATAGGGATGCGCGTCGGGGTCCAGCGCATTCGAGAAAAGCTCATCGATACCCGTGCCACCGAATTCACCCGGCGGCAGGCTGATTCCATGAATGACGATGAGATCGAGCTCACAGCCCGAGGGTCGCTCGTCACAATTCGGAGACTCCAGGCGTCTAACGCCGTCGAGCCAACCTGTCGCGATATCGATTTTCATAGGCGCAGGCGCAGCACGCGGATTTGATCGAAGCTGCGGATGCGGCAACTATATACCAAGCGCCATCGGCACCCGCGCAGACTTCGATGAGCATACAGTCAACTACAACTACGACCGCACGCGTGCCGCGGTTGTTCGTCGAGGGCGATCTCGAGCGTCCGGTAATCGCCCTGCCCGGCAAGCAGGCGCACTATCTACGCCACGTGCTCAGGCTGAGGTCGGGGAACGACGTCGTCGTCTTCGACGGGCACGGCAACGAATACCTGGCGCAAATCCAGACTCTGACTCGCGACGGCGCCGAGCTGCGCATCACGTCAGAGCGGGCGCGAATTCCGGACCCGGAGCTCGACCTGGCGTTGATTCAGGGCATCGCGAAGTCGGACGCGATGGATCTCATCGTTCAAAAGGCCACCGAGCTCGGCGTGCGCTCGATCGTGCCGGTCGTCACGGAGTATTCGGTCGTGAAGATGGACGCACAACGCATCCGCCGTCGTGTCGATCACTGGCAACGCATTGCGCACAGCGCCTGCGAGCAGTCCGGTCGCCATACGCCGCCCCTGATCTTCGAACCCCAGCCGCTCGAGCACGGCCTCGATGCGCTGGCGCGGGCGGGTACGCGGCTCGTGCTCGACCCCGAAGCCGAGACCGCGTTCGCCGACGCCTCGAGCGCAGCGCATCGCGCTGAGCCGGTGCGTATTCTGATTGGCCCCGAAGGCGGCTTGAGCGAGCGCGACTTCCTGCTTGCAGAAAGAGCAGGCTTCGGCAGAGCCCGGCTCGGTCCGCGGATTCTGCGCGTCGAGACAGCCGCGATCGCTGCGTGTGCCCTGGCGCAAGCCCACTGGGGTGACCTACTCGAGCGCTGAACCGATCAGGCAGTCTGCTCGACGCCACAAACCTCGGCAATCATGGCTTCCAGACGTTCCATGTCGGGAATGAGTGGAAACTCGTTGATCATGCGCGCTCTGCAGATGACGGGCTGACCGTCCGACCAGCCTTTTTCCGTTTCTGCGGTCAACACGTCAGCGTTGACGCGCACGAGCTGAGGAAAGCCCTGCGTAATGATGCCGTAGTAGCCGCCCTCGAAGGCATCGCCGAGCGTGTTGAATACGACGATGCGAGTTCGTCCCGGCCGTCTCTTGGCTTCCTCCCCCGACATCGCCTCGAAAGAGGCGACGGGCAGGCGCCTGTCGTTCCACGTGATGTAACCGAGAAACCACGCCGGCAATGTCCGATCTGTATTCGCGAGCTCTGGAGCGACGAACGCGATGACCTCCGCCACGCACGCGCGTGGAACGAGAAGACGTTCACCCTGAAGCGGCACCAGCAGGCTATAGAGCTCCGTCTGTTCGCCAGTCACAGCTCACGCCCCAGCAAACCCGTGATCGCCCGAATGAGCTGATCCTCCTGGTACGGCTTGCTCAGATAATCGTTCACACCGATCTCGATGGCACGCGCGCGATGTTTCTCGCCGGAACGCGAGGTGATCATGATGATCGGGATATCTCTAGCGTCGGGGTCATTGCGGACATGCGTTGCGAACTGATAGCCATCCATACGCGGCATCTCGATATCGAGCAATATCACATCGGGCGTATGGTCCTGGAGGACCGTTACGGCGTCCATGCCGTCACGTGCTGTGAGCACGCGCACGCCGTGCCGCTCGAGCAGGCGCTGGCTGACGCGCCGCATGGTGATGGAATCGTCAACGACGAGCGCCGTGATGGCTTTCGCCGGTTGCGGCTGTGCGGCGGGCTGGACCAGCGTGGCGACGTCTTTCTGACTGCGAATCAGCGTGCCCACGTCGAGAATGATGATGATCCGTCCGTCACCGAGGATCGTGGCGCCGGAGATTCCCGGAATCCCGACGAGGTGCGGCCCGAGCGTCTTGACGACGATCTCACGGCTGCCCTCGAGCGCGTCGGTCAGTAGCGCGGCCGAGCTCTCACCGGCGCGCACGAGGACCAGCGATACGAAATTGTCATCGTCCGGAAGCGAAGACGGGGCTGCGCCAACGAAGGACCCCAGATGTTGCAGTCGATAGCTGAGGCCGCCGTGCTCGAGTCTCGGGTCGTCGGCGGTCAGCAGCTCGAGTAATTGGTCTTTCGGCACGCGCGTAACGCCCTCGACCGTCGGCAGCGGCAGAGCGAACGTCTCCTCGCCGACGTCGACGATCAGGGCATGTGTGACTGCCAACGTGTACGGCAGCCGCAGAATGAAACGCGAGCCCGCATCGCGCTTCGACTCGATGCGCAACGACCCGCCGAGCTTCTTGATTTGATCGTTGACGACGTCCATGCCGACACCACGTCCTGCAGCATGCGTGAGCTCACCGGCTGTCGTGAATCCGGGCCGCAGAATGAGCTCCATCGCATCCCCGTCAGACAGCGTTGCGCCCTCCGGGAGCATGCCGAGCTCGCGCGCCTTGTGCCGGATACCGTCGAGGTCGAGACCTGCGCCGTCATCAGCAACCTGGATCAGCACCTCGGAACCCTCGCGCTGCAGCTGCAGGCTGATACGCCCGACCTCCGGCTTACCCTTCGCCACGCGAGCCTCACGCGGCTCGATGCCGTGCACGACGGCGTTGCGCAGCAGATGCTCCAGCGGCGCCAGCATGCGCTCGATGATCTGACGGTCGAGCTCTCCCTGGGCGCCCTCGATGGCTAGCTCTGCAGATTTGCCGGAATCGGCGCACGCCTGACGCACGATTCTCGCCAGGCGCGGCACGTAGCGCTGAAACGGCACCATGCGCGTCTGCATGAGCCCATCCTGGACGGTCGTCGTGACGCGCGCCTGCTGGGTCAGCAAGGCGCTCGTTTCATTCGCCAGACCGCGCAACAGCTCGTTGAGACTCGCGACGTCGTTCGCCGTCTCGGCCAGGGCCCTGGAGAGCTGCTGAATTTTCGAATAACGATCGAGCTCTAGCGGATCGAAATGTCCACGCGCCTCGGAATCGTCCTGGTGAGTGTGCAGGATCTGCGCCTCGGTCTCGGCTTCGAACTGTCTGAGTTGGTCGCGCAGTCGGACGACGGTTTCGTCGAGCTCACTGAGGTTGGCTTCGAGGTTATTTGACTGCTGCGCGAGTCGAGACTGGAAGATGTTGATCTCGCCGACACCGTTGAGCAACGCATCGAGCAACTCGGCGTCGACGCGAACGCGCTCGGGTGCAGTACCCGCGGCCTCCTGATCCGCCTCCCCGGTGGCCGCCGTTTGCGGACCGACCTCATCACCGCTCGAGGGCTCTGCCGCAGCGGACGCATCGGGCGCTGCCGCGTGCACCGCCTCGAAACGCGCGAGGTCATCGGGCGTCAGCGTCATCGTGCCGAGGGCGTCGATATCGATGTCCGTCACCGGCGCGGGCGCCGCATCCTCGACACTACCGACCTCGGCTGCTACGGAGCCTGCATCTGCGCCGTCGACCACGTCGGCGTCGTCGACCTCGGCCGGCGTCTCCTCGAGCGCGGCGGCCGCGACGTCGGAGCTCGATTCGACCCGCGCCGGTGCCGGCGCCGCACCCCGCGCCACGCGGTCGATTCGCTCGAGCAATGCCGCAGGCGCCTGTAACGGGCGCCCCGCGTCGATCGCATCACGCATATGGTGGAGTTGATCGAGACTCTGCTGGACAACGTCAACCGCATCGGCACTCGGCGGGACGGTCCCGGCGGCCATTCCCTCGAGCAGATCTTCGAGACAGTGGCTCAGGTTTCCCATTACCGCCATGCCCGCCATGCGCGCTCCACCCTTGAGCGTATGCAGCAGACGCTGAAGCTCGGCAAGCTGGACCGTCTGGCTCGAATCCCGTCGAAAATCCTGCAACGCAAGCTCGGCGCCGTCCAATATCTCGGCGGCCTCTTCAGAGAATATTGCAACGATTTCAGGATCGATCTCCTGCGCAGGCTCCTCGTGCGCCGGCTCCTCGGACGTCGCGTCCTCGGGTTTCTCAACGCGCTTGGATTCGCGAAGAGCGCGCAGCTCGGCCGTCAGCTTTGATACGTCATCCGTAAACGGCTCGCTCGCCTCGAGCGCCGCCACCATCGCGCGCATCGTCAGAAGGGCCCGCTGCAGCACGTTGAGGCCGGTTGCGTCGAGACCGGCGCCCGTCTCGTAACCCGCAGCGATATACGCAGCCAACGGGTCGATAACAGCGATCAGCGGATCGAACGACGCCATCGTCGCGCTGCCGAGCAGCGTGTGACAAGCGCGAAACAGCGGCTCCTCGATCGTGTAGGGCGCTTCGGTCAGCTCGACGCTCACGAGATAATCCGAGATCGCCTCGAGGTGCGTGCGGGCCTCGCGAGCGAAGATCTCCGCGAGCACGGGGTCCATGCTCTCACCCGGCGACTCATCGGCTTGCGCGGCGCCTAAGTCAGGGCCCTCCAGAACCTGCATCTGCATCGTCTCGCTCGCGAGCACGGCCTCCGAGCCGGTCTCCGAGTAAGAGTCTGCACGGCTCATGAGCTTCTCGATCTCGAGCTTCGGTGGCGTGCCGATCTCGAGCTGCTCGACAAGCACCGGCAACGCCGCCGCGGCCTCATCGAGAAACTCGAGCATGGGCTCGGTCGCCGGCAAGGTTCTATTGATGATGCGGTTCAGAATCTTCTCCACGCTCCAGCAGAACTCGCCGATGAGCTGCGCGCCCACCATGCGGCCACTGCCCTTGAGCGTGTGGAATGCCCGGCGGACGGCCATCAGCGCGTCGGTATCATCGAGATCCTGCCGCCAGGCGGGAAGATTTCGCTTGATACCCGCAATCTCCTCCTTCGCCTCCTCGATGAAGAGCTCGACGAGCTCCGGATCCGGCCTGTCCTCGCCCGACTGCATGACGACCGGCCGCTTCGACTCGGGCTCGGCCGGCGGCAGATTGGTGGCGACGACCGTCGCAGCCTCGTCGGCACCGCCCAGCGCCGGCTCATCGGGCAGGTCGGTCGCGGCTGCCGAAACGTATCGCTCGAGCACGTCGAGGCATCGTTCGGCGTTGTCGAGCATGTACCAGGGGTCGCTGCGCCCGGCCGCGACGGTTTCCATGTAATACTCGATGCTCACGATCGAATCGGCCAGGCGCTCGAGCTCGTTCGGGTCCAGGACCGCCTCGCCCGGGGCAAGTCGATCCTTGATCACCGCGCCGATTCGCTCGACGATCACGACCGCACGCGACTTGCCGAGCATGAGAAGACCGGCGGTAATGCCGTGCAACTGCGGCTGAACCTGGTCGAGAACGCGGACGTTGCCCGGATCGTCGAGTAGCTGGATCACCGTCTCTTTGATATGCGAGAGATTGACGATGCATTCGCCGAGCACCGTCTTCGTGACCCGGCGATAGTGCTCCTTGTCATCCGTCTCGGCGGTCTCGTCCGTTTTAGCGCCGGCCGGTGCGACGGCCCGAACGAGCTCCTTGTCGAGCGTGTCCTCGACGTCGAGCAATGTCGCGGCGATCTTCTCGAGCGCCGCCTCCTCCGGCACGGCGCCTGTAACGACGATCGCCTTGAGCTCTTTGGCCTCGCTACGTATCTCATCGCGAAGATGGCTGAGACCCAGGACGCCGAGCGTGTCGGCGATCTTCTTGAGCATCTCCAGCTGCGGGGCGAGGTCTGCCGTATCGCCCATGCCGGTTCGCACGAAGATGTCCAACGAATCCTTGACGCTGCCGAGATCCTCCTTGATGGCTCGCGCGACTGTATCCATGAGCTTCGTGCTCGGGGCGGCCAGCTCATCGCGTGCTTTGGCGAGCTGATCTTCTGCAGGCACGAGCTCATCGAGGTTGTAGAGCTCGCGCAGCTCTTCGAGACGCTCATGGTCGCCGCTGGCGCGGCTGACGTAATAAAGGAGTCCGTTCAACAGATCAGCCGGCGGTGATTGCACGAACGTGCTCTCACCCTCGTCGATGAGACGTTTGAGCTGCCGATCGGCCTGACCGACGAGCCGCTTGAGGGCGACTGTCTCCTCGAGCCCGTCGTCACGTAGAGCCTCGAGCACGGCCGTGAGGACGTACCATATCTGGCGACCGGGCTCGGTCTTGACAGCCTGCTCGACCTGTTTGCTGATATCGATGAGCTGCGCGAGCTGTGAGTCGGCGCGATCGCCACGTATCCAGCCGAGCAGCGCAGCCTGGAACAGCGGGCGTAGCGCCGCGAGCCCCTGTCGATCCACCTCTTCGCGCGTCTCGGCGGACGTCGGCGCGGACGGCGTGGCAACGAATCGCCCTTGTGGACCCGCGCTCAGCAGCACGAGCGTACCCTCGGACAAGATCGGCCGGTTCGTCACCTCGCGCAGATCGTTGATCAGCGGCAGCAACACGAGTGCGACGTCACGGCCCCCACTGAGCAGCCTGTCGATGTACGCAGGTAGCTGTACCATCGCGCGCGTCAGCGTCTCCACGCCGCGTTCGCGGATTTGCTCATCCTTCGTTGCCCCGAGGAACTTACAGGTCTCGTGCATCTCGTCGGCCAGCAACGCCGCGCCGTGTGCTTCGACGATTTTCAGCGCGCCGCTCGTCAGGTGCAGCAGGTCTGCGCAGCGGACGAGGCTCTCGGAACCGGCCTGACCCTCGATATAGGATTCGAGCTGTGCCCGGGCCGTCTCGAGCGTCGTCGTCAGCTCCCCGCTGACGAGATCGAGCGATTGCGCAGCCGTGTCCGTCATCACTCCGGATTCTACGACCTAACCGGACTGCAGCCGCTGGTCGGGTGGATCCTCGGGCGCGTCGGCAGCCGCCGACTCCTCGCCGAGGTCTTCTCGTAAACCCTCACTAATCTGCGACTCGCTAAGAATGCCCGTGCCGGTCGCGAAATCAGGGAGCGTGAAACCGCTGACCGTCTTGCGCAGCTGGCTTGCCAGCTCCGACAGCTTGCCGATCGCATTCGAGGTCGTGGCGCTCGACTCGGTCGTTTTCGAGCTGATCTCCCTGAGGATGCGCATGCTCTCAGTGATGTCGGCCGCAGCCTGCGTCTGTGCCTTGGTAGAAGTCGAGATGTTCTGCACGAGGCTTGCGATCTGGTGAGACACCTGCTCGATCTCGACCAACGCAGCGCCCGCGTTCTCGGCCAACAGCGCGCCACCGACGACGTCCGTCGTGCTGCGCTCCATCGAGACAACGGCCTCGTTCGTATCCGACTGAATCGTGCTCACGATGACTTCGATCTGTCGCGCGGCGTTGCTCGAGCGCTCCGCGAGCTTCTGTACCTCGTCGGCGACGACGGCAAAACCGCGGCTCGATTCGCCGGCTCGCGAGGCTTCGATCGAGGCGTTGAGCGCAAGGATGTTCGTTTGCTCGGCAATCTCCTCGATGAGCTCTACGATATCGCCGATTTCCTGGGAGCTCTCACCGAGCCGTTTGATGCGCTTGGACGTGTCCTGGATCTGCTCGCGGATCGTGTTCATGCCGTCGATGGTGCGCCGCACGGCTTCACCGCCCTTGTGGGCAACGTCGACGGCGTGCCGGGCGACGTCGGAGCTTCGCTCGGCGTTACCCGAGACCTCCTCGATCGACATCACGACATGGGCGATCGACTCCGACGCGCCCGCTGCCTGCTTGACCTGCGTCTGCGCCGCTCGAACGAGGTGCTCAGATGCCGCCTGGGTCTGTTTCGCTGCAGCGTCGACGAGCAGCGAGGAGTCCGTGACGGTCGCGACGAGCTCACGCAGGGCCTCGATGGCGTAGTTAATCGAATCGGCAATCGCGCCGGTAATGTCTTCGGTCACCGTCGCCTGGACGGTCAGATCGCCATCGGCGAGGCTCGACAGCTCGTCGAGCAGGCGCAGAATCGCCTGCTGATTTCGCTCGTTCTGCTTGGCGAGGTCGTCACCCACTCGACGATAGTCTCGCGAGCGGACATAGGCGAAAGCCATTAGCAGCGCGAGCAACCCCGCGGTGGCTGCAAGCGCGATAGCCAGGCCGTCATTACCGGCGCTGCCGGCTACGACACTGCCGACGTCGACGTCTTCGTAGCGTTGAAACACTGCCTCGGCCGATTCGTCGAGCGCGTCGGCGGCGGCCCGCGCGCTCAACAACGTGTCGGCGGCCGCGACGATGGTGCCGATACTGCCTCTGACGTCCGCGAACACGTCGACCGCACTCTCGAGGGCCTGTGCCGAAGCCGCGCTCGTGACCGGCACCATGTCCAACGTCGAACCGTCTCCAGAAAGTCCGGCGAGGATGTCGCCCAGGTACTGCTCGCTCTCGCGCAACTCCTGAACGAGCTCGGTCGTCGCGCCGCCAGCGGCAAGAACATCGAGACTCTGACGAATGCGTTGCACCGTCAGCTGGAACCGGTCCAGGTAGCGCTCGTTCTGCGCGAGGCCTTCAACCGGCAGGGCGCTCGCAAGGTTTCCCGTCGCCACGAGCAGTTCGGGCGCGAGACGACGAAGCTGCTCGCGCGCGCTCGCCGCGGACTCGAGCTGGACCCGTGCGTCCAGAATCGCCGCGACGCTCGATTCGACAGCGGTCGCCTCGGCACCCGCTGCCAGCGCCGCGAGCGGCGAGCCGGGCGTTGCCGCAGCACCGAGCGCCTGTGCGAGCCGGGCGAGCGCCGCGCGGCCCGTTGCCAGCGCGTCGAGCGCCTGCGCATCACCGGCGATAGCGGCGCGGCTCTGCGCCCGCAGGCGCTGAGTCTCGGCGACGAAGCGACCTGGCGCCGCTGTCTGTGGGCTGGATCCGCCCGTCGAGGCGAGATAGGCAAGACCCAGCAACAAGGCCGTTAACAAGACGGCGAGACCAGCCAGCACCTTCGGCCAAAAATCCGTCGGCATCAGCTTGCCTGTGCCTCTATAACGTCGGCGGCTCTCAGGAACTGTTCGTCCGCGAGCAGTTTGGGTAGCCGAAAGTAAGGCCAGGCCTCGGCGCCACGGCGGTAGCTGCCCTCGATGTAGCCTTCACACCGAATCATCGGTGCGATCGCATCGCTGCGGTAGTCGGACGTGTTGAACCGCCGAAAACCGAGCACCTCGTCGACGAGCAGCCCCGTCGGCACGTCACGACTCGAGGCGACGAGCACGCGAGACCGACGATCCGTCATCGAGATCCCGCCCCCGAGAAACGCCTTGAGATCGACGACGGTGATTAGCTGACCGCGTACGTTGGCGATTCCGCGTAGCCAGGATTTGGCCCCCGGAACGCGCGTCATGAGCTCCGGTACCGACAAGACCTCTTTGACGTCGGCCCTGTCGGCAACGAAATGGTCCGTACCGAGCCTGAAAGCGACGCCGATCCACTCGCCGCCGCGCTCCGCGTGCTCGCCTTCGCGGCGCACGGCCGCGGCGCGTGCCCGCTCTTCCATCGCGAGAAGTAGCTCGTAAGGCCGATCACGCAGCTCGGTGAGGGTCATCGCGCTCAATGCTCGATTCGAGAGAGGACTTCTTGCGCCTTAGCGACGAGCGCGTTCGCCGAGACCGGCTTGACGAGGAAATCCACGGCGCCCTGACGCAATCCCCAGATCTTGTCGGTCTCCTGGCTCTTCGTCGAGATCATGACGATCGGTATGGTTTTCGTGGCCGGGTCACGGGCCAGCGTCCGCGTCGCCTGAAAACCGTTGACTCCAGGCATGACGACGTCCATGAGAATCAGGTCCGGGCGAACGCGCTTTGCGAGCTCCAGGCATTCCGACCCGTCCGTCGCGGCAACGGTCTCGAAGCCGTGCTTCTCGAGCGCTGTCTTCATGACATGCACTTCCGTCGGTGAATCGTCGACGATCATTACGAGTGCCATGCGCTGGGTACCTCGCGCCTGCCTATCGGCCCGTATGACTCTGAATGGCGCCGAGCAACTCGTCCTTGGTGAAAGGCTTGGTCAGATATTGTTCCGAGCCGACGAGCCGTCCCCGCGCCCGATCGAACAGCCCGTCCTTGCTCGACAACATGATGACGGGCGTCTGCTTGAAAACCTGGTTGTGCTTGATCAGAGCGCACGTTTGATAGCCATCGAGCCGCGGCATCATGATGTCGACGAAAATGATGTCGGGATGGTGGTCCGCGATCTTCGATAACGCATCGAAGCCGTCGACGGCCGTATAAACCTCGCAGCCTTCCTTTGCTAATAGGGTCTCTGCAGTTCTTCTGATGGTTTTGCTATCGTCGATGACGAGTATCTTGAGGCCGGCGAGCCCCCTATTCGCAACCGCAGCACTGTCACCGGACACGAACCCCTCCTGAGTCTTAAGACTCTGATCGTTGCGCGGAAACACCGAGGACCGCGCTCGGCACTCCCACGAGCCACGACACCGACACCACCGACCGATGCGCCGACCCGCACCGAGCGACAGCATCATCCGGGCCCCACGCGCCTTTTAACATATTGGCCGAGCGCCTTCCATGGCGGCAACGCGCGTTGAACCAAGCGTCGTTGGCCGCTCCCACGCTCCGTGCGCAAACGATTTCTGACAACCCGAATCAGCGCCTCACGGTATAGTACCGCCGTCCGCGCTCCGCAGACTGCGACGGTTCGCGCAAAAAAGGACGGAGAAGACCGCATGGCAGACACGAAACGCCGGCTCGGCATGGTCATGGATCCGATCGAGGGCATCACGCCGGCAAAAGATTCCACACTTGCCATGCTGCTCGCGGCGCAACGCAGAGGCTGGGAGCTCGTTTACCTGCGCCAGCAGGATTTGCTCATACGTGAAGGCGTACCGATCGGCCACGGCAGGCGTATCACGGTTTATGACGATGCCGACCGCTGGTTCGAGCTCGGCGGTGCATGGAAGGACAACCTCGACACGCTCGACGCCGTGTTCATGCGCAAGGATCCACCGTTCGATATGGAGTACATCTATACGACATACATACTCCAGCTTGCGGAGGATCGCGGAACGCTCGTCGTCAACGAGCCGAGAAGTCTGCGCGACATCAACGAGAAGGCCTACACCGCCTGGTTTGCGCATTGCACGCCGCCGAATCTGATCACGCGCAGCATCGACGAGATCAAGGCCTTTCTTGCCGAGCAACGCAAGATCGTGCTCAAGCCGCTCGACGGAATGGGCGGGCGGTCTATCTTCGTCGTGAATAACGGCGATCCGAACACGAACGTCATCCTCGAGACACTGACGGACTACGGCAGCAAATACACCATCGCCCAACGCTATGTGCCCGAGATCACGGCCGGCGACAAACGCATTTTGTTGATCGATGGCGAACCGGTCGAGTATGCGCTCGCGCGCATCCCGGGCCCGGAAGATCCGCGCGGCAATCTCGTCATGGGCGCGACAGGCGAAGGACGTGAACTAACCGAGCGGGATCGTTGGTTGTGTGGCCAGATTGGTCCCGTGCTGCGAGACAAGGGTGTGATATTCGCGGGCATCGACGTCATCGGCGACTATCTCACCGAGATCAACGTCACGAGCCCGACTGGAATTCGTGAACTCGATCGCCAGTACGGTATCGATATCGCTGATATGCTGCTGAGCGCAGTGGAGCGACGACTATCCGGCTGATGGCCATGGCTTCGACAAGATTCCTGCTCGGCGCATGCTGCTTGCTTGCCGTCGGCTGCGAAGAACCCGATGCGGGCGCACAGCTCGTCGAGAGACGTTTCTTCGCGATGGGAACGTGGGTCGACGTCAGTTTCGTGAGTTCGTCGCCGGTCACGACAGACGCTGCGCTCGGAGACATCGAATCGACGCTCGAGACGTTCGAACGGGACTTCTACCCATGGACCGCCGGCGAGCTCGCGAGACTGAACGAAGCCCTCGCTGACGGCCGCGAGATCGTCGTCAGCGCCGGTATGGCCCGGCTGCTGAGCCGGGCGCGCGAATTGTCCCGCGCGAGTGGTGGTCTCTTCGAGCCCGGGCTCGGCAATCTCGTGGAGCTCTGGGGATTTCACACGACGGCCGAATCCGTTACACAACCGCCCTCCGCCGAGGCGATCGCGGCCACCCTCGAAGCCAGCGGCGGCATCGACCGGCTCGAGATCGATGGCCGGCGCATTCGCAGCACCGAGCGCGGCCTCATGCTCGATCTCGGCGGCATCGCCAAGGGGGCAGCCGTCCACGAGCTACTCGCATCACTCAAGCTCCACGGCATCGACTCGGCGCTCATAAACGCCGGCGGTGATCTCGCCGTCACGGGCCGGCCGCTCGACGACCGGCCTTGGCTCGTCGGCATTCGGGAGCCGCGCGGTGACGGCTTGCTGGGTATTCTTTCTCTCAGCGACGGCGAGGCCGCGTTCACGTCCGGTGACTATGAGCGGTTCTACGAGGTTCAGGGCCAGCGCTTCCACCACCTGCTCGACCCCAAGACCGGACGACCCGTCGTTCACACGCAGGCCCTGACTGTCGTCGACACGGATCCGACGCGCGCGGACGCCGCGGCAACGGCTCTATTCGTTGCAGGTCCGAGCCATTGGCGGGCGGCGGCAAGCCGGCTCGGCGTAAGCTCCGTCCTGCGTGTCGATGCGAGCGGTGAAGTCGAGTTGACTGCGGCGATGGCGGCGCGTCTGGATGTCGCACCGCGGGAGCACGATATAATCATAGGCTCCGGCCAGGAGTCGCCACTGTGAGCACCGACCGGCTGAGCTCGACATTCTTCGTTGCCGTATTGTTTCACGGCATCGTGATACTCGGCGTGACGTTCACCGCCAGCCCAATCGGCGATTCGGATTTGATTCCCACGCTGCGAGTTACGCTCGTGCAGGAGACCGGTCCTACGCAGGCCGTTCCCGAAGACGACGTCTATCTGGCCCAGCGAACCCGCGTCGGTGCCGGCGGCGCGGCACCGGGGGATCGGCCGACGACGACGCTCGCCGCCGATCATCTGATTACACAAGAGGGCAGCCAACGTGGTGCCGATCTTTTCGATACGGCGCCGCGCGAGCCCGTGCCGACGGCCGACCGTCTCGTGACTCGCGAAGAATCCGCGACACAGATCGATGCCGTCCCCGACCCCACGGAGGAACCTGCCGACGAGGCGCAGTTGGCAGCGAACCTGCTTTCACGCGAAGCCGAGCAAACCTTCGCCGCAGAGATCGATCTTCAGGCGCAGAATCCCGAGTCCGACGAGCTCGACGCGCCGGCGGGCCCGAGCACGCGCGAGTCCGTGCTGGCAAACTACCTCGACGGCTGGCGCCGCCGCGTCGAGCGCATCGGCACGCTGAATTTTCCGGCCGAGGCCCGTGACCGAGGATTCAGCAACAACCCGACGCTCGAGGTCACGATCGATGCCGACGGTCGTCTCGAAGCCATCGTCGTGCGCGAGTCTTCGGGCAACGCTGCACTCGATCAAGCCGCGCTGACCATATTGCGCTCGGCCGCACCCTTCGAGCCGCTGCCGGACACGGTCCGTGCCGAGTACGGGTTGCTGCGGTTTGCCTACGAGTGGGACTTCGGCGCCGAGGCGGTCCCGGCGCGCCCCTAGTGCAGCCGTGCGAGGCACCGGGGAACCAGTCACGACCAAAACAGTCAACTAAGCTACACTATCGTAGCTATCGCAGCGGCGTCCGACGCCCGCCTGCTAAGGCGAGGACCGACATGAGCACGCTTCAGGATCACTTTCTAATCGCCATGCCGGCCATGGGCGATCCGAACTTCGACGGCACGGTCACGTATCTGTGCAAGCACAACGAAGAGGGCGCGCTCGGCATCATCATCAACCGCCGGCTCGACATGCGGGTCGCGGATATCTTCGAGCAGCTCGAGCTCGAAGTCGCCGATCAACGCCAGGCGGAGCAGCCGGCGCTGGCCGGCGGGCCCGTCCAGCCGAGCACCGGTTTCGTGCTGCACCAGGGCGATCGGACGTTCGAGTCGACGCTCGATAACGACGCGGCCGTGAAGGTCACGGTGTCCCAGGATATTCTTCAGGCCATGGCCGCGGGCGAGGGCCCGTGGCCGGCGCTCGTGGCGCTGGGCTATGCCGGCTGGGGAGCGGGTCAACTCGAGGCCGAGATTGCCGCCAACGCGTGGCTCAGCGTGCCAGCCGACCCGTCCCTGATCTTCGACACGCCGTTCGACCAGCGGTGGGCCGCCGCGGCCGGTCTGCTCGGCGTTAATATCAGCCAGCTCACGAGCTATGCAGGACACGCTTGACGCCGGCAATCGCTCCTCGAAATCCACGCTGCCGCCCGGAATCCCCCTCAAGCTTGCCGGAAATCCCCGCATGACGCGCGGGCAGGCCGATCTGTTGCTGGCTTTCGACTTCGGTCTGCGCCGCATCGGCGTGGCCACGGCCAACCGACGCACCGGGACCGCTACCCCGCTGACAACGCTCGAGGCCGGCTCGCAGCCGCCGTGGGAGCAGATCGAGACGATTATCGAGCAGTGGCAGCCCGCTCAGCTCGTCGTTGGGCTACCGGACCCTTCGGCGGAGCCGATCGCCGAGGCGGCCACGGCGTTCGCGACCGAGCTCGCGGACCGCTTCGGGCTACCCGTCGCGACAACCGACGAGTCGCTGACTTCACGTGCGGCCGAGTCCGAACTTATCATGGCGCGCCGGGATCAGCTCATGCCGAAACGAATTCGTAAAGGAACCGTGGACAGCCACGCCGCCTGCCTAATTGCCGAACAGTGGCTCAGAGAGCAATGACGGTCGCGCAACTCAACGAGCGAGGCCAGCTACGTCATCTCATCACATTGGCGGATCTGAAGCGGACCGATATCGAGAGGATCATCGAACGCGCGCACCACTACTCGACGCCGATCGGTCAACCGCCGCCGCAAGATACGATTCTCGAGGGCCAGACCGTCGCGAATCTTTTCTTCGAGGCGAGCACGAGGACCCGTGCATCGTTCGAGCTCGCGGCGAAGCGTCTCAGCGCCGATGTGCTGAATCTCGACGTCAACATGTCGGCGCGCGCAAAAGGCGAGAGCTTGCTCGATACGATCTACACGTTGCAGGCCATGCAGGTGGACATTTTCGTAGTCAGAGATGCGAGCACGGGTGTACCCATGCGTATCGCGGACCACGTCCTCCCGCATGTTTCTGTGCTGAATGCGGGTGAATCCGAAGTGTCTCATCCGACCCAGGGCTTGCTCGATCTAATGACGATCCAGAAGCACAAGGGCGACGTCGGCAACCTTCGTGTGGCCATCGTCGGCGACATCAGACATTCGCGCGTGGCCCGCTCGGCGACGCAGGCGCTAACGAAGCTCGGTGTTGGCGAGTTACGGCTCGTCGGCCCGCAAGAGCTGCTGCCAGAAGAAGCTTTCGAGGGAACCCAGAGCTACTCCGACCTCGATAGCGGTATCGAGGGCGCCGATGTCGTCATGGCGCTGCGTATTCAGAAAGAACGATTCGCGCAGCTCGATTCGATTCCCGATCCCCAGGAATATTTTCGCCGCTACGGGCTCAACGACGAGCGCATGAAGGTTGCCAAGCCCGATGCGATCGTCATGCATCCCGGACCCATGAACCGCGGCGTCGAGATCGACGGCGCACTGGCCGACGGTCATCGCTCGGTCATACAAGAGCAGGTCACGAACGGTCTCGCAGTTCGCATGGCAGTTTTGGCGCTCGTCTACGAGCACGTTCTGACGATGCGTGGAGAACGGTCGTGAGCCAAGCCGACCGAGGAACGATCTGCCTAGAGGACGCTCCGATTCTTTCGCAGACCGTGTTTCCAGGCGATCAATTCATATTGCGCGTGAGCGCGCCGCGCTGCGCCGAGCGCGCCGTGCCCGGCACGTTCGCTCATTTGACTTGCGACCCTCTGATTCCGATGCGACGGCCCTTGTCCATCTTGAGTGCCGATGCGCAAGCCGGCTGGCTCGAGTTTCTCTACAAGCCGGTCGGTCTGGGGCTCGAGAAGCTCGCAGAGCGCGCGACGGATGAGACTGTCAGCGTGCTGGGCCCCATCGGCCGAGGCTTCACCCCCGATCCCCGGCGCCCCATCATTCTCGCGGTCGCCGGTGGCGTGGGCATCCCGCCCATCTATTTTCTTGCCGAGTCGCTTCGCGCAGATAATCGCTTCGAGCTCGTCGTCATCATGGGCTCGGAGGTTCCGTTTCCATTCGAGCTGACCACGCGGTCGGCGACGCTCCCGGGCATCCCCGACTCCGCGAGCCTGGCGGTCGCACAGCTGGAGACGTGGGGCATCCCTTCGGCGCTCGCAACAAAAGCCGGTTTCGAAGGTTGTTTCGACGGCTTCGCGCCGGCGCTCGCACGAAGGTGGCTCCAGGCGCAGTCGGCTGAGTCCCTCGGCGCCACTCAGATCGTCAGCTGCGGACCGCATGCGATGCTCGAAGCGACCGCAGCGCTCGCGCGCGAGTTCGAGCTGCCCTGCCAGGTCGCAGTCGAGGAGTTCATGGCCTGCGGCGTCGGTGGGTGCGCAGGGTGCATCGTGCCGCTGCACACGCCCGAAGGCATCGTCATGAAACGCGTCTGCGTCGATGGGCCGGTCTTCGACGCCGCAGAGGTATTTCCCGGCTAGAGGAGATTGATTAGTCGGTGCCGGTGATCGCGCTGGGCCGCGGTTCGCGACGAGCGGAATGAGGCCCGTACCGAGGGGCCCCGAGCGCGGCCACCGTCGCGCACGGAATCGCGTACGCGTCGCCCTAGGCACCTCGCGTCTGAACGCGCGTTTCAGCTAACCGAAATTGATCTTCGCTTCGAGGTCGGCGCGCGAATCGGCGTTGGCGAGCGCCTCTTCCATGCTGATCGAACCGCTACTGTAAAGGTGCAGCAACGCGCCGTCGAAATCCTGCATGCCCGGTTCGTTGGTCTGCTTGAACGCCTCTTTGACGCCGCTGATGTCGCCTTTGTGGATGAGCTCGGCAATATGCGCCGTGTTGAGCATGAGCTCTACGGCCGCGACGCGCTTGCCCTGCTTGCTGCGAACGAGGCGCTGTGAAATGATCGCGCGAATGTACTGGCCGAGGTCCATGAACACCTGGGCATGCTGCTCGCTCGGATACATGTTGATGATGCGATCGAGCGTCTCGGGTGCGTTGTTGGCGTGCAGGGTGGCTATGGCCAGATGACCCGTTCCTGCCAGATCGATTGCCGCCTGCATCGTCGTACGGTCGCGAATCTCGCCGATCAGGATAACGTCCGGCGCCTCTCGCATCGCGCTGCGTAGCGCCCGCTCATAAGAGATCGTATCGAGCCCGATTTCGCGCTGATTCACGATCGATCGCTGATTGCTGTGCAGGAACTCGATCGGATCCTCGATCGTGACGATATGCGAGGCCGCGTTCTGATTACGGTAATTGATCATTGCCGCCAGTGTCGTCGACTTACCCGAGCCCGCCGCGCCGACCATGAGTATGAGTCCGCGACGCAGCATGACGAGGTCTTTGAGCGAGTCGGGCATGCCGAGCTCCTCGAGCGTCGGCAAAACCGGCGTAACATAGCGCAGCACCATCGCGACGTTGCCGCGCTGATGGAAGATATTGACGCGAAACCTTCCGAGGCCCGGCTCGGAAACAGCGAAATCGATCTCGAGGCTGCGTGTGAACTCCTCGAGCTGATTCTCGTTCATGAGCTCCAGCGCCGCCTGGCGCACCATCTTCGGGGTCAGCTCCATCTTGTTGACGGGCATGATCTTGCCGTCGATCTTGATCATGACGGGAGCGTGCGTGGTGAAGAAGAGATCGGAGGCCTTCTTATTCACCATGAGCTTGAAGAGTGGCTTGACGTTCATGGCGCCGGGAGATATCGACCAGAGCTGCTGGCTAGAACCTGACCGCCTTGTTCTCGTCGTCGTCCACGAGGACCAGGCTTTCGCCATGCGGCTGGCTAGAGCCTTCTTCGCGCTTGCTCTCGAGCTTGATCTTGAGCCTCAACTCATTCTTCGAGTCGGCGTTGCGCATGGCTTCTTCGTAGGAAATCACACCGTCCTCATAGAGGCGAAACAGCGCCTGATCGAATGTCTGCATCCCCAGACGGTTGGACTTCGCCATGATCTCTTTGATCTGCGCGACTTCTCCACGGAAGATCAAGTCGCTGATCAGAGGTGACGCCAACATGATCTCCATGGCGGCGACGCGACCCATGCCGTTCTCCCGAGGAATCAGCCGCTGCGAAATCATCGCGGTAATATTCAATGACAGGTCCATGAGCAACTGGTGGCGCCGCTCCTCGGGGAAGAAATTGATGATGCGGTCGAGTGCCTGGTTGGCGCTGTTCGCATGCAATGTCGCAACGCAAAGATGGCCCGTCTCCGCAAACTGGATACCGTACATCATCGTTTCCTGGTCGCGAATCTCACCGATCATGATGACGTCGGGCGCTTGACGCAGCGTGTTCTTGAGGGCGTTATGCCAGCTATCCGTATCTACGCCGACCTCGCGATGCGTGACGACGCAGCCCTGGTGCGGATGCATATACTCGACCGGATCCTCGATCGTGATGATGTGACCCTGCGAGTTCTGGTTTCGGTGCCCGATCATCGTCGCAAGGGTCGTCGATTTACCCGAACCCGTACCGCCGACGACGAGACACAGGCCGCGCTTCGTCATTGCGACATCTTTGAGCTGCTCGGGCAGGTCCAGATCCTCGAACGTCGGAATCTTCGTTACGATCGTGCGCAATACGGCGCCGACTCGACCCTGCTGCACGAACGCGCTGACGCGGAAACGGCCGATGCCCTGTGGGGCGATGGCGAAGTTACATTCTTTCGTCGCATCGAACTCCTTGGCCTGTCGATCGTTCATGATTGAGCGAACGATGAGAGAGCTTTGCTCCGGCGTAAGCGGACGATCGGCATACGGCTTGATGGCACCGTCGACTTTGATAGCCGGTGGAAACCCCGCCGTTATGAAGAGGTCAGAGCCGTTCTGCTCGACCATCTTCTTCAACAAATTTTGTGTCAGCCTGACTGCTTGGTCGCGTTCCATACCGACGCGCTCCTATATACCGACTAGCAACGCTAGAAGTTTTCCTTATTCACGGCTTTGAAGCGGGCTTCTTCCTTCGTGATCAGGCCCTTGCCCATGAGCTCCTGCAGGTTCTGGTCCAGGGTCTGCATACCCAGCGACTGGCCGGTTTGAATTGCCGAATACATCTGCGCGATCTTGCCCTCTCTAATGAGGTTTCGAATAGCCGGCGAACCGATCATGATCTCGTGTGCGGCGACCCGTCCGCCTCCGGTTCGCTTGAGCAAGGTCTGAGAGATGACTGCACGCAGCGATTCCGAAAGCATGCTGCGGACCATCTCTTTCTCCGCTGCCGGAAATACGTCGACGACGCGGTCGATGGTTTTCGCAGCCGAGCTCGTATGCAACGTCCCGAAGACCAGATGACCGGTCTCGGCGGCCGTAAGGGCCAGGCGTATCGTCTCGAGGTCACGCATCTCACCGACGAGCACGACATCGGGGTCTTCGCGCAATGCCGAGCGCAACGCCTCGGCGAAGCCCAGCGTGTCGCGATGTACCTCGCGCTGATTGATGAGCGATTTCTTGCTTTCGTGAACGAATTCGATCGGATCCTCGATCGTGAGAACGTGATCCGGTTTGTTGTCGTTGACGTAATCGATCATTGCGGCGAGCGTCGTCGACTTACCCGAGCCGGTCGGTCCCGTCACGAGAACGAGGCCGCGCGGGTGCATCGCAATATCCTTGAAAATACGTGGTGCGCCGAGGTCATCCAGCGTCAATATCTCCGAAGGAATCGTTCGAAAGACAGCGGCGCAACCGCGATTCTGGTTGAATGCGTTGACACGAAAACGCGCAAGCTTGGGGATCTCGAACGAGAAGTCGGTCTCGAGAAACTCCTCAAAATCCTTCCGTTGCTTATCGTTCATGATGTCATACACCATG
>JBFJXA010000002.1:0-42580 GCA_041623375.1 Gammaproteobacteria bacterium | reverse complement strand
GATGAAATAAAGATCTGTCCGCGAGGAGGCGTCGCGATCGAACGCCTCGACGTAATAGGAAACGACATCGCCCGGCGCGAGTGTCGCAGGCGCCGGCTCCTGGTTCTCGTCCTCTTGCTGCGGCGCTTCGAGATCGAGCTCGTTGGAATCGATTATGTCAAATAGATTCGGGGCCGCGCCCGCGGTGAACGGCGTTCGCGCTGCGCGCATCTCCTCGAGGAACAGCACCTCCTCGGTCAGCGCGTAGTCCCCGTCGGCGTCGAGCGGGGTAACCTGCCACTCGCCGCCGTTGATAGCGTAATTGAGCTCGAGGCGATCGAGGTTGAAGTCGTCGGTCGCCTCGACTCGCACGAGCACTTCCTCGATATTGCTCGCACGCCAGTCGCGGCCCGGCTTGACGACCTTGACGACGGGCCGGCTATCGGCCTGCACGTCGATGAAGTAGTTGTCCGTGAGTTGGACGGGCGCGGCGTTGAACGACGTTGCGATGTGGTACTCACCTTCCTCCTCGACGGTGAGCACGGCTTTCGCCGTAGCGCCATCGGTCGTCATCGTCACGGATTCGCCGTTGACGACGAGCGCGGCATCGCCGAGCGGCTGATCGGTCGTGATTTCGACCTCGACCTGTGTACCGGCGACCGCTTCGATGTCACCGCCCGGATCTTCAGTACGCGTGTCCTGACGCGTCCACTGCGGATAGTGGTAAGTCAGGCGCACGTTGCTGACGCGCGGCAGATCGACGACCTCAATCGCATACTCGGCACTGCGCACACCGGCCGCCTCGACGTAATAGCGCAAGGGCTGACGGATCCCGAAGAACTGGAACTCGAAGTCACCGCCAACTTCGTCCATGACGGCACTTTCCCATTCGCCGCCCTCGAACTGCGCATACACAGTCGCCTCGACGGGGTCGAAACCCTCGGCCTGCGCCTCGATGAACAGATCGCCGCCACGACGAACCGCGCCGTCACCGGGCGAAACCGCGACGCGCTGCGGCGGCAACGTATCGGACAGCGCCCAACCGGCCCACAGATGCCGTACGCCGTAGCGCCAATTGTCGGGGCCGAATGCTGCGAACCATGCGAGCACGAGAATCGCGAGCCCCGCGGCAACAGCCGGCGTCGAAATCTCCCAATTGCGCACTTTTAACGCGACGGGAATGCGGCGAGCGAGACGCAGCGCGTCTTCGGCGAGCAGTCCGAGAAACACGGACGGCCCCGACGCCTCGTTTCCGCGTTGCGTCAGCTCTCGATAGGTCTCGATACGCCCGTCGAAATCCGGTGCGCGCCGTTCGATATCTGCGACACCCTCGGTACGCTTGAGCTTACGCAACGGGAATACGAGCAAGCCGACGGCCGCGCCGGCAAGCGCGAGCAGCAGCACGACGCGCGCGCTGATCATGACCGAATCGGCAAACGCCTGACGCGTGCCGATAAATACGGCCGCCAGCGTCAGAATCAATGCGGTGACGGCGAGCACGGCTGCACCGCGAGCGACGATCAAAGACTTCAGTCGCTGTCGGAATTCGCCGAGATACGCTTCGAGTTGGGTCCGTGCGCTCATGCTGCTATACCTCTCCGCACCCTAAGATGCCAGTTTCCGACCCAGGATTCCATGAATACGACCACAATTAGCAAACTCAAAACCCAGGGCCACAGGGGGGTCGGCTCGGAGGGCGCGAGCTCGAGATCCGCGGCGCCGCCGCCCTGGACCGACCCGGCGTTCAGACTGAGCCAGCGCTCCACGGCGTTGGGCTCCACGGGCGTCAGATCAGACTCGTTTGGATCCAGATTGACGGCCACGAGTTCCGTCAGCCCACCACCAACGACCTCGTAAAAGCCGATCTGATCGAGCACGACCTCGTTGCCGGAGCCGGCCGCGGCAATGCCGAGCGCCGCACCACCGTCGGGCGCAAATATCTGCCCGCCGGCCAGCCCCACGGCGCGCGGTGACAGCGTCGTGCCGAGCTGCGCTTCGGTTTGGACGGTCAGCTCGCCCGACAGATAGGCCGTTACGCCGGCGACGAGCGGCACGAAAACGGGCAGCACGGGCAGATCGTTCCACGCGCGATCGAGTGAGGATGCGAACAGCACGACGCGGCCCTCGCCGAGCGCGTGGTCGATCAGTAGCGGCGCACCCTGCTCGAGCTCGGCCATTACCTGATCGCCGTCCTGCGGAGTCAGCGCCGTGAACCGAAAGAACTTCGCCATGCGCAGCTCCTCGGTGCCGGCCATGGCCGGATGCCCGGAGTCCATCGCCCCGACGATCGTGAAACCATCGGAGCGCGCGCCGATCTGCGTCGTGGCGCTGTATTCGTGGCCCGTGACGGGCACGATGCTCAAGCCCCCGGAGCGCTGGCCCAGCGCGAGGAAGAGCGCACCGCCACCGGCGACGTACTCGCGCAGATCCTCGGTTTCAGCCGCGCCCAACACGCCTGCGTCGGCGGCGACGACGAACGCGTACTCGCGCAGGTTGCGCTCGGAAATCGCGGCGGGCGCGACGGGCTCCACAGTCGTCAGCGGCCCGCTCACAGCCTCGAGCGCCGCCGTAAGAAATAACGAGTCCCGCCCGCGCGGGTCGGCGCTCACGAGCAACACCGAGCGCGGCTCGGGCCGTTTGACGACCATGAAACGCCGGTCGTCGGCGGCGAGGTCGTCGCCGGGATCGAGAAAGACCTCCAGACGATTCGCACCCGCGCGCAGCTCCGGCGCTGGGAAGGTAACGGTAATTGTCCCGTCGGGCGGAACGATCACGGGCAGCTCGGCCACGCGGGCGCCGTTGAGCTCGAGCACGGCATCATGCGACACCGGTTGCGTGCCAAAGCCGCGCAAACTCGCGCTGACCTGATCCCCCCCGGCTTGCCAGACGATGCTCTGCACAGCCCAGTTCGCTTCACCGGCCTCCGAAACGTCGTGAATCTGAAGCTCCAACGGTGTCTGTGCGGCGAGCTCGGCGAAGCGCGTCGGCATCGACGACTGCTGCAGATCCGTAACGACATGCACGATCGTTGCAAGCTCGATACCGCGCAGCATGCGATCGACGGAGCTCATGAGCTCGCCGTAGTCGGTGCGTGAGTACTCGGGCTCGAGCGCGTTGATGCTCTGACGTACGCTTGCGGCATCGAGCGTTGGATCGCCGAGCGCCTGCGCGCCACGACCGACTGCAATCACTTGCAGCAAATCGCCCGACGGTGCCGCATCGACGACGTCGAGCGCGGCCTCTCGCGCGCGCTCCCAGCGATCGCCGTGCTGCATCGACGCAGAGACGTCCATGACGATCACGTGTAGTTGCGCGGTGTCTTCTATGAGTGCCTGAGCGGCGCCCTGCAACGCCGGTCGCGCAAACGCCAGCGCGAGCAGCACGAGCAGACCGACACGCAGTGCGAGCAGCAACAGATACTGCACTTTCTTCGCCAGCACGCGGCGCGGCTCCCCGGGCTCGAGGAACATTGCGGAGCTGAACTGCTCGCGGTTCGGATTCTCCGACGACAGGCGGTGCAACCAGATCGGCAGTCCGACGGCGATAACGCCTAGCAGGAACAGCGGAGCCAGCAGCGTCATCGGAGTCCATTCCTCATCGTGGAATCAGCCTCGGCGCTGGCGGAAGGTCAGATAGTTTCTGAGCGCGCTGTCGAGCGGCTCGTCGGTGCGCAGGAGCTGATAATCCGCGTTCGCGCGGGCCGCGGTTTTCGCCAACGCCTCGAGATGCTCCTGAATCCGCTCGCGATAGCGTGAGCGCATGAAAATCGGCGATACCTCCATGGCTTCTCCGGTTTCCATGTCCTCGAGCAACGCCGATTCCTTGAGGTCGGGCTCGAGCTCCTCCGGGTCCAGCACCTGAAAGAGGACGACATCCTGACCCTGGTAGGCCAGGGGCTGCACGCCCTTGAGCATCGCCTCGGGCTCGCAATAGAAGTCCGAGATCACGCAGACGAGGCCGCGGCCTTTCTGGTACTGCTGGAACCGCTCGAAAGGCACGCTCAGATCGGTGCCTGTTCCGGGCTCAGCGCGGTCGATCGCATGCAACACCGCATGCAGCCTGCCGATACGTGACGACGGTGGACGATGATCGCGGACCTCTTCGTCGAATATGATCAGACCGACGGCATCGTGCTGGCGTGCCGCGAGATAGGCCAGCGTCGCGGCGAGAAACTTCGCGTACTGGAGCTTTGTCACGTTCTTCTTCGATGCGTACGCCATGGAGGCGCTCGAGTCGAGCAGAATGACCAGATGCGTGTTGGTCTCGCCGAGATACCGTTTTATATAGGTTCGCTCAGTGCGCGCGTAGACGTTCCAATCCACGAAACGCGGATCGTCACCCTCCGAGTACGCGCGATACTCGGCGAACTCCTGGCTGAACCCGAACTGCGGCGACCGGTGCAGGCCATTCAGGAAACCGTGCACGGCGGCACGCGCGACGAGGTCAAGATTCGACAGGCTCGCGAGTACCTCCGGCGACAGGAGATTCGGGGCGGCTGCCGATGCGCGCTCGCTCATCCGGCTTGCGCTTGCCGCTCGGCCCCCGCCATGGATTGAACGAGCTGGGTCAGCACGTCGTCGACGGTTACGCTGTCAGACTCGGCGTAGTAATTGGCGAGCACGCGATGGCGCATGACGGGCAATGCCAGAGCCGTGATGTCCTCGCTCGTGACGTGGTAACGCCCCATCATGAGCGCGCGCGCCTTCGCGGCCAGCGTCAGGAACATCGTCGCACGTACGCTGGCGCCGTACTGCACGTAGCGCTTGACGACCTCGGGTGCGAGTGGATCATCGGGCCGGCTCGCACGCACGAGATTCACGGCAAGACGGCTGACCGACTCGGAGACCGGTACCTGACGTATGAGCCATTGGTAACGCAGAATCTGCTCGGCCGTCGTGCACGCCTCGACCTCGGGCATGCCGACCTGCGTCGTGAATCGCTGCACGACCTCGAGCTCGTCGTCGCCGGATAGATAATCGAGAATGACGTTGAACAGGAAGCGGTCGAGCTGTGCCTCGGGCAGCGGGTAGGTGCCCTCGAGCTCGATGGGGTTCTGCGTAGCCAGAACGAAAAACGGCGGCTCGATCGTATGGTGATTGCCGCGAACCGTCACGGAGAGCTCCTGCATGGCCTCGAGCAGCGCGGCTTGGGTCTTCGGCGGTGTGCGGTTGATTTCGTCCGCGAGCAGCACGTTGGCGAACAAGGGGCCGGGCACGAACGTCCAGGTCCGGTGCCCCGTCGTGATGTCCTCTTCGATGATGTCCGTGCCCGTTACGTCGGTCGGCATGAGATCGGGCGTGAACTGAATGCGTTTGAACGTCAGGCCGAGCGCGACGGCGAGCGTACGCACGAGCAGCGTCTTCGCCGTACCGGGCATGCCCGTAATCAAACAATGTCCACCGACGAGCAAGGTCAGCAACAGGTGATCGACAACCTCGTCCTGCCCGACGATGACCTTGCGCACCTGCTCGCGGATCGCATCCATCGACGGCTGGAATTGCTCGACGAGCTCTCTGGCTTCTTTGCTATCTAGGGGGCTTGCGTTTTCGGAACTCAACGGGCGATCTCCAGTAACAGTTGCTGTGCTTCCCGGTAATGCGGGGCGATTTCCAGAGCATACAACAAATGCTCGCGCATCTTGGCGGCGTCTTCGAGCTGCCGATAGGCCGTGGCGAGACGGTAGTGCGCGCCGGCCTGATCGTGGGGATTGAGCGCCAGGACGGCCTGATACTCGCGCAACGCCTCGGTTGCGCGCTCCTCAGTCATGAGCCAATCACCGAGCTCGATGTGCAGGTCACTGTCGAGCGGCACGACCCCGAGCAGATCGTCGAGAACGTCGATCGCGTCGGCCCTGCGGCCGCGCTCGTCGAGACGCCGCGCGAGTGTCTTGAGCGCGCCGGCATCGTGGCCGCCGAGCGACCAGTAGCTCTCGAGCGTGGCCATCGCCTGATCGGGTTCCTCGAGCTCGTCGTGCGCTTTGGCCTTCAGCAAATACGCATTGCCGTCGGCGACGTACTCCGGAACGCTGGTCACCGCGGCGCTGGCGGCTTCGAGCGCCGCGGCCCAGTCGCCATTGTCGGCGGCCTGGAACCCACGCTCGACCTGCGTGCGCCAGTCGTCGAGGCCGTCGAGCACCGTGCCGAGCTCAGCCTCGATGAATGCCTCGAAACCGCGATCGAACTCGTCGGCGCTCAAGCCGAGCGCCTGCTCGATGGCTTCGGGCGTATCGGCGCCCTGCGTGTATTGCTCGAGCATCGCGACGAAGGCCGACTGTCCCCAGCGCCGCTCGATAAATTGGCAGGTCAAGCCGGCCTGCATATACGAGACCATGACCTGACCGTCGTAGCTCGGACGAATGAAGCCGCTGTCGAGATCGGCTATGCCTAGAAACTTGTCCTCCGCCGCGGCCCGCAGAACGTGCATCGGAATGTGCCGACCCGGCAGCGGTCCCGTGGTCCACTCCTCGTAGACGGACACACCTTCGCTGAACCAGCGCGGCACGAGATGATTGGTCGCCTCGAGCGTGAATACGTGTGCCATCTCGTGCCACAGCGTCGTGCCCCAGTGAAAATCGTTGTCGGTTCGCCCGGACGGGCTGTCCATCGCGACGAGGTAGCCGAACGTCACGCCCAGGAGCCCGATGCCCGGCAGTCCCGAGGTGCGCACGGCAAAATCGTCGTGCTCGGGATAGAGCTCGACGACGACGGGCTCGGCAAGCTCGAAGCCGTAACGTTGCGAGAACGTCCGGATACTGTCGTTGACGAGATCGGTGACGTAGGGCTCGAGCACGTCGGACTCGTCGCGATGCAGGCGCAGGATCATGCCGGCACCTGCGATCGCCTCATCCATGCCGGGCATCCGCACGATGTCGCGGAAGTTGTCGAGGCTGTCGATGAGCCGCAACGTGTTGACGATTTTTGCGCTGAACGGGTCGCCGCGATAGGCCGTCTCGAGATGTGCCATGGCTTCGGCGATGCGATTGACGCGCAGCAGATTGACACCGAGCTCTGCATGCGCGGCCCAGAGATCCGGCTGAATGCGTACCGCCTCGAGCAGCAGCTCGATGGCCTCGCGGTAGCGGCGCGTGATCACGTAAAAATGCGCCGGAATCGCGTAGATGTCGCCATACGAGGGATTCATGTCGAGTGCACGCGTCGTCCAGACGCTGTCGGTCACGCCGCGCAGCAGGTCTGCCGACGCTTTGAGCGCGTATATCTCGAGCGGCGGCAGGTCCTCGGACTCCGCCAGACGCAGGGCGCGATCGAGCGATGCCTCTGCGTCGTCCAAATCGCCCGTCTCCAGACTCATGCGCGCGAGCAGCAGATGCGCGCGAAGCTGCGTTGGATCGTTCTCCAGCGCCTCGTCGACCCATGCGCGCGCCTGATCCTCGAATCGTCCCGCAGACACGCTCGCCAGACCGAGCTTGGCCGGGGCGTAATCCGGATCGATCTCGAGCGCCTCCTGAAAGAGCTTGACGGCCTCGTTGTCCTGGTGCGTCGTGACGAACAGCTCACCCCAACGCGCCCGCAGCCGCGGATCCTCGGGATAGAGCTCGATGGCCTGCTGGAATTGCGTATTCGCCGCACGCAGATCGCCGAGACTCCAGGCGGCCTCCGCGCGGATGCGCGGATCCGAGCCGCTCACGCGCAGCGCGGCGTAACAGTCGTCCGCGTCGAAACGCTGACCGCGATACTCGAGCGTATCGCATGCTTTGAGCTCATCGGGCCGATCGTTCGAGTATTCGAAATGTAACGCAGCGGCGGGTACGGCCCAGCACGAGATTACGACCGAGGCCGCAAGCCACCGGAACCGCTGTGTGCTATTCATCGGCACGCGCTTCGTCGATCTCTCGCTGCACGAGCGCGAGCTCCAACAACAATCCCTGCAACTCTTCTAGATATACGTCGTTGTCCATCTCGTCGCGGCGTCCGCGCAGCGTATCGATCTGACCCTCGAGCACCTCGAGCTGCTCGATGAGATTACGCAGCTGCTCCGTCGTGGCGATGCGCGCGGAAAGCAGCGCAATGTTGAAGCCCAGCGCCGATTCGCCGGCGACCTCCGAATGCTCGGTCGCGAGCAGACCGGCACCCTCGAAGCTATCGGCGACCTTACGCGTTGCAAAATCGTAGGCTTCCTGGACCGTAATCGCACCGTTCCTGTTGGCATCGGCTTCCTCGCTCGCGAGCGCGAGGGCCCATTGCTCTGCAAAGCGCGTCGCGTTGCGCTCTCCGCCGCTCTTCGTTGCCGTAATCAGCGTGCGCCCGTCCGCCGCCCAAGCGTCGAGCACGGCACCGCTGGCGCTCGTCATGTTCACGATGACCTGCTGCCTCGCGGGAAGCGCTGCAAATAGCTCGGCGAGCGTGTCGCCATCCAGATCCGGGCCCGGCAGGTTGAGCTTGTATTGCTCACCGTCGAAGCTGCCGTGACCGATCAGGAAGATCGCAATCGTGTCGTCCTCGGCGACCGTCGCAGCAAGCCGTTCGAGAGCACCGGTCACTGCATCCCGTGTCGCCTCTTCACCGCGCAGCAACGTAACACGCTCGTCGCCGTTGAGCGTGCGCTGCGCCGACTGCGCCAGCGACAGCGCCTGCTGCGCGAAACTCTCCGCATAACGCGGCTCTCCGCCGAGACCACCGACGATTAAATAATGCGTCTCGGCACCGGCCGGTGTGGCGGCCAACAACCCGATCGCCAGGATCGCTGTAGCGCATCTCATAAGCGTCCCCAGTAAAGCCGCAGCAGCCATTCGCCGGCTTTGAGCAGAATCAGCAGCAGAAAATTGATCGGCATGCTCCAGAGCGGCAGCACCTGCGTTTCGACGATGCCGGCCTGCGAAAAGCGGATCGCCTCGGGTAAGTCCGCAAGATCGTCGAGCGTGAAATACTGCCCGCCGGTGAGCTGCGAGACGCGTTCGAGCAAGGGCCGATTTTGCTGAATCGCAAAATGCTCAGCGACGCCGTCCTCGCGTCGTACCGCAAAGGCCGCCGTACCGAGGGATTCGTCATCAAAGTTGGCCTCGACCTCGAACTCGTAGATGCCCGTCGCTTCGGCCTGCACCGTCGCTGAGTAAATACCGGGCTCACCGGGGACCGGACGCATGTCGATCTCGACGGGCTCTGTCCCGGCCGTCGACATCATCAGCGTAACGTCGGCGTTGGCGACGCTCTCGAACCGCTCGTTGCGAACCTCGGCGCGTAACTCCACTTCGGTCGAGTCACCGTAATAGAAGCGGTCGGCCCGCAATCGCACGGGTGCCGGCACACCGGCGACGAGTGACTGCAGAAGCTGCCGCCAGAACGTCTCGTGGCGCATGTCCTCCGACGGCAGCTGCATTTGCCAGCGCCAGGTTCCGCCCGTGGCGAGCACGTAGACATTGCCGAGCCCGTAACGCTGATGCACGAGCAACGGATGCGCCGTGCCCTGGATATCGGCCTCGAGCAGAGTCACGGCACCGGGCTTGAGCTCGGCCAGATACTGAAAGTCAGCGATCTCCGGGAGCTCCTCCCAGAGCTCGGCGTTCGTTTGCGGATCGGCGTCGAACTGCGTGATCAGGGACTCCCGACCGGCTTCGGTCAAGCGCACCTTGGCGCGCCCGCGATAAAAGCTCTGCGCCTCGACTGGCGGAAGCTGCGTCGGTAGGAGCTCGGCGACGACACTATTGCCCCAGCCGCCGTCACCGAGACCGCGCAAACCACCGAGCATGAGCAAGCTGCCGCCGCGCTCGCTGACGAAATCACGAATGTCTTGCTGTTGCTCGGGTGTGAACGCGGCAGCTTCGAAGCTTCCGATCACGAGCGCGCTGTAGCCGAACAGCGCCTCGCGATCGGCCGGCAATCCGTCTTCGAGCTCGGTCGCTTCGTTGAGGCCCTGGCGATAAAACTTATTCGGCGTCGTTCGCAGCAAGCTCGCGAGTCGGATCGGCGACTCGTCGTCGAGTGAGCGCCGGATGAACTTGTACTCCCATCGCGGCTCGCCTTCGAGGTAGAGAATGCCGCGGCGGGCCTCGGGGATGTCGATCACGCGGTATTGCGCATTATTGACGACGTTTGGCTCGCCGGGCATCGGATCGAGCGTGAAACGCAGGTCCTTCACGCCGGCTGCGCCGACGTCGAAGTCGACCCAATGCGTCGTCACGCCGCCGCCGTCGGGCAACCGTAGCGTCTCGGCGGCGAGAATCGCGTCGCCATCGTAAACCTTGAGCTGTGCCTCACCGCCCCCGCCGTGGCGCACGCTGACCTGCGCGTTGAGCCGCGAGCCCGGCAGAACGTCCGTCGGAAGGCGCACGCCGGCAAGCTCGACGTCGTCGTCAATGACCTCTCGGCCCACGCCGACCGTGTGTATCGGCACACCGAAGCCCGCTATCTCGGCGAGTCGTTCCGAGCCGAGTTGCTCGGAATTGTCGGCGCCGTCGGTCACGAGTATGACGGCGCTGAGCGCCGACGAGCCGGCTTCGCGCAGTACGCCGAGTAACGCCTCACCGATGTCGGTCTTGGCCCCCGGTGCCGGGACATCCTCGAGCGACTCGATCGCGAGTGAGGTTTCCGCGAACGCATAAAGACGCACACCCAGCGATGCGTCGAGCTCGCCGAGGACGTCCTCTTCGAGCGCGGTAACGGCTTGCTGCAGACGCGATTGTTCGCCTTCCCCGTAACTCATGCTCGCCGAGGTATCCATGACGACGGCGACGGCGTTGTCGCGCGCGCGCAGTTGCTCGGTAGATAGCGCGGGCTGCCACAGCAAGACCAATAACACGCTGAGCATTGCGCCTTGCAACAGCGCCAGCACGGCGAGCTTTACGATGCCGAGCGACTCGCGGCGCTGCGCGAGAGTGAAACCCAGCGCCACGGTAACGACGACGCACAGCGCGACGAGCAGCCACACGGGCCAGCCGCTGGCGAAAAACAACGTTCCGTTGGCGAACGTCGTACGTGAGTAGTTAAAGAAGAATTCGAACAATGCAGCCGACCTGCGAACTCAAAGCGCCCCAAGCTCTCACCGCGGCGCGCAAGAGAAGTGCCTCCCACACGACGGGCCGCCCCGACGGGGCCACCGATCATCGGGATGGTATCATGGTCGAACCAAGGGCAACGACCGGCGCCGGCCAGCCGCATACCGGTCGTTTCTATCCGGACCGACTGCGATGAATACCCGCCTGTTACTTTCGCTGCTTACCGCCGGGAGCATGTTGCTCGGCTCGGCAACACCGTGGGCCCAGGCACCCGTAGGCGTCGTCGGCCCGCCGGACGCCGAGTTCCACTTCGTACGCCTCTTATATAACGGTACACCCGCCTGTGGCAGCGGCGGCTGGGGGCGCGGCTGGGGCCGTCGCGGCGGCGGCGCCGCCTGCACGGATTGGTGGCAGGCCGAGTATCACTTCATGCAAGGCGTGACACGGCTCACGCGCGTCGACGGCGCCATCGTGAGCCCGGGCGGCGAAGGCGGCCGCCAAATCAGCCTGCTCGACGATGCGATCTACGACTACCCCTGGCTCTACGCCGTCGAGGTCGGCAACTGGGCTCTAGACGACTATGAGGCAGCGCGGCTCAGGGAGTATCTCTTACGGGGCGGCTTCCTCATGCTCGATGACTTCCACGGGGACGCCGAGTGGACCGGCTTCGTCGAGTCGATGCGGCGTGTGTTTCCGGACCGGCCGATCCTCGACATTCCCGACGATGACGAGGTCCTGCACGTGCTCTACGACCTCGATCAACGCATCCAGATTCCGGGTGTCGCCGCGCTATGGAGAGGCCGGACGTGGGAACGCGGCGAAGACGGCAAGACGCCCCACTGGCGCGGCGTCTACGACGACGACGGACGCCTGCTCGTGGCGATTAATCACAACATGGATCTCGGCGACGCCTGGGAGCACGCTGACGATCCCGGGTATCCAGAGCCGATGACGGCGCTCGCATACCGCTTCGCCGTCAACTACGTCATCTACGCGTTTACGCACTAGAGCGCGAACGCCGCTCGGGGCTCGCCATACGTACGACCATGACGACGGCGGGTAAGACGCAGAGAAACCCGGCAACCACTGTCGTCATGCCGAGGCCCCAGGTCTGTGCCGCGATACCGATCAGCAGCCCGCCGAGCGCCGGCGCCGAGAACGCCACCGCCGCCCAGAGGCTCAACACGCGAGAGCGCATGTCCTCGGCGACGGCAGTCTGAATCAGCGTCTGCGAGCCGATGCCGACGAGCGTCAGGCAAAAACCCAGCGCAGCGAGAACGACGATTCCTGTGACGAAACTGTCGGTCCATCCGAGCACGACCATGAGCAGGCCCGTGACGATCGTGCCGTGCACGGTCGCGCGCTTGAGACCGCGGCCCGCACCGAGCCGCGTCAGTACGACGCCGGCGAGAACGGCACCGCCGCCGGCGACCGACGTCAAGGTTGCGAGCACGGCGCTACCGCCGGCGAAGATGTCGCCGGCAAACGCCGGCAACATCACGATCGCGGCGCGGCCCGTCAACGCTGAGATCGCGACGACGACAAGCTGCCAGCTGATCTCTGGATGGGTGTACGTGTAGGCGAATCCTTCCTTGAACTCGGTAAGAAAGCGTCGCCGCGCGCGGCGCTCGCCCCTGCTGCGCAGCTCGACGAGCAACAACGCGGCGATCATCGCAAAGTAGGACACGGCATTGATCGCGAATGCGGCCCAGAGACCGAACGCTGCGATCGTCACGCCGGCGATTGCCGGGCCGAGAAATCTCGAGATGTTGAAGACGATCGACTGGGCCGCGACAGCTTCCGACAACAGCTCTCGCGAGACGAGACTCGGTATCAGCGACAACCGCACCGGCTGAAACGCGCTGCTGACGCAGCCGAGCAGCGCCGTGATGACCCAGAGCGTATAGATGTCGATGAGCGCCAGACCCGTGAGCACGCAGAGCAGAGTGGAGAGAACGATGTTGATGCCGTTGGTGATAAACGCGACCGTCTTGCGATCCAGCCGGTCCGCCCAAACGCCGAAAAGCGGGCCGAGCAAGACGACCGGGAGCAGCTCCGCCAACGCGAGCAGACCGAGCCACGCCTCCGATTCCGTCAGCTCCCAGGCGAGCCAACCGATCGCAACGCGCTGAATCCACAGTCCGTGCAGCGAGAACGCGCTACCGGTCAGATAAATGGCAAAGTTGCGCTGGCGCAGAACCCGTATCAGCATCCGAGCGTATCCGCCAGCTGCCGTGCTTCGGCGAGACGCTCGGGTGTACCGATGTCGTGCCAAACGCCCGCGTAGCACACTCCGCGAGCTCGGCGTTGCGCGATCGCCGACTCCAGAATCGGCCGCAGGCGCTGCCGCCCGGGCTCGAAGTCACGAAACAGCGCCGGGCTCAACAAGGATATTCCCGCGAAAGTCTTGAGCGGCGGCTCGAGCGTGACGATGCCGGAGCCCGAGAGCCCGAAGTCGCCTTCGGGATGATGCGCCGGATTCGGTACGAGCACGAGCAGGGCCTCGGCTTGCGTCCGGCGAAGCTCGGCGTAATCGAAGTCCGTGAAGATGTCGGCGTTCACAACGGCGAATTGCGCATCGCCGAGCAGCGGCAGCGCCGCGATGATACCGCCGCCCGTCTCCAGCGCGGGCTTGCCTTCGTCGCTGTAAACGATCGATTGGCCCCATCGCGATGCCGCGCCGAGACACTCGCGAATCGCGCCGCCGCGATAGGACAAATTGATGACGATCTCCTCGAAGCCCGCGTTTGCCAGCAATCTGAGCTGGCGCTCGATCAGACGTTCGCCGCCGACAGCGAGCAGAGGCTTCGGCTCGTCACGCGCCAGATCGCCCATGCGCTCGCCGCGACCGGCGGCCAACAGCATCGCCTTCACGTGATGCCCACCGGCGATCTGTGACGGGAACGATCCGCCGCATGCGGTCCAGAGTGCGGCACATTCTGTTTATTGAAGCGGTTTCGCAAGTGTGCCATTGTAGGCGTTTACCTCAGCCCAACCTCGTGGTTCGTTCGAGCATCCTTCGCACCCTCGGTTTTCTGCTCGCGTCCATGCCGAGCCTCGCATGGGCAGCCGAGCTCATCTGCCTGTCACCTGCACCGTTTACCGCCACGGCCCCCGGGGACGATCGCGATACGAATCCGGACGAGCCCGAGCGTCTCGAAATTATCACCGGCCAGATCGATCTCTCGCGAGAGGACGGCGTAGACTTTTTCGGTCCGGTCGAGTTCCGCTATGGCGAGAGAAGCATCACGGCAGACGGCGCAACCTACGACCAGGAAACCGGGCGCGCCCGAATTCAGGGGACCGTAACCTACCAAGATCCGGACGTCACGGTCTACGGCCAGAATGCCGAGGTCAATACCGAAGACGAAGAGGTGTACTTCGTCAACGCGGGCTTCGATCTACCGCGGCGACCTGCGCGGGGCTCGACCGAGGCGATCAGCATTACGAGCGAGGACGTTCTGACGCTATCGGGATTGCGCTTCACGACCTGCCCGATGGACAACACCGACTGGGAGCTGACGGCCGATGGAATGGCGCTCGACATCGACGAGGGCTTCGGCACGGCCCGCGGCGTCAAGCTCGAGTTCAAGGGCGTACCGATTCTCTACGCGCCGTGGTTGACGTTCCCGATCGACGACCGGCGCAAGAGCGGTTTTCTGACTCCCCAGTTCTCCCAGAGAGACCGCGTCGGCCTCGACATCACAACGCCATACTATTTCAACCTCGCGCCGAACTATGACCTGACGCTCGAGCCGCGTTATATGTCCTTACGCGGCTTACAGCTCAACACGGTGTTTCGCTACCTCTCGCCGAGCAGCGAAGGGCAGCTCGAGCTCGACTACCTCAACAACGATCGGGAGGCCGATCTCGAACGTTACCGCTTCGCGGTTCAACACCGGACATTTTTCGCCGATCGATGGCGCCTGCTAACGAACCTGGAGGAGATCTCCGACCCCGGCTATTTCGAGGACATCGGCATTAACCAAAACCTCGCGAGCCAGACCCACCTGAATCGTTTCGTCGACCTCAACTATCGCGCGCCTTACTGGTCGATGCTGCTGCGCCTGCAGGGCTACCAGACGATCGACATGTCGATCGTCGATGAGGATCGGCCGTACGAGCGTGTCCCCCAGCTCGTGATCGACGGCCGCTGGGCCGGTGACGTCTTCACGTTCGAATCGACGAACGAGCTCGTGCTGTTCGACCGTAACGTCGGCGTCACGGGCTGGCGCCTCGATGCGACCGAAGAGCTCGGCCTGTCACTCGACCGGCCCGGCATGTACTTGAGACCCGCTGTCGCAATCAGACACACCGATTACTGGCTCGGTAATGTCGGCGCCGGCCAGGAGAAACGTCATACGCGCACGCTGCCTGTCAGCAGCATCGACGCCGGATTGATATTCGAGCGCGAGGCAGGTCGCAACGCCAGCCACATCCAAACCTTCGAGCCGCGTATGTTGTACGTGCGCGTGCCGTTCGAGGATCAAACCGCGTTGCCCGTCTTCGACACGCTCGAGCCGAACTTCAATCTCGTGCAGCTGTTCCGCAAGTACCAATACGTCGGCCCGGATCGCATCGCCGACTCCGATCAGGTCAGCCTTGGAATGACGACACGCTTCATCGACGCGAATACGGGTGAGCAGAAGCTCGCTGCGACACTCGGCCAGACACGCTACCTCAGTGCACAGTCCGTAAACCTGCCAGGCACGATACCAGTGACCGCCGACGCCTCGGACTACATTACCGAGATCGAAGCCAACGTCTCCGACGCATGGCGGCTGCGCCTCGACTACCAGTGGAACACCCGGACTGATGACACGGAGCGCACCGAGATGAGCGTGCAATACGCGCCCGAGCCCGGCCGCCTCGCGGGCTTCTCGTACCGGCGGCGCGAAGGGCTGCTCGAGCAGGGAGACATCTCTCTCGTGTGGCCGCTGGGACCACGATGGCGGATCATCGGCCGCTACAGCTTCTCGTTCCTGGACGAGGAGCCGCTGGACCGATTTCTCGGCTGGGAGTACGAGGCCTGCTGCTGGCGGCTGCGGGTCATCGGGCGCCGCTACATCAGCCGGCGCAACGGGGAATCGGACAGCTCCATCTCCATCCAGCTTCAGCTCAAGGGCTTCAGCGACGCCGGCGACCCGCCGGAGATGCTGCTCGATCGTGGTATTCTTGGCTATCGGCGTTTCGAATAGAAGTCAATGAAAACCCTGACTTACATAGCTGCCGGCGTTCTGCTGGCGAGCCAGGCCTGGCCACAGACGCGCGAGCTCGGGGGCACCGGTGAGCTCCTCGACGGTGTGGCAGCGGTCGTGGAAAACGGCGTCGTGCTCAAGAGCGAGCTCGCCGAGCGTCTGGATCTCGTCCTCGAGAACTTACGCGTGCAGCAACGGCAGATGCCGCCCGAGGAGCGCCGGCCGTTGCCGCCGCTTTCCGTCATCGAGGATCAAGTGCTCGAGCAGCTCGTGGTGCGCCAGATTCAGCTACAGCGCGCCGAACGTTTGGGTATCGTCGTCGGCGACGAGTTGCTCAACCAGGCCATCGCCGGCGTTGCACGCGAAAACGGCATTTCGCTTGAGCAGATGCCTGCTGCGCTCGCATCCGAAGGCATCGATTACGCGAAATACCGCCAGGAAACGCGCGAGCAGATCATGATCGAGCAGCTCGTCCAGCGGGACGTGATCGCGCGTATCAATATCACACCGCGAGAGCTGGAGCAGTGCCTCGCACGCAGCTCGGCGTCGCTGGCCGAGGACGTCGACTACAACCTGTCGCACATACTGATCAGCCTTTCGCCGAGCGCGACGCGCGAAGAAGCAGCCGCCGCACGCGCCGAGATCGAGGAAATATTCACGCAGCTCGAGAACGGCGCGGATTTCGCCCAGCTCGCCGTTGCTTACTCCGACGGTCAGGGCGCGCTCGAAGGCGGCTCGCTGGGCTGGCGCAAGGGGGGACAGCTACCGACCTTGTTTGCCGACATCGTCGTGCAGATGGAGCCCGGCAGTATCTCCGATCCGCTTCAAAGCGCGAGCGGTTTTCATATCGTTCGCGTTAACGAGATTCGCGGCGCACAAGCGGTCATGGTCGACCAGATCCGCGCGCGGCATATTCTCATGCAGCCCAACGAGATACTCGACGAAGCCACGGTCGAGCAGCGCCTGTCCGGTCTTCGCGAGGATATTCTGAGCGGCGACGATTTCGGCGCGATAGCTCAGGCCTTGTCCGAGGACCCGGCCTCTGCGGCGGAAAACGGCGATCTCGGCTGGGTCGTTCCGACCGATTTCGTTCCGGAGTTCGCCGAGCGCCTCGAGGCGCTCGAGGTCGGTGAGCTCAGCGAGCCGTTTCGCACGCGTTTCGGCTGGCATATCGTCGAGGTCACGGACCGGCGCACGTACGACACGACCGAGGAGCTCAAGGAGCAGCGCTGCGCCGAAGCGATTCGTGCGAGCAAGATGGAAGAGCAACAGCAGCTCTGGTTGCGACAGATCCGCGACCAGGCCTTCGTCGATCTTCGCCTCTAAACGGCCCGCCAATGTCAACGGGCGATCACCGCGCTCTTTGCGATTACTCGGGTCAGCGCAAGTGAGCGACGACCGTAAAAGGCCCACGGGTCAAAAATATTCTTCGCCGCTCGTGATCTATTCAGGCCCCGTGCCTTGGCGTCCTTCGCGCCATAGCTAAGGGCTATGACGTTCAGTCCAGCCCGGCGCACAAAGGCGCCTGCACGTCGCCACCATTCGGAGTCCCGGCGAGATTTGCGGGCTAGCGCGTGAACGAACCGTCGCCGGCGATCGTCGTCACCACCGGAGAGCCAGCCGGAATCGGCCCGGACATATGCATTGCGCTGGCGGCAAAGCCGTTACCCGGGCGCCCGATCTTTCTCGGTAACAAGCATCTCATCGAAGATCGCGCGCGCGCGCTCGGCGTCGATCTCGCGATCGACGTTGTGGCCAGCGCGGCCGATGCAGCAGCGCATACCGAGGGCGTCATGCGTCTCATCGATGTGCCGCTGGCAACGGCCGTCGAGGCCGGTAAGCTCGATCCAGCCAACGCTCGGCACGTGCTCGAGCTGCTCGACCGGGCCACTGCGCTGTGTATGAGCAAAGATGCCGCGGCACTCGTAACCGGGCCCGTGCAGAAAAGCATCATCGACGCCGCCGGCATTGCGTTTACCGGTCACACGGAATACCTGGCCGAGCTCACGGGCGCACGGCAACCGGTCATGATGCTCGTAAGCGGTGCGCTCAGAGTTGCGCTCGTAACGACGCACGTGCCGCTGGCGGAGGTTGCGACACGCATCGACGCGGAGCGCCTGGAGCGCGTGATCGGCGTATTACACGAGGATCTCCAATCCCGGTTCGGCATCGCACAACCCCGCATCCGTGTGCTGGGACTCAATCCGCATGCCGGAGAGCGCGGTATGCTCGGCCGCGAGGAACTGGACGTCATTACGCCAACGATAGAGCGCCTGCGTGCTCGCGGTCTGACGTTGCTCGGCCCCACGCCGGCCGATACCGCGTTCACGAGCGAGGCATTGGCGGCGGCAGATATCGTGCTTGCCATGTACCATGACCAGGGACTGCCCGTCATAAAGGCCGCGGCGTTCGGCGAAGTCGTCAACGTCACGCTCGGCCTGCCGATCATCCGCACGTCGGTCGATCACGGCACGGCGCTCGAGCTCGCGGGTACGGGGCGTGCGCGCGCCGACAGTCTCGCCAAGGCGTACGAGCTCGCGTTCGAGCTGGCGACAAAAGTGACCTGAGCGTGCGGCTACACGCGAGGAAGCGGCTAGGCCAGCATTTTCTGCACGACCCGGCTGTAATCGCGAAACTCGTCGCCGCAATCGCGCCGCAATCTGCCGACCCGATCGTCGAAATCGGCGGCGGTCTCGGCGCCCTGACCTTTCCGTTACTCGAGCGTGTGGACGCTCTCCACGTCATCGAGCTCGACGAGCGATTGGCCGATGCGCTCGAATGCAATCGGCCACGTGACGGCGGGCGCCTGACCGTCCACCGCGGCAATGCGCTCGAATTCGACTTCTCGAGCCTCGTCACGAAGCACAGGACGCTACGGATCGTCGGCAATCTACCGTACAACATCTCCACGCCGCTGCTGTTCCATCTACTGGGTCAGCGCGAAGCGATCGCCGACATGCATCTCATGGTCCAAAAGGAGGTCGCCAGACGCATTGTTGCGCCGCCGGGAAAGAAGGACTACGGCCGCCTGACCATCATGCTGGCGGCGTGGCTCGATGCACAAATCTGCTTCGATGTCGGTCCGGGTGCTTTCAACCCACCGCCACGCGTCTGGTCGACCGTGTTGCGCCTCACGCCGCGGGCAGAGGCACGTTTTACGATTACCGATGAGCTCGAGTTCGCGAACATCGTCAGACGCGCGTTCTCGATGCGGCGCAAGACGCTCGGGCGCGTGTTTGCCGGCGTGCTGACTCGAGAGCAGATTCAGTCCGTCGGCATCGACCCCATGGCACGGCCCGAGACGCTCGAGCCCGGGCAATTTGCCGCGCTCGCCAATCTGCGCGAATCACCATGACGCTCTACGCAGTCGGTGACTTACAGGGGTGCGCCGACGCGTTCGAGGCGCTGCTGGAGACCGTCGATTTCCAACCGGCGCGAGACCGTCTATGGCTCGTCGGCGATCTCGTCAACCGCGGCCCGGCGTCCGCGCGCGTGCTGCGGACCGTCATGGGGCTCGGCGACAGCGCCGTCACCGTGCTCGGCAACCACGATTTGCACTTACTGGCTTCGGCCGCCGGGATTCGCGCGCCGGTATCGCAGGATACGTTCGACGATGTGCTCACGGGCGACGACAGCGAGCGGCTCATCGACTGGTTGCGTCACCGCCCGCTACTGCACCACGACGCGGCTGCCTCGCGCGTGCTCGTTCATGCCGGCATACCGCCGATCTGGACCGTGCCCGAAGCAGCCGCAGCCGCAGCGGAGGTCGAGGCGCTGCTGCGCAGCTCCGACTGGCAGCCGTCTCTGGCGCAGATGTATGGCGACGCACCGTTTCGCTGGCGCGAAGATCTCGCGCGGGACGATCGTCTGCGTTTTACGATCAACGCACTGACGCGGATGCGTTTCTGTGGCGAGCACGGAGAGCTCGACTTCGACCATGCGGGACCGCCCGGCACGCAGCCGCGCGAGTTCGTCCCATGGTTCGATCACCCGCTGCGCCAGCACGACGGCACGCACATCGTCTTCGGCCACTGGGCAGCCCTCGGCCTGCAACGCCGTGACGACATCACGGCCTGCGATAGCGGCTGCGTCTGGGGCGGTAGCCTCACGGCGATCCCGCTCGACCCGCCCGGCGACCCGGTCGCAATCGAGTGCGGCGGCTATTGCTAGGCGATCACCTCGTCGGCGCTAGCTCTCACCTTAGGTAACAAATGGGGTCAGACCCCAATTACCGCGGACCCCTGTTGGCGCGAAACCCAGTCACAGCAACGATCGGGGAGCACTCGACGCGACAATCGATGCAATTGGGGTCTGACCCCATTTCTTCGCCATTTTTTGCAGTCGTGGCGACGCAAGCCGGGGGCTGGTTAGACGGCGACGGACGCCTTGATGTGGCTGTGCGCCTGATAACCGAGCAGCTCGAAGTCCTCGAACGCGTAGTCGAAAATCGATGGCGGCTGCCGCTTGATCACGAGACGCGGCAGCGGTAGCGGCTCGCGACTGAGCTGCTCGTCGGCTTGCTCGAGGTGGTTCAGATACAGATGACAGTCGCCGCCGGTCCAGACGAACTCACCCGGCTTGTAACCGGTCTGCTGCGCAACCATCAAGGTCAATAACGCTTACGAGGCGATGTTGAACGGAACCCCGAGAAAGACATCGGCGCTGCGCTGGTAGAGCTGGCAGGATAAGCGGCCGTTGGCGACGTAGAACTGAAACAGCGCATGGCAGGGCGCCAGCGCCATCTCATCGAGCTGACCGACGTTCCAGGCACAGACGATGTTTCGGCGCGAATCCGGATCCGTGCGCAACAGCTCGATCGCGCGCGCGATCTGATCGATGGATTGACCGTCGGCCGTCGGCCAGCTACGCCACTGCTTGCCGTAGACCGGCCCGAGATCGCCTCGCTCGTCAGCCCATTCGTCCCAGATCCTCACGCCATTGTCATTCAGGTAGCTGACGTTGGTGTCGCCCCGCAAGAACCATAACAGCTCGTAGATGATCGAGCGCAGGTGCAGCTTCTTGGTCGTCAGCAGCGGGAAACCGGCGTCGAGGTCGCACCTGAGCTGGTAACCGAAGACGCTCAGCGTGCCGGTGCCGGTGCGATCGGACTTGCGCACGCCTTCGGTGCGTATGCTGTGCAGGAGCTCCAGATACTGTTTCACGCGCGCTCTCGCTGCACGAAACGTGGCGTTCGATAAGCCCACCAGAAAAACGCGATACCGATCAGTATCATAGGCGCCGACAGTACGTGACCCATCGTGAGCCAGCCGAATGCGAGGTAGCCGTCCTCCGCGGGGTTCATATGCACATCCGGCAGGCGCACGAACTCGATGGTGACGCGAAAAACACCATAGAAAAATAAGAACAATCCGGACACAGCCATGATGGGCCGCGTGTGCCGCGAAAATCCCCAGAGAATCAGAAACAGCACGAGCCCCTCGAGAAACGCTTCGTAGAGTTGCGTTGGGTGGCGCGGCACGCCGTCGACGACGACAGCCCAGGGCGCACCCGCTTGGGCTTCGGCACCCCAGAGCTCGCCATTAATGAAATTGCCAACTCGCCCGAGACCCAAACCCGGCGCGACCCATGGTGCGATGAAATCCGTGACGGCGAAAAAGGGCTGACGCACGTGTCTTGCGAAAAGCCCCATCGCGACCAGCACACCGATCAATCCGCCATGGAACGACATGCCGCCTTCCCAGATTCGAAAAATGGCCAGCGGATTTTCGAGTAGCGCGCCGAAGTTATAGAACAGCATATAGCCGACACGTCCTCCGGCGATTACGCCGATGGCGACGTAGAACACGAGATCGTCGACCTGCCCCGGCGCAACCGGGCTGTCGGGACGGCGCGCACGAACGCGCGCGCCCAGCCACCCGAGCACGAAACCGCCGAGGTACATGAGACCGTACCAGCGTACCTGCAAAGGTCCGATCGAAATTGCGACGGGATCGATGTCTGGAAAGGTGAACACGAATGGCGACAATTCTAATCGGCGCCCAGGTCGCGGCCAAGCATGGCGCTGTTATAGTCCCTGGATGCCGAACCGTCTCAGCGAGGAAACGAGCCCGTATTTGCTCCAGCACGCTGATAATCCTGTCGATTGGCATGCGTGGAACGAAGCAGCTCTGGATCTCGCACGCGATTCCGGAAAGCCGATACTGCTTTCGGTCGGCTATTCCGCGTGTCATTGGTGCCACGTCATGGCGCACGAATGCTTCGAGGATGAGCCGACGGCTGCGCTCATGAATCGGTTATTCGTCAATATCAAAGTGGATCGCGAAGAGCGCCCCGATATCGACAAGATCTATCAACAGGCCCACCAGCTGATCTCACAGAGCTCCGGTGGGTGGCCGCTCACCGTATTTCTCACGCCCGACGAGCACCTGCCGATCTTCTCCGGCACTTACTTTCCACGCGAGGTGTTCAAGCAGGTGCTCGAGCGCGTGGACAATTTTTATAGAAACAACGAGGCGCAAGTGCGCGAGCACGGAAAAGCGCTCAAGCATGCATTCGACACCTTGACGCTGTCGATAAAAGCGCAAGACGCCGAGCTCGATGACGCACCGCTCGAGTTGAGCCGCAAGCGGCTTGCAGAGATCTTCGATGCCGAGCACGGTGGCTTCGGCGGCGCACCGAAGTTCCCCCATCCGACGCACATCGAGACGCTGCTCGATCATTGGCGAGCGACGGCCGACGCGGGACAGCCCGACCTCGACGGCCTTTTCATGGCGACGCTGACGTTGACACGGATGGCCGATGGCGGGCTATACGATCAGCTCGGCGGCGGGTTTTTTCGCTATAGCGTCGATGGCCAATGGACGATCCCGCATTTCGAGAAAATGCTGTACGACAATGCGGCGCTGCTCGGCGTCTATGCGGACGCGCATGCGGCAACGGGTGAAGACGAGTTCGCGCGCATTGCCTCGGAAACGGCCGATTGGGTGCTGCGCGATATGCGCGACGACGGCGGGGCGTTCTACGCAACTGTCGACGCAGACTCGGAGGGCGTCGAGGGGCGCTTTTACCTTTGGACGCCGGATGAGCTCGCCGAAATTCTCGATGACGATGAGTATGCGCTTGCATCGCAGCGATTTGGGCTGACGCAAGCGCCGAATTTCGAAGGCAGCGCCTGGCATCTCGTGGCCGCGACACCGCTCGAGGCACTTACGCGAAGCGGTTCCATGGACGATTGCGTGAACACGCTCGAGCGCGCACGCGCAAAAATGCTCGAAGTCCGGTCACGGCGCACGTGGCCGGGACGCGACGAGAAAATTCTCGTCGCGTGGAACGGACTCATGATCGGTGCACTCGCCAAGAGCGCTCGCGTTCTGCAACGCGCAGACCTCGCTGACGCCGCCCACGCTGCGGCCGGATTCATAGAAAATAACCTCTGGTCGGACGGCCGGCTCAGAGCAGTTTACGCGCGAGGCCGGGCGCGATATTCCGCCTATCTCGACGACTACGCATTTCTCGCGCACGGTATTTTGGCGCTTCTGCAGACGCGCTGGCGTACCAGGGATCTCGCCTTCGTTATCGATCTCGTTGAGACCCTGCTCGCGCAATTCGAGGATCGCGATGGCGGATTCTTCTTTACGGCTCACGACCACGAGCCTCTGATTCATCGACCGAAGCCGTTCGCCGACGAGGCGACTCCGTCGGGAAACGGAATCGCAGCACAGGTTTTGCTCACGCTCGGATATCTGCTCGGTGAGCCCCGTTACATCACAGCAGCCGAGCGCACCATCAAGGCCGCGTGGCCCGCGCTTGCCGAGTATCCGCACGCGCACGGCTCGCTGCTCCGAGCGCTCTCGGCTGTGCTCGACGCACATGAGACGGTCATAGTGCGCGGGCCGTCGGCCGAGATCGGTGACTGGCAAAAGTTCCTCAATGCGGGATTCAATCCGCATCGCACGATTTTTGCGATCGACGATTCCCACGACGATTTACCCGGGCTTCTGGCCGAACGCCGCTCGGCTCAGGGGCCGGTCGCCTACGTCTGCCGCGGCACGACCTGCGGCGCACCCATCACGACGCTCGAAGCGCTGACGGCCGAGCTCGGCACTCCGACGCGCCCCGCCTAACCGGCCGCTCGCTCCCTGCAAGATAAATCGAAGCCGCGATCGTATCGAACTGCACGGAGAGGGCGTGTTGGACCTCGACGGCGCATCCGTCAGGTCCTCGAGTGAGGGTCCTGACGCACGAGCTCCAGTCGTTTCGAAAGGCGCGTGCCGATGCGTTAGTAGGCGACGGGCGCGTCCCCGCTCTCGATGACGACCGGCCGACCGCCGAGACCGGCGAACTGCACGGGCACGGACACGATCGCGCCGCCTCGATTACGCTGCACGACGAAGTGCAGATGCGGCCCCGTGCTGTAACCAGTGTTGCCCGAAGCGGCGATTCGCTGACCTCGCGCGACGCGATTTCCCGGCACGACGCGAATCGAATCCCAGTGCAGGTGACCGTAGACGGCCATCGTGCCATCGTCGTGAAGAATTCGTATGAGGTTTGCTCGCGTTCCGCCGTTGGCCGTCGTAGCGCCGAAATAGTCCGAAGTCACCTGCATGACGGTACCCGCGCGGGCGGCGAAGACGCCCGTGCCGATTGGCATCGCGAAATCGATTGCGTGCGTGCTCGACGGATCGGTGTGCGTGATTCGCTCAGGGTAAGCTTGCGTGACGGGATGACGCGACGCAACGGCGTAAGGCAGGCGGTACGGACCTGGCGGCGCGTGCCGAGCACCGGGCTCGCCGGGTATATGCCGAAACTCGTAGTCGAGGCCGCCACTCGCCGCAACGACCGCGGCATCCAGACGCAGGATCTCGGTCTCGCTGCGCGCCGGCAGCACGCGCAATAAATCTGTGTCGCGCGCAACGAGTCGCTCGACGTCAGCGACGTAGAGACCGACCTGCACGGGACCGAAAAGCGAATTCTTCGCGACGAGTCTGAGCGTGCCGTTGTCCGCCAGCTCGTGAAGCTCGACACTCTCACTTTCCGGGAGGATTTGCTGTGAGTGCGCGTGGCCCGCACAGAGATTGCCGGCGAAGCCGACTATTAGGCTGCAGAGGAATCGCTTGTTGGCGCGCGCGCCGTGCGTCATCCCTTGATGTCTAGCTCGTCGACGTCGGCTTGGCCGGACCAGCGCCGCCGTAGATGCGACCACGACATGCCGGCAGCCAGAATTGCGGACAGGAGCACGAGCAGGACCCACTCCAACGCAGTGCGATTGGAAAGCTCGATGAGATTGAAATCGAGCAGCAACCAGAGGATGGCGCCCGCCATCGCCACAGCAAGCGTGATGCCTACGGGTCCGAGCGAACGGAACGTCGCGCGAACGAATACTACCCAACATACCAACAGCACGACGCCGAAGAAGAAGACGATTGCCGCGCTCTCCGACCAGTGCAGACGCGCGAGATCGACATAGTTGATACCGATCGGGTTCCAGGTGGCGAGCACTAGCGTCAACGCGATCGCAAACCGGACGCCGATGCCACCGAAAGATATCGGACTCATTGTCGAAAATTCCCCCTACCCGTGGTCCTACGGCAAGTCGTGTCGCTGCCAGTCGCCATCGACTCGCCTGAGCTCGTAGCCGGGCCAGTAATTCTCGTCGAGCTTCAACGTAATGACCTGCGATACGTTGTTCCACGTTACGGTGTTGAGCCGCACCGAGTCACGGTCGTTGAGGCCGCTGACGGCCTCGATGAAGGCATCGAGATTCGGCGTCGGTTGACCATCGACGGCCATGATGCGTCGGCCCGCGTACAGACCCGAGCGACTCGCGGGCGAGCCGAATCCGAAATACGACACGTAGACGCCCTCGGAGCTGATTCCGCGCTGCGCCGAAATGGCCCGATGCGGCGCCTGTAGCAGTGCGCCGGCCCAGAGCACGATTCTGTCGATGCCGTCGCCGGTCAGCGGCACGGTCTCGACCGTCTCCGTCAGCTCCCGGCCGTCGCGAAAGATACTGACCTCGACTTGCGGGCTCTGACTCGCGCGCTCGACCTCACGAAACGTGTTGGCTTCGACGCCGTCCAGGCTCAGCAGGATGTCTCCTGGCTGGAAAAACTCCGCCGCTGGCGAATCCGCAACGATGGTAGACACGGCCAGAATCTGGCGGCGCTGCGGGTGATGACGCTCGTAGCGCTCGACCCAGGATTCGGGCAGGCCGAAACTCCGCGCGGTCGCGAGCGGCATGCGCCGCCACTCGACCTCGAGGGAATGCAGGACGGTGCCGTCGCGAAGGCGATCGACCATATCGACGATGAGGTCGGCCGGTATGCCCATGTTGATCTGCGTAAGCTCGCGACCCGACTGATAGGCGAAGCTCGCCCAGAGGGCCGCCACACGGCCCTGCCGGTCGACGATCACGCCGTCGAAGTCATCGGGACCGTTCACGAGCTCGACGCCTTCGAGATTCGAGTCCCGAAAGCGCAGCGTGCGCGACAACGGGAAATTGGCGGCGACTACGGCAGCAACCTGGCTGGGCTGCGAGTTCAGTGTCAAATCACCTTTGAGGCCGACGACGGCGACCTCGTCTCCGGGCAACAGCTCCGCGGTGACAAAGCGCGCGCTCGTCACGGGCGTGTTACCGATCAGTGCCGGGTCGTAAGCGACGACGGCGAGGTTGTGCAGCGGATGCACGTATTGGACACGTCCGGGGATCTCGAGCGAGCCGGCGAACGTGAGACGGACGTCGCCGATCGCGACCGGCACGGTGTTGCGGTCGACGACGACGAGACCGCGCTCGGCGTCGGCGATAACGCCCGTGCCGTAGTAATGGCGATCCGATACGCCTGACACCGTATACGGCATGTCGAAGTTGATGAGCACCAGCGAGGTCGCGATGCGTCGGACATAGCGCTCGCCCGGCTGTTCCGGGAACGTCGTCTCGCTCGGGACGAGCGGCCGGGCGGGTGGCGGCCCGGCAAGCGGCTCGCAGGGCCAGAGGCCGGTTTTATCGTCCCGCTTACAGCGAGCGCTCGGAAACCAGCGCCGATCGTTCGTGATCAGTCGCTGCCGTTGTGTTTGCGGATCGTCGAACTGCAGGAAACGCACGGCCACGCGCTCGCCTTGCGGTAACCCTTCTAAAACGCGCTGGAGATCGTCGATACCGTTCATGGGCACGCCGGCGACACTCAGAATCAAACTCGCTCGCGGAATGGCTGCGGTACCGAAAACGTAACCGGGATTGGCAAGATAGACGCCTTCCACAGGCCGATTGAAATGGCGCGCCTGCTGGTAGGAGAGATCGTTGAAAATGCCCTCGCCGTACTCGATGAACTCATCGGGCGTGATCGCATGCAAGTCGTCGACGTGCAGATCGTGCTCGAGCGGCGCCCCACCGCGCTCGATTCGTACGCTCACTGTCCCGCCGACGTTGTCGTCGAGCACGCGCGCCAGCGGCACGAACGCCGTCGTGAGCTCACCGTTAACGCTTACGACGATGTCCCCGGGCTCGAAAAAGTCGCCGGCCTCACTGCCTGGAATGACGTGCTCGACGACGAGCAATCCGGTTTGATCGGGATAGGCTTCCCGCATCAGCGCCTCGGTCGCCGCTGTCAGACCCAGGCGGCGAAGCTCGGCATAGGGTTTGTGCACGAATTCGGTTTGCAGCGTACCGCGCGGCACCGGCTGTCCTTCGCGAACGAGCTCGAAAGCACGCTGCACGCGATCGAGCGGCAGGAAAAAGCTAGAAGCGGCCTGCGAGTTGGCGCCGGCATTCAGCGCGACGACGCGCCCTTCGATATCGACGACGGGAGAGCCCGACGAGCCCCCCGATGTGCCAGAAGCGGCCTGCAAGTAGAAAGTGTTGAAATCGTTGTAGTTGCCGCGGCCGTAGTTCGGCGCTTGGCGGTCGAGACGCGCGATCGTGCCAGCGAGTATCGAAAGCTGCTCGCCTGCATCGTTGCCGATGACGCGAATATCCCGGCCGATCTGCGCAGCCTCGGGCACGAGCGCGAGCTCGGCAGGTCGAATGAATCTGAGATCGGCAGGATCGTATTTGAAGAACCCGAAGTCGTGCACAGGATCGCGATAGACCGGCACGAGCTCGACTTCTTCCTGATTCAGGAAAATTGCCTTCGCAACGACTGGACCCGGCGTAACGACGTGGCGGTTGGTCAGGATCAAACCACGCTCGGCGTCGACGACAAAGCCCGTTGCCTGGCTCGACTGGTTTCGCTCGGTGTCGAACGCGCGTGTGCTATCGACGCGAATCGACACGACGCCCGTCGAGATCTGCTCGAGCGTCGTGTTCCAGCTGCGCTCCTGGGCAGCGGCGCCAAGTGCAAACGCGCACACCGACACCGCTACGACGTTGCGAATGATCGTTTCCATGAATCGAATTGTATGACCCGTATGGGCACTGTGACCAGCGCAACGCCATTTTGCTCCCGGGCGGTCGGATCTCCGACTGCCCCCCGGGGCCCGAGAGCGGCGAGGAGCCGCGCCGTTTCTTCATGAGCGCGCGGCACGGACGCCTGCCGATTACCGATCTCCTCAGTCATCGAGATCGAGCTCGACGAGCAGCCGCTCGTAGTCGTCGCTCGACAGTAACTCGTCGAGCTCCGCCGGCGACTCGGGCATGACGCTAAAGAGCCAGCCTTGCCCGTACGGGTCGGTGTTTACGAGCTCCGGCGTATCTGCGAGCTCGGTATTCGTGGAGCGAATCTCACCGGCAATCGGGCAGAAGACGTCCGAGGCGGCTTTGACGGACTCCACGACGGCACAGGGCTCGCCCGCGACGACGACGGTCTCGGTCTCAGGGAGCTCCACGAACACGAGATCGCCAAGGGTGACTTGCGCGTGGTCGGTGATGCCGACGGTCCAGGTACCGTCGTCCTCCTCGCGGAGCCATTCGTGATCCTTCGTGTATCTCAGGTCACTCGGTATGTCACTCATCAGCCTCAGCCTCTGTTATTGCACCGTAGCCGATTTGCGCCGCCGATGACTGCGAACGGCGCTCGCACCATTGCCGGTGCAATTCACACGTTAATTGCCCCTGTGCTGCGCCGAGCGTCGCCGTCAACGACGTGGCGGGCGGTCAAATCTTCCATGCGGCGACGTTCGTGGCGCAATACGCGACCGTGTAGAGCGTTTTCTGCATCGATCGCCCGGACAAGTCAGACTTCGGACATCGTCGACGACAGGGCCTCTCACACAGCCGTGCGCATAGTCGCCAAAAAAATCGGCGAAAGCGAATCGACACTGAGCGACAGGCATGTATCGCTCGTGGCGGGACTATGCGACGCGGCGCCGCGCCGACTGTGGTAGCTCGCCGACGAGTCCGAGCGCCTCGCGCATGAACGCATGCTTGGCGAAGGGCAGCAGATCGACGAGCGTCAGACTGCAGACGCGCGCGGGCGCAAACAGCGGACCGGCTCGAGTAAACAAGCGATGCAGGGCGTCCATGGCCAGCAGCGTTCTCAGATTGCGTCCTTTCTGGCGGCGCTCATAACGTCTCAGCACGCGCAGATCGCCGGGGTCCTCGCCTCGATCGACGGCGCGTTGCAGCTCCTCGACCAGGACGGCGGCATCGAGCAATCCCAGATTCATGCCTTGTCCTGCCAGTGGATGAATCGTGTGAGCCGCATCGCCGATCAAGGCAACGCGAGGCACGCAATATTGGCGCGCGTGCAAGGCGCGAAGCGGAAAACTCGCGCGGGGACTGACCGACGTAATCGCGCCGAGCACGTGATCCGTCGCCTCGGCAACCTCCTCCATGAAATCATCATCGCCAAGCTGCATGAGCGACTGTGCGCGATCCGTGCCCGTCGACCAAACGATGGAGCTGCGCCCGTCTGCGAGCGGCAGCAGCGCGATAGGACCAGTGCGCAGGAACCGCTGCCAGGCCGTCTCGGCGTTCGGCCGCTGCGTGCCGACGTGTGCGACCACTGCCGTCTGGTCGTACGGTACGCTGATGACGGGTAACTCGAGTAACCGGCGAACCGTCGAGTCACCGCCGTCGGCTGCGAGCAGCACGTCGGCAGTCAGGGTCCGACCTTCTCGCGTCGTGACTTCGACGCCATCCGTTGTTGCTCGAATACCGGCGAGCTCCGTGCCGAATTCGAGCTCGACGTCGGACTGCATCGAGAGCGCCTCGACGAGGCTATGGCGAATGAGCCGGTCCTCGACGATGTGACCGAGATCGGGCTCGCCGAGCTCGGCACTGTCGAAATCCAGCGCCCCGAGCTGTGCGCGAACGTCGCCTTCCCAAACGTGCATGCGCCGGTACGGGCTCGCACGCCTCTCGGCGATAGTCGACCAGACGCCGGCGGACTCGAGCACATGCTGAGACGCTCGCGACAGCGCGTAAACGCGCAAATCGACGTCTGCCGCGCGCCAGTCGGGCATCGGACGCGGCTCGAGCACCTGGACAGCCCAGCGCCGCGCCTGCGGACCCGCGGCGAGCAGCGCCGCGACGCCAAGGCCCACGGGCCCGCCGCCGACGATCAGCGCGCGTCTCCTTGTTATCGTTGCGCGCGGCACGCTAGCGGCCCGAGGACGAGCTGCGTTCCGGCAATAGAGGCAACCCGCGCGCCAATCGTGACAGCCGCCCCGACAGGCCCATCGTGTGCTTCGCAAGCGCGGCCTTTGCCCCAGGCATCAGATCGAAAAGCATGAGGCCGAGACCGCGTGAGATCTCCAACGGCGCCGACGCGTGGCCGAAGAAGCGGATCAGGCCGTGCGTGAACGCGGCGACGCGTTGCTGGTCGCGCAAACGCCAGTCCCGGTAGCGTTCGAGCGCCGAGTTCGAGCCCGGATCGGCCGCAGGTCCAGACTCGAGCAGCGCATCGCTCAACACCTCGGCAAGTGCGGCTACGTCTCGCAACGCCAGATTGAAACCCTGCCCGGCGACCGGATGCAGATTCACAGCCGCGCTGCCGATGAGCACGGTACGCTCGGCAACGAGCGACTCGCTGCGCAGACGCACGAGTGGATAGGCATTGCGGCGGCCGACTTTCGTCAATCGGCCCAGGCGGTAGCCAAACACGCGTTGCAGCTCACGGCCAAACGCGCAGTCATCGAGCTCCATGACGCGCTCTGCTGCATGCTGCGGCAAGGTCCATACCGCAGCGACGCGATCGTCCGCCAGCGGCAGGAACGCAATCGGGCCATCGGTCGTGAAGCGCTCGAAGGCGCGTCCGCCATGGGGTATCTCGGTCCGACAGTTCAGGATCACGGCCTGCTGCGCGTAGTCATCCTCGACGGCGTCGATGCCGAGAACGCTGCGCACGTGCGACTGCGTGCCATCGGCGGCGACGACGAGCTTCGCGCAAATCTCGACCTCCCCGCCATCCGTCACGGCGCGAACGGCTACGTTGTCTCCACCGGCTTCCAGTGAGCGCAGTTGCGCAGGCGCTACCGTCTTGACGCGTGCAGCGCCCGACAGAGAACGCCAGAGGGCCGCGCCGAGCACGCGGTTCTCCAGCAAGTAGCCCAGCGCGGCAACGCCCTCCTCGGCCGCAACGATTCTCGCGGCGCCGAAACGGCCGCGCTCGGAAATATGGATACTCGTGATGGGCGCTGCCCGATCACGGATCTCGTCCCAGAGACCGAGCGTATCGAGGATGCGCTGGCTGCCGTTGGCGAGCGCCGTCGCGCGGTCGTCAAAGCTCGGTTGACTCAGCCGCGACGGGACTCGCGCCTCGACAACCGTAACGCTCAACGGGGTTTTCGACAGCGCGTGCGCCAATGCAGAGCCGGCGAGCCCTCCGCCGATGATGACGATATCCGAGCTCAGCTCAGTCGCGCCCACGACCTTGCTCCATGAGCGCCTCGATGTCGTCAGCCGCGAGCGGAAGATCGGCCGTCAAGACCTCCGGCCCGTCGCGACCGACGTGAACGTCGTCTTCGAGTCGTATACCGATACCGCGCCAGCGCTTCGCGACGCCTCTGACGTTCGGCGCAATGTAGATGCCGGGCTCGATCGTCGTAACCATGCCCGGCTCGAGCAGTCGCCAGTCGTCGGCAACTTTGTAATCGCCGACGTCGTGCACGTCCATGCCGAGCCAGTGACCTGTCTTGTGCATGAAGAACGGCCGATAGGCCTGGGCCTTGATCAAGCTCGGTAGTCTGCCCTTGAGGATTCCGACGTCGCGCAGGCCGCGTGTGATGACCTTGACGGCAGCATCGTGCGGATCGTTCCAGTGGTTGCCGGGTTGCACCTGCTCGATGGCGGCCCGGTTCGCCTCGTAGACGATCTCATAGATCTCCCGCTGCGCCTCGGAAAACTGCCCGTTGACGGGAAACGTTCTCGTGATGTCGGATGCGTAGAGCTCGTACTCGCAGCCGGCATCGATAAGCACGAGATCACCGTCCTCGAGCACGTCACGATTCGTCGTATAGTGAAGAATACAGGCGTTCTCGCCGCCTGCGACGATCGGCTCGTACGAGCATCGCGCGCCGTGACGCGCGAACTCGTGCACGAACTCCGCCTCGAGCTCGTACTCGTGGATTCCAGGCCGGCACAGGCGCAAGGCGCGCTTGTGGGCATTGACGGCGATGCGCGCTGCGCGCTTCATCGCGCTGATCTCGCGGCGGCTCTTGAACAGCCGCATCTCGTGCAGAATGTGATCCAGATCGATGAGCTCGTTGGGTGCATGGCCGCGCTGGCGGCGCGCGTGCAGCGTCTGCACCCAGCCGAGGAGCCGCTGGTCGAAGTCGGCCGATACGCCCATCGAGTAATACACGCGGTCGCTGCGCTCGATGAGCCCGGGCAGGATGTCCTCGATATCGGTGATCGGGAACGCGTCGTCCGCGCCATAACGCTCGACGACACCCTCGGGCCCGACGCGGCGACCGTCCCAGAGCTCCTTGAGCGGGTCGCGCTCGCGGCAGAACATCACGTATTCGCCCTGCGGCCTGCCCGGCATGAGCACCGCCACAGCCTCGGGCTCATCGAAGCCCGTCAGGTAGTAAAAGTCACTGTCCGGACGGTACCTATATAAGGTGTCGCGGCTGCGCGTCCGTTCCGGGGACGCAGCGAGCACAGCGATCCCATCGCTGCCGACGAGCTCCATGAGATGCCGGCGACGACGCGCAAACTCCTGTGCATGCATCAACGAGTTACCTCGGCTTCGGCCCGGGCCGCTGCGCGCGCCTGATGTTCTTGCAATGCCTCGAAGACGAGCTGTGTACTGACGCGCACATATTCTATGATCTCGACCAGATCGAAGTCCGCGCGATCGGCATCCGTGAAGTCCTCAGCACCGACGTGCGCGCGACTTATCTCGGTGAAATCGGCAATGATCTCGGCGAGCTCGGCACCCCGGCCGCCGTCACCATCCCCGGCGCGCAGATCCTCGGTCCGAATTCCGCCAAGCCCGAGTCCGGTCAGAAATCCCTGGCACCAGAGCGCGAGCGCGGCGACGCGCTCGTCGAGGTCGGCCTCGACCGGGGGTAGCAGCGGCTCGAACTCGAACTCCGGACTACTCAATAGTCGCCACGTTTCCGCTTCGGCTTGATGCAATTCCTCGCGCGCGGACTCTGCACCGGTCGCGACGGACGCGTGTCCACCATCCGACTGACGGATCCACGCCGCTGCAGCTCCCGGTCCGCCCGAGCAGAGCAGCCCGCAGATGCCGCCATGAAACTCGGCGACGTCGATACCGAGCCCGAGCACATCGATCGCACCAGCGATCTTCAGATCATCCAGCGACGAGCCAGTCACCGCAGCGCAGTCCTCCAAAACAACGAGCATCGGGAAATCCGACACTTATGCTAACACCCATGCAACTTGTTGACCCCTCGAGGGCCGCGGGCCTATAGTCTGTGGCCATGAGCGCCGACGATTCGAACCAACGTTTCGACCTAGAGCTGCAGCGCCTCGAAAAGCGCCTCGATGAGCTCGTGGTGATTTGCAGACAGCTCCAGGAAGAGAACCAATCGTTGAAGCAGCGCCAGGACTCGCTCATCGAGGATCGGGCGACTCTGCTGCAGAAGAACGAGCAGGTGCGCGGCCGTGTCGAGGCCATGATCGGCCGACTCAAGGCGATGGAACAGACGCAATGAGCGAGACCTACGCGCACGTCAGTGTCCGGATTCTCGGCAAGGAGTATCAGGTTGCCTGCCCAATCGAAGAGAAAGCGGATCTTTTGGCATCGGCAGACCTGCTGAATAAGAAAATGCAGGATATCCGCAACACGGGCAAAGTTTTGGGGCTGGACCGCGTTGCCGTCATGGCCGCCTTGAACCTTGCGAACGAGCTCCTCAAACGCAACGATGAGGATCGGCAGCTCAAGGACATTTTCGACCTCCGTATCAAGGCGATGCGCGAGCGTCTCGACTCCGCGCTCGGACCTGCCCAGCAGCTAAGCCTTTAGGGCGACCGGTTTTGACGTTCCCTGCGGTGTTCGATGCAGATTGGATAGTCTTTCGACCCTAAATCTTGACCTCGGGGTTGTGCCCTGTCGGTGGCGTTGAGCAGATCCGGTTTAGCCGGGAAGCCTGCAACCATCACGGCTTACCCCACCTTTTGCTCTGGTTCGAGAGCAACCATCTGCAACGGCACAGGCGGGGAGCGTCATCCTCTTTCGAACGGCGCCGCCGATCACGCTTGACAAACATCACGTCGACAGCCGGGCGCACTCGCAACAGGACTCGGCGCGAAATTCGAGCACAGCGTCGAGCGCTGGACCCGTCGGAACGACGTGCTGCTCAACGCGCCATCGTGCGCAACGTGCTGCGGATGCCCGCCTACCAACGAGCGCGCGCCGTTGCGATTTACTTCGGTATCGACGGCGAGGTCGATCTACGCTGTGTTGCCGAGCACGCGCGGTCCAGCGGCAAATCGATCTTTGTCCCTGCGCTCGCGGGCAACAGCCTGCGTTTTCTCGAGCTCGGAGTCCGCGACGTCCTGAAGCGCAACCGGTTCGGTATACCGGAACCCGAGAGCGGCAGGCGCGTTGACACGCGTCGGCTGGACATCGTACTGGTACCGCTCGTGGCTTTCGACAAACGCGGCAATAGACTAGGCATGGGTCAAGGCTACTACGATCGCAGCTTCAGCTATTTGAGGCGGCGAACGCGCTGGCAAAAACCTAAACTCATCGGTATTGGCTTCGATTTCCAGAAAGTGGATCGATTGGTACCGAATTATTGGGACGTTCCACTCTGGGGCGCAGTCACGGACGGCGGCGTCGAGCACTTCGAGGGTATTGCGGCCGATGAACTACTGGCTTCTGAAATCTGAACCTTCCGACTTCAGTATCGACGATCTGGAGTCGAGCCCGAAGCGTCAAACGTGCTGGGATGGCGTACGTAACTATCAGGCGCGCAATTACATGCGTGACACCATGGCAAAGGGCGATTTGGCGTTTTTTTATCATTCGAGCTGCGCTGAGCCCGGCATCGCGGGAATTGCGCGCATCGTCTCGGCCGCGTATCCGGACCACACGGCTTTCGATCCGACCGATAAGCATTTCGATGCGGCAAGCGATCCGGACAATCCGCGCTGGTATATGGTCGACGTACGCCTCGAGCGCAAGCTCGAACAACCTATCTCGCTCAAGGAAATGAAGCGATACAAAGACGACGAACTGCGCGATCTAGCGCTTTTGCGTCGCGGTAACAGGCTTTCGGTTATACCCGTCACTGCCGAGCAGTGGAGTTTTATTGTTGGGCTCGAACAACGAAACGCTAGCGTTTGAGTTCGTTCGACGCGCTTCGATGACGCAGCATTTGCATCAGAGTGTGGATCCGATCACATTCTGCAACGACTAGTCGCACGAATGAGAAGTGCAAAAACTTGCAACTTGCTGGAATTTTCGTTGCGTTTATATATACTCAACGCCGGTTAACCCCGACACGGAGACTACCCATGGCTAAGAAACCTGCTTCGAAGAAGCGATCGACTAGGAAGAAGGCTGCCAAGCGCAAGCCGGCGCGGCGTAAAGTTGCGAAGCGTAAGACGAAGAAGAAGGCTGCTAAGAGGAAAGTAGCGAAGCGCAAGACGAAGAAGAAGGCTAAGAAGAAAGCCGCAAAGCGTAAGACCAAGAAAAAGGCTGCCAAGCGCAAGACCAAGAGGAAAGCCGCTAAGCGCAAGACGAAGAAAAAAGCTAAAAAGAAAGCTGCTAAGCGTAAGACCAAGAAAAAAGCCGCGAAGCGCAAGACCAAGAAGAAGGCTGCCAAGCGCAAGTCCAAGAAGAGAGTTAGCAAGAAAAAGTAACTTCTTCAATGTCTTATGCGAGCCACTAGGCTCTGACACGAACAAAGTGCCCGCTATATGCGGGCACTTTTTTTGGAGACGTCGCAATGAACCAGGACGAGAAGAAGCGCGTGGTAGCGGAGGCCGCGCTTCCGTATGTCGAGGATGGGATGGCCCTCGGGGTCGGAACGGGTAGCACGGTCGACTTCTTCATCGCAGCGCTAGCCCGGAACGCACCCCGGCTCAGAGCCGTTGCATCGAGCTCCAACGCCTCGACCGAGAAGCTCGAGACCGCGGGAATCGCGGTGACCGACCTAAACTCGATCGGCGATCTGGATCTCTACGTGGACGGCGCGGACGAGGCAACCCGTCATCTGCATCTCATCAAGGGCGGCGGCGGCGCATTGACGCGCGAAAAAGTCCTCGCCGGTGCCGCGCGACGCTTTGTCTGCATCGTCGACGATTCGAAGCTCGTCGGCATGCTCGGCAGATTTCCGCTGCCCATCGAGGTCATTCCGCTGGCCCGATCCTATGTCGCGAGGCAGATCGTCAAAGCCGGCGGTCAGCCCGAGTGGCGCGAAGGCGTCGTCACCGACAACGGCAATCAGATCATCGACGTCCACAACCTTACGATTGAGAGCCCCGTAAAGCTGGAATCGGCTCTGAATCAGATTCCGGGCGTCGTCACCGTCGGGCTCTTCGCCCAGCGCGGCGCCGACGTGTTGCTCGTCGGCGGCGAAGACGGAATTACGGTCATCGGCTGAGGTGCCAGGCAGAACGCGTGGCGCCGACTGATAAAGTTGGCTGGGGGAGAGGGATTCGAACCCCCGCTGGCGGAGTCAGAGTCCGCAGTCCTACCACTAGACGATCCCCCAGTCGCACGGGTCGCCCGGCTATCTTAACCGGACTGCGAGGAATGGCGAAGGGCTCGCCCCCAGATTTGAGCGGAGACCTTCCGTCACCCGCCCGCCGTTCAAATTCTCGCGTCTGCAGTTGCTAGACGAGCACTAAAGCGCAGCGACCGCCAGGGATGGCGCAAGTGCAGCAATTGCAGGAGCAAATTGCTGCCGAAGCGAGCCATCTCGTCGAGCAACTGCAGACGCGAGAACCGTAAGCCCGCTCGAGCGGCCGCGGGCGTGCGTTCCGTGGGGGGAGTCTGTGTGGCTAGCGCTTGGAGTACTGTGTCGCGCGCCGGGCCTTACGCAGGCCGACCTTCTTGCGCTCGACCTCACGCGCGTCGCGCGTGACGAAGCCTGCCTTGCGCAGCGGCTGTTTCAACGTCTCGTCGTAGTCGATCAGCGCGCGCGTGATGCCGTGGCGAATCGCGCCTGCCTGACCCGTTGTGCCGCCGCCCTGCACGCTGACCTGGATATCGAAGCGATCCTCGAGCTGGGCGAGCTGCAGCGGCTGGCGTACGATCATGCGCGCAGTCTCGCGACCGAAAAACCTATCCAACGACCGGCCATTGACCTTGATTTCGCCGGCGCCCGGACGCAGAAAGACGCGCGCCGCCGAGGTTTTGCGACGACCGGTGCCGTAATAAATATCCTTAGCCATATCGTTATACGTTCCTAAAGCTCCAGCGGCAGCGGCTGTTGTGCCTGATGCGGGTGCTCGGGCCCACGCACGACCCTGAGCTTGCTGAGCATCTGGCGGCCCAGCGTGTTGCGCGGCAGCATGCCCTTGACGGCCTGCGTAAGCACACGCTCCGGCGCCCGATCGAGCAGCTGCTCCAGAGACTCGGTTTTGAGGTTGCCGATGTAGCCCGTGTGCCGATGGTAAAGCTTGTCCTTGAGCTTGCGGCCCGTGACACGGATCTTCTCCGCGTTGACGACGACGATGTAGTCGCCGGTATCCACGTGAGGCGTGTATTCGGCTTTGTGCTTGCCGCGCAGGCGCCGAGCGATCTCGGTCGCGAGGCGCCCGAGCGTCTTGCCGTCGGCGTCGACGAGATACCAATCGCGCCGGACTTCCGCCGGCTTGGCTGAGAATGTCTTCATGTGTTGCCCGAGCGGCGGCATCGCCGCCGACTAAAGAGGCGAAATTCTACGTGCCTCACCGGGTGGTGGCAAGCGGCGAGCGGCGCCGATACCCGCGGGGCGGGACCGTCTATAATCGCGGGATGACGCGAGGCAGCACCTGGTCAGACCGCCTCATCGGGGCAGCCGACGAAGCGCTGCGAACCGTGGCAGGACCGGCGCGCGCGGCGCGGCCGTCACCGACGCAATCCATGCCCGAGCCCGATCTCGACGCGCAAGAGCGCGCAGCGAGCGTCGAGCTCATGCGCGTCAACCATGCCGGCGAGATTGCGGCTCAAGCGCTCTACAGCGGCCAGGCCGTGCTCGCCCGAACCGCCGCGACCCGAGAGCATCTCATCCAAGCCGGTCGCGAGGAGCAGGATCACCTCGCATGGTGTCGAGAGCGGCTCGACGAGCTCGGTGCCCGTCCGAGCGCGTTGACCCCGATCTGGTACGCCGGCGCGTTTACGCTCGGCCTCGTTGCCGGCGCAGCCGGCGACCGTATCAGTCTCGGCTTCATCGCCGAGACTGAAAGACAGGTCGAAGCGCATATTCATGACCATCTCGATCGGCTGCCGAAGGCAGATGAGAAGAGCGTCGCAATCCTCGAGCAAATGGCCAGCGATGAGTCGCATCATGGCACGACGGCGCGTCTCGCGGGGGGTATCGACCTGCCTGCGGCTGCACGATCGGCAATGGCCCTCGGAGGCGAAATCTTGCGCCGTGTCGCAGCCAAGGTGTGAACCGTGTCACAACCTGGGCCATAACTTCCTTGTCAGTTCCCGGTAAATTGATTAAATACATCATTACGTCAAACAGGAGTGTGGACCCATGGATGAAGTCGTTCGACCGTTGAGTGATGTTCCTGCGATCAACCGTTTCCTGAGCTATTGTCGCGTCAGAACAATTCCTGCCAAATCCGTAATGATTCACGCTGGCGACTTGCCAGACGTCATGTACTACATCGTCGATGGGTCCGTAGAGGTCATGATCGAAGACGAGGACGGCAATGAGATGGTCCTCGCCTATCTGAACAAGGGACAGTTCTTCGGCGAGATGGGCCTTTTCTACGAGCAGCCGACGCGCAGCGCGTGGGTGCGCACGCGCACGGAGAGCGAGATCGCCGAGATGACCTACCCGAGGTTCCGGCAGATCGCCTCGGAAAGCCCGGGTCTGATCTTCGAGCTCGCGACTCAGCTCGCGACACGCCTCGACAGAACCAACCGCAAGCTCGGCGACCTCGCCTTCGTCGACGTCACCGGTCGGGTCGCTCACGCGATCATGGATCTGTGTAATGAGCCCGACGCCATGACACATCCGGAGGGCATGCAGATCAAGGTTTCTCGTCAGGAGCTATCCCGACTGGTCGGCTGCTCACGGGAAATGGCCGGCCGCGTGCTCAAGGTGTTGGAGGAACAGGGCCTCGTTAAAGCCAACGGCAAGACGATCGTCGTGTTCAATGCGCGCCGCGAAGCACCGAAGCCGCGTCCGGAGTCTGCATTACGGCGACAAGCCTGAACGCGAGCGCCCGAGTCTGCGAGCCGCTCAGCTGAAGTCTCGCTGCGCCTTGATCTGATCGTAAGCGGCGCGGATCTCGCGTGTCTTCTGCTCGGCATTGGCCTTCATCGACTCCGGTAGCCCTCGCGAAACGAGCTTATCCGGATGATGCTGGTTCATGAGCCGGCGGTAAGCGAGCTTGATGTCCTGTATCGGCGCATCGCGCGCAACGCCGAGCACGCGATACGCCTGCTCGATATCTTCGATGCGGCGTTGGCCGGAGCCCGCCGAGGCCTGCTGAGCGCGCACGAGTGCCTCGATCTGCGCGAGCTCGACCCGCCCCATGCCGAGTCGACGCGCAATCGTCCAGAGTAGATCCCGCTTGGCGCGGTCGAGACCGCCGCTCGCCACGAGGGCCTGGAGCTGAATTTCGACGAACGCGCGAATGAGGTCGCGTCGGCCGCCGAGCGCTCTGGAGAGCTGATCGACAGCCTCGTTGAGTCGAAACGCGGGACTCTTACCGCGCGTAAAGTGCTCTATTGCGAGCGTAACCTGCTCTGGCGACAGCGCCATGCCGTGCATGATGCGCCGCGCAGCGCGGATTTCTTTCTCGGAGACGCGTCCATCAGACTTGGCGATGTGGCCCATGACGCCGAACGTGGTCTCGAAGAACAGGCGGCGTGTGCGAGCCGAACCGCGACTGCGCGCGCCCCCGAGACGATCGCCAAAACCCTGATCGAACTGGTGACCGAGCACGAGGCCGAGCAACGAGCCGATTGGCCCGCCTGCGATGAGGCCGACAATGCCGCCGAAAGCCTTACCTGCCCACTGCACCGAAGCTCTCGGCATGCTCGACGCGCAAAGGCAGTGCAGATCCGCACTGCGGGTTCGGCACGAAATGTTGATCGAAGCGGCTCAGAACGGTCATCATCGCACTTTCGGAGAGCTTTCGCCCCTGCCAATCCCCCGACCCCGGCAAACCGACACACAAGCTAGCCCATGCGGTTGCGCGCTATTATTCCAGCCGCAGGGCATTCAAGCCACAAGGACCAGAGCCGACATGAGTGAGCCGCAGAGCCCGGCCGTCTACGAATCGAATATCCAAAGTCTCGACCTGGTCGCGCGGGGCAAGGTACGCGATATCTATCGCGTCGACGACGAGCATTTGCTCATCGTCGCTTCCGATCGCATTTCGGCATTCGACGTGATATTGCCCGATCCGATCCCTGGAAAAGGCATTGTGCTCACGGCGATCTCGAATTTTTGGTTCGATAAACTCGCAGACGTCGTTCCGAACCACCTGGCTTCGATCCGGGCCGCTGACGTGTTGACCGACGAGGCCGATCGCGAGCTATTCGAGGACCGCGCTGTCGTCGTGCGCAAGCTCGAGCCGTTACCGGTCGAAGCAGTCATCCGAGGCTATCTGATCGGCTCCGGCTGGAAAGACTACTGCGCCACCGGGCGTGTCAGCGGCGTGGAGCTCCCGCCGGGCCTCGAGCTGGCTGAGCAGCTACGCGAGCCGATCTTCACACCGAGCACGAAGGCCGAGCCGGGCTCCCACGACGAAAACATCACGCTCAAGGACGTCGAGGCGCTGCTCGGCACCGAGCTCACGCGGCAGATCCACGACGTCTCGCAAGCGCTCTATGCGCGAGCTTCGAAGCACGCGCGCGAGCGCGGCATCATCGTTGCCGACACGAAGTTCGAATTCGGCCTGGACAATGACGGCCGCCTCGTGCTCATCGATGAGCTGTTCACGCCCGACTCATCGCGTTTCTGGCCGCTCGACAGCTACGCGCCCGGTGCCTCGCCACAGAGCTTCGACAAGCAATACGTGCGCGACTATCTCGAGACGCTCGACTGGAACAAGCAAGCGCCCGGACCACGTCTACCCGAAGTCGTCGTCACGCGAACGCGCGAAAAGTACCTCGAGGCACTCGAGCGCCTCACCGGTTAGCCGGACACATCCGGAGTCATGGAACAGCTCAAGCAACGCATCGATGCCTGGCTCTGGCCCGAGACGTTACCCGCTAACGCCCTCGAGCGCGTCCCGCGCATCGTGGGCCGATACGCATTCGCGTTGATCCGCGAGCTCGGCTCGGGGGAGCTCAAGCTCAGAGCCATGAGCCTCGTCTATACGACGATTCTGGCGGTCGTCCCACTGCTTGCGTTGAGCTTTTCCGTGCTCAAGGGATTCGGCTTCCACCGTCGCATGGAGCCGCTACTGTTGAGCTTTCTCATGCCGCTCGGACCGCGAGCCGAAGAGCTCACGGCAAACATCATCACCTTCGTCGACAACATCAGCGGCTCGACGCTGGCCGGCGTCGGTCTCGGTCTCCTGCTCTACGCCGCGCTATCGATGGCTCAGAAATTCGAAGACAGCTTCAATTTCGTCTGGCGCGTCGACAGGCCCCGTAGCTTTGGACGCCGCTTCAGCGAGTATCTCAGCGTGCTGCTCGTCGGCCCGTTGGTCATGATGATTGCCATGGGTATGACGGCGACCGTCGCGAGCACGGCTCTGGTCGCGCGTCTTCAGGAAGTGGCGCCGCTAGGCAGCCTGATCGTCATGCTGACCCAGGCGATGCCCTATTTGCTCGTGATCGGGGCGTTCACGTTCTTGTATGCGTTCATCCCCAACACGTCCGTCAGGCTCCGCAGCGCGCTGCTCGGCGGCGTGCTCGCCGGCGGTAGCTGGGCCGTGATCGGCAAGCTCTTCGCGCAATTCGTCGCCGGCGCGACCCGCGCCGAGGCGATCTACGCCGGCTTTGCGATCGTGATCGTCGCAATG
>JBFJXA010000001.1:0-56286 GCA_041623375.1 Gammaproteobacteria bacterium | reverse complement strand
ATTGCGCCTGCATGTCGGTCGGAAACGCGGGATAGGGGGCGGTGCGCACATCGACGGCGCGCGGCCGCCGCCCGGCCATGTCGAGCACGATCCAGTCCGGCCCGGTTTCGATATCGGCACCCGCTTCGACGAGCTTCGCGAGCACGGCGTCGAGATGCTCGGGACAAGTGTGGTTGATCTTCACACGACCGCCGGTTATCGCCCCGGCAACGAGATAGGTGCCGGTCTCGATACGATCCGGCAAGACGGCATACTCGGTACCGGCGAGCGACTCTACGCCCTGGATACGTATGGTATCCGTACCGGCACCGTCGATACTCGCGCCCATCTTAATAAGGAAGTTCGCCAGATCGATGACTTCCGGCTCCCGCGCGGCGTTCTCGATGACGGTCTCTCCGCGAGCCAGCGTGGCGGCCATCATGAGATTTTCCGTGCCGGTCACCGAGACAGTATCCAGGACCAGTCGAGCGCCGTTGAGCCGATCGGCTCGCGCGCGGATATAGCCGTCTTCGATCGTTATGTCCGCACCCATCGCGCGCAAACCGGACACATGCAGGTCGACGGGTCGCGCACCGATGGCGCACCCGCCCGGCAACGAGACGTCGGCACGGCCGAAGCGCGCGAGCAGCGGCCCGAGCACGAGTATCGAGGCGCGCATGGTCTTGACTAGCTCGTACGGTGCTACGAGGTCCTTGACGCCGCGCGGGTCGACCTCCAGCCGCACGCCGTCGTGAAAGATGATCTCCACGCCCATGCGACGCAGGAGCTTGACGGTAGTCGTGACGTCGTTGAGATGCGGGACCTTCTCGAGCACGACGGGTCCGTCGCCGAGCAGCGCGGCTGCGAGAATCGGTAACGTGGCGTTTTTGGCCCCGGAGACATAGATTTCGCCTTCGAGACGCTGACCGCCGTGAATTTCGAGTCTGTCCAAGTGGTTGCGGTCTTAAGCGCCGGCGTCCGGCGCGGCTTCTTCGGGCGTCAAGGTCTTGAGCGCAAGCGCATGGATCTCGTTACCAACGCGCGTACCGAGCGTCGCATAGACCATCTGATGCCGCTGCAGACTGCGTTTGCCGGCGAAGTCCTCGGAGATGACGAGCGCGAGATAGTGGCCCTGCCCGTCGGTTGTGACCTCGACTTTGGCCTGCGGCAGGCCCTGCTCTATAAGGCCTGCGATTTCATTGGGATCCATGAGCGTTCCTCGAGCATCACGAACAGTGCAGTCTAACCCACGGCAGAAAACCGCAATACCCGCAAGCCCCGGTCGAGCGATGCGCGCCGGCTCTCCGAGCCTCAATGGAGGCGAAGTCCGACGACGAATGCCCCAGCCCGACGTCCCCCACCGTGCGAGATCGCGGGCTAGGCTCTACAATTTGCCGCGAGCCCTCCGATGCGCCCTCCGCGGGTATATCGATAACGACAAATGCTGACAATACTAAGCTCAATGGCCATTGGCCTCGCCCTGCTTGCCTGGGGTGGAGATCGCTTTATCGTCGGCGCATCGGCAACAGCCCGTGATCTCGGTGTCTCGCCGATTATCATCGGCGTCACCGTCGTGGGATTCGCAACCTCGGCACCCGAGATGCTCGTCTCGGCGTTGGCGGCACACTCCGGAACGCCGGGCCTCGCAATCGGCAATGCCGTCGGCTCGAACATCGCAAACCTGGGTCTCGTGCTCGGCTCTGCGGTACTGATCCAACCGCTCATCGCCACCTCGAAAACGCTTCGGCGCGAGCTTCCTGCCATGCTCGCGGTAACGTTTGCGCCGCTGGTGTTGTTCGTCGACGGCGAGCTCGGGGTCATCGACAGCGTCATCCTGCTGTTGAGTCTCGGCGGCGTGATTTACTGGCTCACGTTACTGAGCTTTCGCGCGAGCGTTCTCGATCCGTTGCGCGCCGAGTACGAGGCAGAGATTCCCGAAAACGTGCCGATGGGCAAAGCCGTGCTCGGGCTCGCCGTCGGGCTGACAGCTCTCCTGTTCGGCGCGGAGATGCTCGTCTTCGGCGGGGAGCGTGCGGCGCGGGCGCTCGGCATCAGCGAGGTCATCATCGGCCTGACGATCGTCGCCGTCGGCACGAGCCTCCCGGAGCTCGCCGTCTCGATCGCCGGCGCACGCAAGAACGAGCCTGACCTCGTCCTCGGCAACGTCATCGGCTCGAATATTTTCAATCTTCTCGCCGTCATCGGCATCGCCGGTATCATCGCACCACACCGATTCGAGCCCGGTGTCCTGAGCGTGCATTATCCCGTCATGGCCGGAATGACGCTGGCCGTGTTCGTCCTAACGTACAATCGCAGAAGAAATAGAGGACAGCTCGGTCGAACCGCCGGAGTCGCAATGCTCGGCTCGTTCGCGATCTATCATGCCATCATCGCCTGGCAGGCACTCGCGACCTGATTTCATCGATGTATCTGAATTACCGCAACGCGCTCGGCTTCTCACTCCTCGGAGCTGCGGCGATCGCAAGCTGGTTCTGGAGCCGGGACACGGCCGTGCCCGATCTTGGCGCCGACGACGCCCCCCCGGCTCCGCTCGGCTACTACCTCCGAGACGCCGCGATCAAGGTAATGGACGTCGATGGCAGCGTCCTCTATGAAATAGTGGCCGAGGCTATCGAGGAACGTCCCGATCAGAATCAAACGTTATTGAGCGGCGTATACGTTCGCTACAGCCCGACGACTGACGTGCCCTGGGAGGTCAGCGCCGAGAGCGGTGTAATTCCGAACGATGAGCGTTACATTGAGCTCAGCGGTGAAGTCCAGCTGAGCTCGATTCCGGACGATCGTCGCGAGCCCACGATCATCCGGGCGCCGCGACTCCGATTTGCGCCGGACGAGTTTCTCGCGACCACCGACACGACGGTCAGCCTCGTGCTCGGAGAGGAGCGGCTCGACGCTGTCGGCATGAGCGCCAACTTGCAGGACGACCAACTGGAACTAGAATCGAGTGTGCATGGCCAATTCCATCGATAGGCTCCAGCTGCTCGGCGCCGCTCTGCTAATGTCTGTCTTGTCCGCCGCGGGGGCTCAGGACGATCCACTGCCGATCGCGCTCGATGCGGAATCGTCTTCGTTCGACCGTCAAACCAACAGAGTCGAGTTTCGACGGCTCACGATCTCCCAGGGCGACATGTCTATCAGCGCCGACGAGGCAGTCGCGACGGGGCTCGACTTCGAAGAAGGCGAATGGCGATTTACGGGCAACGTGACGTTCACAGTCGAATCGGCACGCATCAACGCGGACAGTGCCCTGATGACTTTCATCGACAATGAGCTGCAATCGGCCGAGCTAGTTGGCGATCCGGCCACGCTGGAAGATCTCGGCGATACCGATGCAGAGCCCGTTCGCGGCGGCGCAGCGCGTCTCGTATACGACAATGCTGCGCAGATCATGCGCATGCTCGACAGTGCGTGGTTCGCGAGCGGGCAGAATGAATTTCGCGGCTGCGATCTGGTCTACGACCTCGCGCAGGAGAAGCTGACCTCCGGATCTTCTGACTGCGGGGAACCTGTCGTCATCACGATCGTGCCGCGTAACGAAGAGGACGAAGAGCGCGAAAGCTCGCCCGCGCCATGAATGAGCTCTCGGCGCTCGGGATCGCCAAACGCTACCGTTCTCGAGAAGTGGTCAGCGATCTTTCCCTGAACATCAAAAGCGGCCAGGTCGTCGGATTGCTCGGACCGAACGGTGCGGGTAAGACGACCGCTTTCTACATGATCGTCGGTCTGATCCGCTGCGATCGCGGCAAGATCATTCTCGACGGCTTCGACATCACTCACCTGCCTGTGCATAGCCGCGCCCGCCGAGGGCTCGGCTATTTGCCTCAGGAAGCATCCGTATTCCGCAAGCTCACCGTTGCCGATAACATCCGTGCGATTCTGCAGACGCGCGCAGACCTCGATCGCGGCACACGGCACTCGGTCCTCGAGGAGCTGCTCGAGGAGCTGCATATCGCGCACGTGCGCGACAGCCTCGGCATCGCCCTGTCCGGTGGCGAGCGCCGACGTGTCGAGATCGCCCGGGCGCTGGCCGCCGAACCGAAATTCGTGCTGCTCGATGAGCCCTTCGCCGGCGTCGACCCGATATCGGTCATCGATATCCAGCGAATCATTCGTCAGCTGACCGAGCGGGGCATCGGTGTGTTGATTACCGACCATAATGTCCGCGAGACGCTCGGCATCTGTGGCCACGCTTACATTCTGCATAACGGCAAGCTCATGGCCTCGGGCGCTCCGGAGGAAATCCTCGCCGATCAGAAGGTCCGTGAAGTTTATCTAGGAGAAGGCTTCTCTCTGTAGGTTAAAATTCCCGTCATGTTGAAGCCCTCTCTGCAGCTGAGGCTCTCGCAGCAGCTCACGATGACACCCCAGCTGCAGCAGGCGATTCGTCTGCTACAGCTACCGGTCATGGAGCTGCAGACACAGATCCAGCAGGCCCTGGACGAAAACGTCATGCTCGAGGTCGACGAGCACGAGCTGACCGCCGAGGCGGAGACGGACGCAACAGCGGACGCACAAGAGGAACGCGACGAGATCGCCGTTGCCGTCGAGGCCGAATGGGCCGACCGTCAGACTGCCGATGCCAAAGTCGGCATCGGCTCCGGTGCCAGCAATTTCGAGCCTCGCGGCCAACAAGATTTTGCCGATCTCTCCGGAGAGACGCTGCACGAGCATCTGCTGTGGCAGCTGGGGCTCGAGCACCTCGATGCCCGCGCTCAGGCAATCGGCCACGCGCTCATAGATGCGATCAACGACGATGGTTATGTGACCGACGACTTGGAAACCGTGCGTTCAACGCTGCAGCCGGATGTCGAGTGCACGATCGAGGAAATCGAAGAGACGCTGTCTCTGATCCAGCGGCTCGATCCCACCGGGGTCGGCGCGCGCTCCGTCAGCGAGTGCGTGCTGCTACAGCTCGCGCAGCTCGCATCGGACACCCCAGGCCTGGAGCTCGCAAAGCGCGTTGCGGCGGACTGCCTCGAGCTCGTTGCCGAGCATCAGATCAGTGCCCTGCGTCGGCGTCTGAATGTTTCCGACGACGAGCTACACGACGCGATAGCGCTCGTGCGTGCCTGTCATCCGCGACCTGGCGCCGCAATTTACGCACCAGCTTCCGACTACGTCATTCCAGACGTCTACGTCAGACGCGCAGACGGGGTCTGGACCGTGGAGCTCAACCACTCCATGGCGCCGCCGCTGCGCGTAAACCAGAGTTACGCGAACTCCCTCGGACGCGCGGGAGACTACGATGTCCTGAGAACACAGCTTCAAGAGGCGCGTTGGCTGATTCGCAGTCTGGAAATACGCAATGAAACGTTGCTCAAGGTTGCGCTGACGATCGTTCAGCGGCAGACCGAGTTTCTCGAGCACGGCGAGGAGCATATGCGACCGATGGTTCTCAAGGACATCGCCGAGGCTATCGACATGCACGAATCGACCGTGTCGCGTGTCACGACCAATAAATACATGCATACGCCGCGGGGAATCTTCGAATTCCGCTATTTCTTCTCCAGTCACCTTACGAGCGAGGACGGCGAGCAGTCCTCGACTGCCGTGCGCGCAAAGATTAAGAAACTTATCGGTGCGGAGCAGCCGGGCAAGCCCCTGAGCGACAATCAGCTCGCAAAGATGCTCTCCGAGCAGGGTATTAAGGTCGCCCGGCGGACGGTCGCGAAGTACCGTGAGGGTATGAATATCCCGTCCTCGAGCGAACGCAGGCGAGCAGGCCCGCTGCCATGAGCCAGGAAACAACGACCTTCTCATAATCCCCCCGATGATCGGACCGTCATGAACGTCTCAGAGCTATTGGAGCCTCAATGCGTGCGATACGAGCCGCAGGCGAGCAGCAAGAAACAGGCGCTCGACCTGCTCAGCACGACACTTGCCGAAGGCAGCGAAGATCTAAAGCCGGGTGTCATTCTCGACGGGCTCGTCAACCGCGAGCGACTCGGCTCGACGGCGCTCGGCGATTCGGTGGCGATGCCACACGCGCGCATCGAAGGTATTGAACGAAGCCGTGGCGCGTTCCTGCGCCTGGGTGAGGGCGTCGACTTCGAGGCTTCCGACGGCAACGCAGTCGATCTCCTATTCGGCTTGCTCATGCCGCTGGATTGCAGCGACAATGAAATCGACAATCTCCGGCAACTCATAGAGCATTTACGCGATCCAATATTGCAAGAGCAGCTGCGGCAAACCGATAGACCCGAGGATCTCTACGCGCTGCTTACCGATTCTCTGACAGCGGTCTACCGAAGAATCAACATTTGATCGGGAGGAGCGAGCCATGCGGCTCATCATCGTCAGCGGTCTATCGGGCTCGGGAAAGAGTGTCGCGCTGAACGTGCTCGAGGATCTCGGATACTACTGCATCGACAATATCCCGGTCGCACTCGTGCAGTCTTTTACCCGCGATATCCTGCCCCGCAAGGATCCTGCTTACGAATTCGTAGCGCTCGGCCTGGACGCGCGCAATGTGCCCGATTTAGCCGAGCTGCCGCCGCTCATCCGCGAGGTACGCGGTAGCGGGATCGACTGTGAGCTCGTGTTCCTTCACGCCGACGACGACATCTTGCTAACGCGTTTCAGCGAGACGCGCCGCAAGCATCCGCTCACAGGCGACAAACTCGGGCTCGTCGAGGCTGTTGCGGCCGAGAGAAAGCTGTTGAGCCCGATCATCGATATGGCCGATCTCATCATCGATACCAGCCAGACGACGGTTTACGATCTGCGCGACCAGGTCCGCGGGCGGGTTGGCGGGCGGGACGTGGACAGGCTCTCGATACTCATCGAGTCTTTCGGCTACAAACATGGCCTGCCTGCCGAAGCTGATTTCGTTTTCGACGTTCGCTGTCTGCCGAACCCCTATTGGGAGCCTTCGCTACGGCACCTGTGCGGCAGAGACGCACCTATCAAGGAATTCTTCGAGGCGGAACCTGAGGTCGATGCGATGATTACGGACATCACCGCGTTTCTAGAAAAATGGATTCCTTACTATCAGAACTTCCAGCGCAAATATCTCACGATCGCGATTGGCTGCACGGGCGGCCAGCACCGTTCCGTCTACATCGCCGACCGGGTCGCCGAAAGACTCGAAGGTAAATACGCACCAATTAAGACGCGCCACCACGAACTGGGCTAGGGGATCTCGAAGAGCAGGTCGCGCTTGAGATCGAAGCGGGTGTTGAGCGTATCGGTCGGCTGATCGAACAGAAACGCGCGCAGATCGTCCTCCATCTCCATCCCGTCGCGATAGCCCATGTCGATGAGCTCGCGCGTGTAACCCGATTCGAAGAGGAGATAGCTGATTAGCTGCTGACCGCCCTGGCTGCGCGCGCCGAGACCGCCGAGCAGCAGCCGCACCGCCAACGGTAACTCGTGTGCATGCCGTGCGGCCACAGTCCGCAAATCCGCTGTGGGCACGATGAGGAGCGTCTCGAGAACCCTGAGCCGCTTGACGGGCCCGGTCAACGATGCTTCCGGCAGTTGGTCGATGATCGCGTTGAGCCGGCTGATGCGCTCGAGATCGGCGTAGAGACCGTCCATAAATAATGTGTCGAGCATATAGCCGGCCAGATGAGCCAGCGTCGGCATCTCCTCGCCGGCGCCCTCGGGCGGTTCCTGGTCGGGGTGCTCGTCGCGCACGCCGATCACGAGCATGCGGTCGGCGCCGAGATGGACGGCCGGGCTCAGCGGAGCCCGCTGGCGCATCGCACCGTCTCCGTAGTACTCGCCGCCGATCTTGACCGGCGAGAAAACGAATGGCACGGCCGCACTCGCCATGAGGTGCTCGACCCCGATACGCCCCGGACGCCCGACACGCCGGACGCGCGCCCACGGCTGCAATCGCTCTGCGCCCTGGAAGAACGTCACCGAGCGCGAGGACGTATAAGCGGATGCCGTCACGGCGAGCGCGTCGAGGTAGCCGCGGTCGACGGCACGCTGAATATGGTCGAAGTTGATGTTGTGCTCGAGCAGCTCGCGCAATGGGCTGTTGTCGAGAAGAAAATGCGGATTGCGCACACCGAGCCCGCCGAATACCAGCGCGGCGAGCCAATGTAAGCTCGATTTGAGCATGGTCCAGGTGTCGGTCCGGTAGACCTGCTCGGCCTCAAAATTCGCCCAGACCCGTTCCATCTCGGCGACAGCTACATTGAAGTTCGATGCACGGCTCGCGAGCACTGCAGCGTTGATCGCACCAGCTGATGTGCCGGCGATTACGGCAAACGGATTACGCGCGTGGCGCGGCAGTATGCGCGCGACCGCTTTGAGGACGCCGACCTGATAGGCGCCGCGAGCGCCCGCACCCGGCAGAACCAGGGCCTTCTTGAGTCCCTCAGCCACTGCCCGTGCGCGTGCCGATCTCCTCGGGCACCTCGATGATCTGTAGCGTGTTTGTCCGGCCCTCGACACCGCGCACGTCGCCCGTCGTGAAGAGCACGAGGTCGCCGGCAGCGATAGCGCCCTGCTCGTGCAACACGCGAAATGCCTCGAGGTACACGTTGTCGGCCTGCGTATGCACGACGTCGAAGGTTGCCGCATATACGCCGCGATACAGGCGCACACGATTGCGTGTCGATTCGTGACGAGTGAAAGCGTAGATCGGGATATCGGTCCGCACGCGCGACATCCACAACGTCGTAGTGCCGGACTCCGTCAGGGCGATGATGGCCATGACCCTGAAGTGATTAGCTACGTACATTGCTGCCATGGCGATTGCTTCATCAACGTGCTCGAAGACATCATCGAGGCGTTGGTTCCTGGCGCGACGGAAGCTTTCGTGTTTCTCGGCACCCATGCATAGCTCACTCATCGTGCGCACGGCCTGCACGGGATAGTTTCCGACGGCAGTCTCGGCCGAGAGCATGACCGCGTCCGTTCCGTCCATGACGGCGTTGGCGACGTCGGACACCTCGGCGCGTGTCGGGGAGGCCTGATGGATCATCGATTCGAGCATCTGTGTCGCCGTAATCGATACCTTATTGTGCATTCGCGTACGGCGGATTAGACCTTTCTGCAAACCCGTCAGCGCGGCATAGCCGACCTCGACGGCCAGATCGCCCCGCGCAACCATAATGACGTCACTGGCCGCGATGATTTTGTTGATGTTCTTCACGGCCTCGGCGCGTTCGATTTTTGCGACGATGTGTGCGTGGCCGTTAGCGGCGCGCACGAGCTCCCGCGCCTCGCGAATGTCCCTGGCTTTTCGGGCGAACGATACCGAGACGAAATCGAAACCGAGCTCAGCAGCGAGCTTGATGTCGGCTCGGTCCTTGTCGGTCAGCGCGGGCGCTGAGAGCCCGCCGCCCGACTTGTTGAGCCCCTTGTTGTCTGCGAGCTTGCCGCCCTCGAGCACCGTAGTGTGAACACGGCTCGCGTTGACCTCGCGGACCTCGAGCACGATCTGCCCATCGTCGAGCAACAGCACATCACCCGGCGCAACGTCTTCGACGAGCTTTTTATACGCGACGCCCACTGCCGTCGGATTGCCGCCGGCGGGATCCATCTCCGTGTCGAGCACGAACTCCTGCCCCGGCTCGAGCATCGCGAAACCGGCCGCGAAAGATTCAATGCGAATCTTCGGGCCCTGCAAGTCCCCCATGATCGCGACGTTGGTGCCGACGCGCTTTGCCGTATCGCGAACGATTTTGACGCGCTCTCGCTGCTCGGCTTCGGAACCGTGCGAAAAATTGATACGCAGCACATCGGCGCCTGCGTCGATGAGCGCCTCCAGCACGTCAGCGTCATCGGTGGCCGGACCGAGCGTAGCTACGATTTTCGTTCGGCGGCGGTGTGGACGTCTCGTTGGCTTGCTCAAAGCATCACTCCGGCACGGTGGTATCGACGAGAATCAATCGAAAGTCATTGACGTTGGTCCGTGTCGGACCCGTCCGTACGAGGAGCTTACACTGATCGAAATAATCGTAGGTACTGTTGTTCGCGAGCGCTTGCGCAAGGTCGCTGCCGCGTGCCCGGCCTCGTGAGGTGAGATCAGGCGTGACGATGCCGCCTGCATGATCGCCGTTGCCGTCGATACCGTCGGTATCGGCGGCGAGCGCAAAGATGCCGTTCCTACCCGCAAGCCCCCGGCCGAGCGCGGCGAGGTACTCGAGATTGCGCCCACCGCGCGCGGCCGTGTTCGTGACGACGACGCGTGTTTCACCGCCGGACAGAAACGCATGGCGGCCACCGCCGTCGGCTGCCGTCAGGGCAAGCCGTGCATGCGCTGCCCCCAGCTCGCGAGCCAGGTCGTCGAGATTGTCGCCGAGCCGAGTCACTCGGTAGCCCTGTGACTCGAGCAGGCGCTGCGCCGCATCGAGCGCGGTGCTTGCTGTTGCGATGATCTGGGCAGTGTCGCGCGCGAACGCCGGATCGCCCGGTTTGGGTGTCTCGTTCTGTGGCGCCGTCAGAACAGCGCGCACAGCCGCATCGATCGGACAACCGTAGCGCTCGAGAATCTCGAGCGCCTGTGCCTGGGTGGTCGGATCCGGCGTCGTCGGGCCCGAGCCGATATCCGCAAGTTGGTCACCCGGCACATCGGATATCGCCAGCGTGTTGACGCGCGCGGGATGCGCACGTGCGGCGAGCCGACCGCCCTTGATACCGGACAAATGCTTGCGCACGGCATTGATCTCGCGAATGTCGGCGCCGGCGTGCATGAGGCATCCGGCCGCTTCGCGTTTGTGCTCGAGCGTGATCCCGGGCAGCGGCGCAGCGAGCAGCGCGGATGCGCCTCCGGACATCAGGACCCATAAGGCCTCGGAGGGCCGCATCGAGTCGACGAGCGCGAGCACTCGATCGGCGGCGCCCAGGCTTGCGGCGTCAGGTGCGGGATGGCCGGCCTCGACAACTTCGATCTCGCCAGTGTCCTCGCCGTCCTCGAGCCCGTGACCGTATCGCGTCACGACCAGTCCGCGGACGTTGCCGGGCGCCACGGCGCTGAACGCGACGGCCATCGCCGCAGCCGCTTTTCCGGCGCCGATCACGAGCGTGCCGGCGTCGCCGAAGTCCTGAGGACCCAGGCGCATACAATTGAACGGGGACGCAGCCTCGAGGGCGCACTCGAACGCGTCGAGCAATGTCCTGATCTCAGGAGAGGTTAAATCGGGAGCAGCAACGTCAGCCCGCATATCGCGTCGGGACTCGGGATGATGGCGAAATATCGAGGTACTTGGGCGCCGGGCTGGAGGAAGACCCATCGCAAATTCTATGGGTCGAGCGAAGCTCGAGCCCAAGGGCGTCTGGACGAGCCAGGGCCGGGATAGGGCGCAAGCGGTTGGTCAAATCCTTACGCACAGTGGCTACACGCGGAGCTTAAGTCGCAGCAACCGCTACTTCGATCCGCGCGCGCAACGCCCGCCCGGCGAGATAGGCGAGCTTATGCACGCGCCTCTAAGATTTCGACGGCCGGCAGTTTTTCGCCCTGGACATACTCGAGAAACGCGCCGCCGCCCGTGGAGATATAAGAGATTCGATCGGTGATCTCGAACTGCTCGATCGCCGCCAACGTATCGCCGCCGCCGGCGATCGAAAATGCCGGGCTTGCCGCGACTGCGGCGGCTACGCGCTTCGTACCTTCTGCGAACTCCGGATGCTCGAATACACCCACGGGGCCGTTCCACAGAATCGTCCCGGCATCGGCGAGTTCGTCTGCGTAGCTCGCAGCGGTTTGCGGGCCGATATCGAGCACCATGTCCGCGTCGGCTATTTCTGCGATCGCCTTGACCGTGCCCTTGGCATCATCCTCGAGGCTCGGACCGACGACGACGTCGGTCGGCAAGGGAACGCGAACGTCACCAAACTCTCCATCGAGCAGTTGGCTCGCGAATCCGAGCATATCGGCCTCGTACAGCGAGCGACCCATGTTCGCTCCGCGCGCGGCCAGCAGCGTGTTCGCGATGCCTCCGCCCGGAATCAGGACATCGACCTTGCCGGCGAGTGCGCTCAGGACCTCGAGTTTCGTCGATACCTTGGATCCGCCGACGATGGCGACGAGCGGGCGGGCCGGATCGCCGAGGGCACGATCGAGTGCTTCGAGCTCGCCGACGAGCAGCGGCCCGGCGCATGCGGCCGGCGCGAATTTTGCGACACCGTGCGTGCTCGCCTGAGCTCGATGCGCCGTGCCGAAGGCGTCCATGACGAAAACGTCGCAGAGCGTCGCCATGCGCCTGGCGAGCGCCTCGTCGTTGGCTTTCTCCCCCGGAAGAAACCGCACGTTCTCGCAGAGCACGATCTCACCGGGCTCGGGTGCCTCGCCGTCGAGCCAGTCTCGGATCAGCGGGACGGGGCGTCCGAGCAGCCCGCTCAGCGCCTCAGCGACGGGCGCGAGCGAATAGGTCGCATCGAACTGGCCCTCCCTGGGCCGACCGAGATGCGAGAGCACCATGACGCGCGCGCCGCTTGCGAGCGCAAGCTCAAGCGTCGGCACGGCGGCCCGCAGGCGCTTGTCGCTGACGACACGCCCGTCTTTGATCGGTGCATTGAGATCCTCGCGGATCAGCACTCGACGCCCGCCGAGCTCGAGATCCGTCATGCGCTTGACTGCAAGCGCCATCGTCGTATGTGCCTAGCTCGCGTTGACCAGCGCCAGGGCTGTGTCGAGCATGCGATTGGAGAATCCCCACTCGTTGTCGTACCACGAGCACACCTTGACGAGCTTGCCGTCGAGCACTTTCGTGAGGCCGGCATCGAGGATCGACGACGCCGGGTTGTGATTGAAGTCGATCGACACGAGCGGCTCCTCCGTATAGCTGAGCACGCCCTCGAGCGGACCCTCAGCAGCCTCACGGACGGCCGCGTTGACCTCCTCGACCGTCGTCGCTTTCGACGCCGTGAACGTGAGATCGACGACCGAGACGTTGATCGTCGGAACTCGCATCGCGAATCCGTCGAGACGTCCATCGAGCTCCGGGAGCACGAGGCCGACGGCGGCTGCGGCGCCCGTCTTCGTCGGAATCATCGACTGCGTGGCGGAGCGCGCCCTGCGCAGATCGGAGTGATAGACGTCGCTGAGGACCTGATCGTTCGTGTACGCGTGGATCGTCGTCATGAGCCCCTGCTCGATGCCCACAGCCTCGTGCAGCGCCTTCGCGAGCGGCGCGAGGCAGTTCGTCGTGCACGAGGCGTTGGAGATGACCTCGTCTGTGGCCTTAAGCACTCCGTGGTTGACGCCGTAGACGACAGTCGCATCGACATCTTTGCCGGCCGGCGCCGAGATCACGACCTTACGCGCACCGGCTTTGAGATGCCCTGAGGCCTTTGCCTTCGAGGCGAAAAAGCCCGTGCACTCCATGACGAGATCGACACCGAGCTCCTTCCACGGCAACTTCGCCGGATCGCGCTCGGCACAGACCTTCACAGAGTCACCGTCGATGATGAGCTCGTCATCGCCGACCTCGACGGGAAAGGGAAACGGGCCGTGAGCGGAATCGTAACGCGTCAGGTGAGCATTCGTGTTGGCATCACCGAGATCGTTGATAGCGACGACCATGAGCTCGTCCCGCCGCTGCCCCTCGTACAGTGCGCGCAGCACCATCCTGCCGATTCGTCCGTATCCATTGATCGCTATCTTCACTGCCATCTGTTTCTCCTAGTCCATGTGACCGCGTCGCGCGATGCGACTCACGCGAGCAGGCTGCGTGCCGCGTCGGTCACGGCGTCGGGCGTGTAGCCATAGTGTTCGAATAGATCCTTCGCCGGCGCCGATTGACCGAATCGATCGATGCCGATCACGCTACCTTTGCCGGCGATATAACGCCACCAGCAGTCGCTCGCACCGGCCTCGACTGCGAGCCGTGCACCAGTCTGGGGCAGCACACTGGCGCGATAGGATTCGGGCTGCAGATCGAACGCCTGCGTGCATGGCATCGAGACGACGCGGACGCGGCGGCCCTCCTCGGTCAGACGCTTCGCCGCCTCGACGGCCAGACGGACCTCTGAGCCGCTCGCGATCAGCACGAGCTCCGGCTCACCCTCGGTATCGGCGAGGATATAACCGCCGCGTGCAATCACGTCGAGCTGATCGGCCGAGCGGGTCATATGCGGCACGCCCTGGCGTGTCAGCACGAGACTCGTCGGACCATTGCTTCGTTCGATCGCCGAGCGCCAGGCGATTGCGGTCTCGACGCCGTCGCACGGCCGCCAGACCCACATGTTGGGCATCGCTCGCAGGCTCGCGAGATGCTCGACCGGCTGATGCGTCGGACCGTCCTCGCCCAGGCCGATCGAATCGTGCGTCAGCACCAAGATTGACTGCGTTTGCATGAGCGCGGCCATGCGCAGCGCATTGCGCGCGTAGTCGGAGAACACCAGAAACGTGCCGCCGTAGGGCACGAAGCCGCCGTGAAGCGTGAGCCCATTCATGATTGCCGCCATGCCGAACTCACGCACGCCGAAATTGATGTAGTTGCCGGCCGGATCGGCGCCAGCGATCGCCTTGGAGCCCGAGTGAAAGGTATTGTTCGAGCCCGTCAAATCGGCGGAACCGCCGATGAGCTCCGGCAGCTTCGGCGCAAATCCTTCGAGCGCGCGCTGCGACGCTTTCCGCGTTGCCGCATCCTTGGCCTCGGCGGCAATCTCGGCGACGACGGCATCGGCATGCTCGGCCCAGTCAGCGGGCAACTCGCCGCGCATGCGGCGCTCGAATTCCGCCGCGAGCTCGGGATGTTTGTCGCGATAGGCCGAGAATCGCTTCTGCCATTCGGCCTCGAGCGCAGCGCCTCGCGCACGGGCATCCCAGGCGCTCTTGACGTCATCGGGGATTACGAACGGTGGGTGCTCCCAACCGATATTCGTTCGTGTCGCGGCAATCTCGTCAGGCCCGAGCGGGGCGCCGTGTGTCGACGCACTGCCTTGCTTGTTCGGTGCACCGCAACCGATGACTGTCTGACAACAGATCAGCGTCGGACGTTCGGTCTCGGCCTTGGCGGCTGCGATCGCTGCCGCGACAGCGTCGGCGTCGTGACCGTCGACGGTATCGATGACATGCCAGCCGTACGCACGAAAGCGAGCCGGAGTATCGTCGTTGAACCATCCGTCCGTGTCACCGTCGATCGAGATACCGTTGTCATCGTAAATCGCGATGAGCTTGCCGAGCTGCAACGTTCCGGCAAGCGAGCAGGCTTCGTGCGAAACGCCCTCCATCATGCAGCCGTCGCCGAGAATGACGTAGGTGTGGTGGTCGACGATCTGTGCACCGGGACGGTTGAACGTCGCGGCGAGCACCTTCTCGGCGAGTGCCATGCCGATCGCATTGGCGATGCCCTGCCCCAGGGGCCCGGTCGTCGTTTCGATGCCGATATCCAGGTCACGCTCAGGATGGCCTGCCGTGCGCTGCGAGAACTGACGGAAGTTCTCGAGCTCCTCAAGCTGCAACGGATATCCGCTCAGGTATGCGAGCGAGTAAAGCAACATCGAGCCATGACCGTTCGAAAGCACGAAGCGATCGCGGTTGAACCACCGCGGATTCGCGGGATTGTGAGACAGAAAATCGTTCCAGAGCACCTCAGCAACATCGGCCATGCCGAGCGGCATCCCGGGATGACCGGAACGCGCTTTCTCGACGGCATCCATGGAAAGCGCGCGAATCGCGTTCGCAAGCTGGCGCCGGGGCGGCCGCGCGACATCCGCCGTGTTCTTGTTCGTCAACGACATCGGGTTTTGCGACGGTGGAGGTGAATCCGAGGCCGCGATTGTCTCTCAGCGTGGTTGCCTTCCGCAACCATGCTCGCGGCTCACCGATCTGTGAGCCAGTCCCAAACGCCCGACTCGGATTTCAGTATCATGCGCACATTCAGGGACTTGCACCGCAAGCGACAGCCGGCATGAAGAACGACAAATCGAACACGCCCCCGATCGTGTTGCTGCAAGTTACCGATCCCCACCTTCACGCGGCTGCCGACAGCAAAATGCGCGGCGTCAACACCTACGAGACACTGCTCGCGGTGCTCGAGCACGCGCAGCAGGACGAGCGCTGGCCGCCCGCTGCGATCGTCGCAACGGGCGATCTCGTTCAAGACGAGAGCCGCGGCGGTTACGAACGGTTCAAATCCTGCTTCGACGAGCTCGGCGTTCCGATCTATTGCGTTCCGGGCAATCACGACGATCCCGAGCTCATGGAGGAACTGCTCACGGAGCCACCGTTTCAGTTTTGCGGCGAAGCCGTGCTCGGCGCGTGGCAGCTCGTTTTGCTGAGCACGTTCGTCAAGGGAGAGGATTCCGGCACGCTCGGCGCGCAACAGCTCGCGGCAATGGATGCCTATCTCGCGGCCAACACCGAGCGTCCGACGATGATCTGCATGCATCATCAGCCGGTTGCGATGGGCAGCGCCTGGCTGGACGGCGTCGGACTGACGGATGCCGAGGAGTTCATGCGAGCGATCGAACGTCACTCGCACGTCCGGGCCGTCGTATGGGGTCACGTTCACCAGGCGCTCGACGAGCAACGCGGTGACGTGCGGTTTCTGAGTACGCCGTCCACGTGCGCGCAATTCCTGCCGAAGAACGAGTTCTTCGCCCTCGACGATAAGCCGCCCGGATGCCGGTGGCTCGTGTTGCATGCCGACGGCAGCATCGACACGACCGTCGACTGGCTCCAGACCCGAGACTGACACTGATGCTGCGTGCCTCGCTAGCGTTAATTTTTCTACTGACTGCTAACGCCTGGGCGGATCCGGCTGTCTGGCGCGTCTCGACCGGCGATGATTCTGAGCTCTGGCTGCTCGGCTCCGTTCACTACCTTCGCGAGCAGGACCACCCATTGCCGGATGTCATCGAGCAACTCTACGCGCGGACCGACGCGCTCGTGATGGAGATCGATCTGGACGATCTCGATCCGGCGAGCATTCAAACCCAGTTCATGCTCGCAGCCTTGCTGCCTCCATCGAGCTCGCTTAGCAGCGTGATCGACGCAGAGGTTTATCGCCTTGCCGCAACCACGGCCGGCTCGTTGGGCCTCGACATTGCTGCACTCGAACGGGTCAAGCCGTGGCTCGTTGCGCTGACGCTCATGGACCTCGGCATGGCTCGACTCGGGTTCAGGTCCGAGCAGGGGCTCGAGCAATCCTTGCTCTCGCGAGCGCGCACCGATCGTAAGCCGATCTACGGACTCGAGACCGTCACCGACCAGATCCGCGTGTTCGACGCGCTCGCACCCGCGGAACAGGAAGCGCTGCTCGAGCAAACGCTATCCGAGCTCGACTCAGCCGGACAGGAGATGGACGAGCTGCTGGCGGCCTGGCGAGACGGCAGTCTCGCAGCCCTGACCGAAAAGCTGTCTGCCTCGTTCGCTGATTTCCCCGGCCTCTACGAGGCCCTCGTCATCGATCGCAACCAGAAATGGCTGCCCGAGCTCGAGCGTCTCGCCACGCAGCCGGGCCGACATCTGGTCGTGGTCGGCGCGCTGCATCTCGTCGGCGATAACAATGTCGTCGACCTGCTTCGCGAACGCGGACTACCTGTAGAGCCCTACGTCCTGCCGTAGAACCGTCCGGCGAAGCACCCTGTACCAGGCCCTGCAGCCTGCGCTGGGCGAGGTCCCGCGCAGCGTTCTCTCTGCCGTCCTCAGTCGCGCTTTGGGCCTATCGGGTGGGTTCCCGCCCGCTACGTTCCGCCCCAATTGCAGACCGAGTCTTACTCGCGTCGCGTTGGCCGCAAGATCCGAGCGTTGCGGGTCTATATTTCGATGAGCTCGAAGTCTTCCTTCCCGGCCCCGCAGTCGGGACACCGCCACGACAACGGGATGTCGTCCCAGCGCGTGCCCGGTGCGATACCCTCGTCGGGCAGCCCGGCGGCCTCGTCGTAGACGAAACCGCAGATGAGGCACATATAGCGTCTGGTCGGCGCTTCCTCAGACATTTTCGGTCGCGGTGAGCTCGGCGACGTGCGGCTCGAGGCGCTCGAGACGCCGCCGCGCATCCTCGAGCTCGAGCAGAGATTGCTTGAGCGAGACTGGTAACGGTAGAAGCTCCGCGAGGCGATAGCCGACCCAGGAGGCGTCGTCGAAATCCTTTTGGATACGATCGTAGGGTGCACCGGCCTCTTCGAGTAGATCCTTGAGTAGACCGCTCAATCCGGCGAAATGCTCGGTAAGACTTTCTCGTGTTTCCTGCGCGAGCAGCTCAACGGTGCCGACATAGAGGCCGTCCTCCTGTTGCCGATAATCCGTGATACGAAAACGCTCCCGACCTTCGGCCGTGAGGCCGAGCAGACCGTCGTTACCCTGATGCCAGTCGACGATCTCCGCGACCGTGCCGACGCTGACGAAGTCGGCGCTGCCGACTTCGGTTCCTTTTTCGATCAAGACAACGCCAAATCCATGCTGCTCGCGCATGCAACGGCTGACCATGCTCAGGTAGCGAGGCTCGAAAATCCGCAGCAGCAACTGGCCACCGGGAAACAACACCGTGCCCAACGGAAACAGCGGAAGCGTCAGCGCGGCCACTTGCTATCTCTCGCGGCGTACTAGGCGCGCGCTGCGCGCGGGCGATCACTCTTGAGCGCCTGCTGTAGCAGGCGCGGCAATCCCTTGAAATCGCCGTTGGACATGAAAACGACCTGGTCACCCGCCTCCAGCTCATCGAGCAGCAACTGGAGCAGCACTTCGGAATCGAGCGCCACGCTGAGCTTTGAACCCAGGGAGGCGAGCACGGATTCAGGATTCCAAGACAAATCATCGGATGAAAGTACGTACACGCGATCAGCATCTTCGAACGCGTTCTGTAACGTGTCGCGGTGAACGCCTAAGCGCATCGTGTTGGATCGCGGCTCGACGACCGCGACGATGCGCTGATCGGTCTTCTGGCTGCGAACGGCCTCGAGCGTCTTTGCGATCGCGGTCGGATGATGCGCGAAGTCATCATAGAGCGTAATGCCATCGATTACAGCTCGCTTGTCCAAACGCCGTCTGACGCCTTGGAATTGCGACAATGCTTCGAGCGCGACATCGACGCTAACGCCCGCATGAACCGCCGCGCTGATCGCTGCCAACGCGTTCTCGAGGTTGTGCTGGCCCAGCAACGCCCAGTCGGTCTGTCCGACCTCCTGACCGTGCTTTGAGACGCTGAATCGCGACTTGACGCCAATGAGGTCGTACTTTGCAGACCACGTCGATGGATCCTCGCCGGTGCTGAACGTCTCCACGGGCGTCCACACGCCGCGCTCGAGCAGCGTTACTATGTTGCTGTTTGCTGCCTGCACTGCGACGAGGCCTTCGTTTGGTACCGTGCGGACAAGCTGATGGAACTGCCAGATGATTGCGTCGAGATCCGGATAGATGTCGGCATGATCGTATTCGAGATTCGTGATCGCGAGCGTACGCGGACGGTAGTGCACGAACTTGGCGCGTTTGTCGAAAAATGCCGTGTCGTACTCGTCGGCTTCCACGACGAAGTAATTCGATTTGCCGAGCCGCGCCGAAATTTTAAAATTGCTCGGCACGCCACCGATCAGGAAACCGGGTGCCAGACCAGCGTAATCGAGTATCCATGCCAACATGCTCGAAGTCGTCGTCTTTCCGTGAGTGCCGGCGACACCAAGAACCCACTTGCCTTTCAACACGTTGTTCGCGAGCCACTCGGGACCGGAGTAGTAGGGCAGACCGGAGTTCAGCAAGGCCTCGACCGCCGGGTTACCACGTGACATGACGTTGCCGACGACGACGCAGTCGAGATCGTTCTCGAGAAATGTGTCGTCGTAACCTTGATGCAGCTCTATGCCGAGCTTACGCAGCTGCGTACTCATCGGCGGATAAACGTTCTCGTCGGAGCCGGAAACCTGATGGCCGCCGGCCTTCGCGAGCGCGGCGATGCCGCCCATGAACGTGCCGCAGATTCCGAGTATGTGGATACGCATTATTCGACGGTGGGAAAGAGAAACTCACCGAGTATGAACGAGCTGATTACGTACCCTACCATGATCAATACGCCCACGACATACGTCTGCTCGAGCGCTCGGGAGAGTATGAAACCGCCGACGTCGATCGACCATAGCAAGACGCCCGTGAGCAAGAAAACGGCAATCGGCTCAATCGCCTCGTTACCGGTAGCCGCTGAACGGAGCGCGAGCAATGGCAATGCCACGAGGCTCAAAAACGTCTCCGCGCCGAGCAATGCCGTCACGGTCTGCCAATATCGATTGCCGTGCTCAGCCAGCCGAAGTAAAAACCAAAAGAACGCTAAACAAAAAGTCACGTCCGCCACGAGCGGCACGACAGCCTGATTCAGGTCCCAATTGATCTGCAAAGCCAATAAGCTTACGGTCAGGTACGCGACGAGCACGAGCCCGAATAGAAATCGCGATGCCGGCAGCGTCGCCGGGCCTATTCGATGAAACGCGATGTCGACGAAAACTAGAGCGAGTTTTGACAAGTGCGAACTCGTATCAACAGACAGCGCACGATCATAATCCAAACTGGATGCAGTCACGACCAATGCCCACATTAGAGCTATACGTCGACGACGATACTCGGTTGACCGGATTTCTCGATGAGCTGGCCGCGATCGACTCGATTGCGCTCGACACGGAATTCGTTCGTGAAAAGACCTATTACGCCAATCTGTGTCTGATCCAAATTGCAGCCGGCGATTCGGTCGTCTGCATCGATTGCCTTGCCGACATCGACCTCGATGCCCTGTACAACACCCTGTTACGCGAGGGTTGCACGTGGATCGTGCACAGCAGCCGGCAGGATCTCGAGGTCATCTATCAGCACACAGAGAAACTGCCGTCCGTGCTCATCGACACGCAGATCGCGGCAGGCCTGGTCGGCTATGCACCCCAGATCAGCCTGCAGGACCTCGTCGCCGACACGCTCGGTGTCGAGCTCGACAAGAGCCATACACGCACCGACTGGAGCCGCAGACCGCTGCCGAGTGCAGCAATTGAATATGCGCGCGACGACGTACGCAGCTTGCACGCGCTCTGGGACGCGCTGGCAGAAAAGCTCGACGCGCTCGGTCGGCGTGAGTGGCTCGTGCAGGATTGCGCATTGCTGCTCGCGCAAGAGCCCGTCACGCCCGTCGATCAGGTTTTCTCGCGTTTGAAGGGCGCTAAATCGCTGGATGCGAGAGAACAGTGCGCCGCGCTTGCGCTCGTCGAGTGGCGCGAGGACCGCGCCCGAACGCGCGATCGCCCGCGCCGCTGGATACTCAGCGACGAGCAGCTCGTCGGTATCGCGCGCGCGCAGCCGATGTCGATCGCTCAGCTGGCACGAGAGGACGTGCCGAAGAAGCTCGCCGAGCGCGCCGGCCACGACATTCTTGCAGCGCTCGAACGATCGGCGGCACCGGAGTTTGTCGAGCGCGTCGAGCGTCTCAGCGAAACGGAGAAGCCCGAGAAGCGCCGCCTGCGCGAGCTGCAAGGACGCGCCAAGGCCCGCGCCGAGGCGCTCGACATCTATCCGGAGGTGCTGGCCACCAAGCAGGATCTCGTCGATCTGTTGCTCGGGCGCGAATCGGCCCGCATCGGCGAAACCTGGAGAGCCGCGGAGTTAGGGCCTCTAGTCGATGGCCTCGAGTAGGCGCGCGTAAACGTCGTCGGCGCTACCCTGCGCGTCGATTTCGTGCAACAAACCAGCGCTGCGATAGTGTTCGATGAGCGGGGCCGTGCGCTGCTCATAGACCTCGAGCCGATGACGGATCGTCTCTTCCTTGTCATCGTCGCGCTGCAGGAGCTCACCGCCGTATTCGGTAACGGCGTCGAGCTCCTCCCGGCTCGAGAAATAGATATTGAGCAGCTTACCCGTCTTCGAGCACGTTCTGCGTCCCGTCAGGCGCTTCATGAGGACGTCGAAGTCTACGCTCAGCAATACGACGGCATCGAGCTTCTGGCCGAGATCGGTCAGCAGCTCATCGAGCGCCTGCGCCTGCTCGAGGTTGCGTGGAAAGCCGTCGAGAATGTAGCCGCCGCGGGCGTCATTACTATCCAGACGCTCACGGATCATCGCGAGCACGATTTCGTTCGAGACGAGGTTACCGGCGTCCATGGCCGCTTTGGCCTCGACGCCGAGCGGCGTTTGCTCCGCAACGGCCGCGCGCAGCAAATCGCCCGTGGAGATTTGCGGCAAGCCGCGCTCGGCCTGGAGTTTCTTCGCCTGTGTCCCCTTGCCCGAGCCTGGCGCTCCGAGCAATACGATTCGCATCGAGGCCTCTCCCGCGGCGCCCGCTTGATCGCGTCGGACGCGTAAACTATCTTGAGCTACGCTCACCGTCAAACGAACAAGCAATATCCCGCAGGGCAGGTACAACGTGGCAAAGAACGCTTTCTATGCGCAATCCGGTGGCGTCACCGCCGTTATCAACGCCACAGCCTGCGGTGTAATAGAAACCGCACGGCAGCACGAGAGCAGAATCAAGAACGTCTATGCCGGACGCAACGGCATCATCGGCGCGCTGACCGAGGACCTCATCGACACGGGCGTGGAGACGGCGGAGATGATCGCGGGCTTAAGGTATACGCCAGGTGGTGCGTTCGGCTCGGCACGTTACAAGCTCAAGGGACTCGACGAGAACCGCCTGGAGTATGAGCGCCTCATCGAGGTCTTCAAAGCTCACGACATCGGCTATTTCTTCTACAACGGCGGCGGCGACTCGATGGATACGGCCCACAAGGTATCGCAGCTCGGTAAGAACCTCGGCTTCGAGATCACGTGCATCGGCATTCCGAAAACCGTCGATAACGATCTGCCGGTTACGGACGTCTGCCCGGGCTTCGGCTCGGTCGCCAAGTACGTCGCCGTATCGACCCGCGAGGCAGCTCTGGACATCGCCTCTATGGCGAAAACCTCGACGAAGGTCTTCATCCTCGAGGTCATGGGCCGCCACGCGGGCTGGATCGCTGCAGCCTCGGGACTTGCCGGGGAAACCCCGGCCGAGCCGCCGCACGTCATCCTGTTTCCCGAAACGCCGTTCGATGAGCCCGCATTCCTTGCGCGCGTCAAGCAAAGCGTCGAAAAGCACGAGTACTGCGTCGTCGTCGTTTCCGAGGGCGTGCAGCACCCCGACGGCCGATTTCTCGCCGATGCGGGCACGACGGATGCGTTCGGTCATGCGCAGCTTGGCGGTGTGGCGGTCACGATAGCCGAGATCGTCAAGAGCCGCCTCGGCTACAAGTATCACTATGCCATCGCCGACTATCTTCAGCGCTCCGCGCGGCACATCGCCTCGGCCGTAGACGTCGAGCAGGCCTACGCCGTCGGCAAGCGAGCCGTCGAGCTCGCGCTCGAGGGCCACAACGCCGTCATGCCGACGATCGTTCGCGAATCCGACAAGCCCTACCGCTGGAGCATCGGTCACGTCGAGCTCAGCGAGGTTGCCAACCGCGAGAAAAAAATGCCGCGCAGCTTCATCAGCCGCGACGGTTTTGCAATCACGCCGACCGCGCGTCGCTATCTCAAACCGCTGATCGCCGGGGAAGATTACCCGCCGTACGAGAACGGTCTGCCGGCTTATGTCAGACCCAGGAACAAGTCCGTTCCCAAGCGGCTCGAAGAACCGTTTGTGCTAAGATAGCGCGCACTTCACGGTCGCCATCCGGCCGCGGCACCTAACAGGTCCCGGTTTGGACTCGCATCCCCAAAGCCGCACATGGGCCGTCGCCGCAGCGCGCGGCCGGCGTTCGGGGACTGCTGCTTATCGCCGCCGGAAGGGCCAGAAGAGCGTGGGCAGAATACGTCCTGCGACGCGCTCCGGCCGATGAAACAACAGGGAGATATAAATAATGAATCCAGAACTCGCTTTGTGGCTCTCGCTTGGCGCCGCTCTGCTCGCAATCCTGTACGGCATGGTTTCGGTCACCTGGATCCTCGGTCAGTCGGACGGCACCGAGCGCATGCAGCAGATCGCCGCGGCCATTCAGGAAGGCGCCAAGGCCTACATGGACCGCCAATACATGACCATCGGCATCGTCGGCGTAGTCCTGTTCGTGATCCTCGGCCTCGCACTGGACTGGGCCACGGCCGGCGGGTTTGCGATCGGCGCAATCTTCTCGGGTCTCGCGGGTTACATCGGAATGTTCGTCTCCGTGCGCGCGAACGTGCGCACCGCTCAGGCCGCAACGATCGGCATCAATCCGGCGCTGCGTATCGCGTTTCGCGGCGGTGCAATCACAGGCCTGCTCGTCGTCGGTCTGGGACTCCTCGGCGTGGCCGGCTATTTCACGTTGCTGCAGGGATTCGGTCTCGTTGAGCGCGACATTCTGCACGCGCTGGTCGGTCTGGCCTTCGGCGGCTCGTTGATCTCGATCTTCGCGCGTCTGGGCGGCGGCATATTCACGAAAGGCGCCGACGTCGGCGCAGACCTCGTCGGCAAAGTCGAAGCCGGCATACCCGAGGACGACCCACGCAATCCCGGCGTCATTGCCGATAACGTCGGCGACAACGTCGGTGACTGCGCCGGCATGGCTGCCGATCTGTTCGAGACGTATGCCGTCACGGTCATTGCGACGATGCTTCTCGGCGGCCTCGCGGCCGGCGCTCTTGGCGCAAACGCCGTCATCTACCCGATCGTGCTCGGTGGCGTCTCGATCATCGCCTCGATCATTGGAACGTTTTTCGTCAGCACGTCGAGCGGCAAGATCATGAGCGCGCTCTACAAGGGCGTTATCGTCTCGGGTGTGCTCGCCGCAATAGCTTTCTATCCGATCACGATGGCCCTCATGGGCGAAGGCTCGATGAACATCTACTTTGCCGCGCTGATCGGGCTCGCTCTGACGGCAGCGATGGTCGTCATCACCGAGTACTACACGGGAACCCAGTTCGGTCCCGTCAAGAAAGTTGCCGCTGCCTCGATGACCGGTGATGCCACGAATATCATCGCCGGACTCGGCGTGTCGATGAAATCCACGGCACTACCCGTGCTCTCCGTGTGTCTGTCGATTTGGGCCGCCCACGAGCTCGCCGGTCTCTACGGCATTGCGATCGCGGCCACGAGCATGCTGTCGATGACGGGCATGATCGTTGCGCTGGATGCCTTCGGCCCGATCACCGATAACGCCGGCGGCATTGCCGAGATGGCCGAGCTGCCGTCGGACGTGCGTAACGTCACCGACGCGCTCGACGCAGTCGGCAACACGACCAAGGCCGTGACCAAGGGTTATGCGATCGGCTCGGCCGGACTCGCCGCGCTCGTGCTGTTCGCCGACTACACGAACAGCCTCGACGAAGCCGGCATTTCGGGTCTGGGGTTCAACCTATTCGAGCCCTTGGTCATCATTGGTCTGTTCATCGGCGGGCTCGTGCCGTATCTGTTCGCCGCGATGGCCATGGAAGCCGTTGGCCGAGCTGCAGGCTCGGTCGTCGAGGAAGTCCGCCGGCAGTTCCGCGAAATCAGCGGCATCATGGAAGGCACGACCAAGCCGGACTATTCGACGGCTGTCGACCTGCTGACGAAGGCCGCCATCAAAGAGATGATCGTGCCTTCGCTACTACCGATCGGCGTGCCGATTGTCGTCGGTCTGGTACTCGGTCCCGAAGCCCTCGGCGGCCTTCTGATCGGCACGATCGTGACGGGTCTGTTCGTCGCGATCTCGATGACCACGGGCGGCGGCGCATGGGACAACGCCAAGAAGTATATCGAGGACGGTAACTTCGGCGGCAAGGGCTCCGATGCCCACAAAGCTGCCGTTACGGGCGACACCGTCGGCGATCCCTACAAGGACACGGCCGGGCCCGCGATCAATCCGCTGATCAAGATCATCAACATCGTCGCGCTGCTGATCGTGCCGATACTGTAGTTCCGCCTGCGAATAACTTAGCCGAAAGCCTCGTCGCCAAGCGCGGCGCGTGCGACTGTCTTCGCGACGGTGCACGCGCTTGGGGCCTCTCGTCTGGGTTCCCGCTCGCTGCGTTCGGCCCGAACTGCGTCTAACGTCGTTCGAACGAGCGGGGCCCGGTTGCCGGAGGACCAGTCAGAATCACAGTCTCAGAAGGCTTTGCGGTCGAATATGGAAAGTGTCGACCTTTGGGCCCCGCGCTGCGGGCCTCGCTACGGTCGACGCGAACCGCAGCCGCGGCCCTGCGGGATAACCGGTGGCGAGAAAATCAGCGACCCGAAGCGTTCTCGTCAATGCACCATCTGCTGCATCGGGTGGGGGCGCTCGACGATGAAGCCCTGGACGAAATCCACGCCCATGCGCCGCACGGCTTCGAACGACTCTCGATCCTCGACCTCCTCGGCCACGACGCGAAAATTCAGACTGCGCGCGAGCTTGATCATGGCTGCAACCATCGCGTGATTGACGCTGTCCTCGGCGATGTTGCGGATGTAGGCACCGTCGATTTTTAGGTAGTCGATCGCGAGCTGCTTGAGATTCGAGAACGAGCCGATGCCACTGCCGAAATCGTCGAGCCCGAAGTGACAACCGATGCCGTGCAGCACATTGATGAACCTGCGAGCGTGATCGATATTACCGACAACAGCGGCTTCCGGAATCTCGAAACAGAGCTTCGCGGGCTCGACGCCGGAGTGATCGAGCGCCTCTACGACGAACTCGAGAAACGTCTCGTCGCCGAGCGTTTGTGCCGAGAGATTGATCCCGCAGCAGCGCCCGTCCGGAACGCGAATCGCGCCGCTCGCCAATGCTGTCAGCGTCGCCTGTACGACCCAGCGGTCGATACTGGTCATGAGCTGGTAGCGTTCGGCCGCCTGGAGAAACTGCGCCGGCGCGATGAGTGCGCCAGTTTCATCACGCATTCTAAGTAACAGCTCGAGCGCGGGGCCCGAGTCGACGCGCCCGGCCACGGAGATGATCGGCTGGACGAAAAGCTCGAAGGTGTTCTCTTTTAACGCGTGTTGCAGACGCTGCAACCACTGGATTTCACCACGTTGCCGGGCGACGAGCTCATCGTGCGCGGAGTAGATATGTACACGGCCGCGTCCCTGTTGTTTGGCTACGTAGCACGCGGAATCCGCTGCGCCGAGGACCATCTCGGACGAGCCGCTATCGTGGCCGATCTCCACGACACCTATGCTGACACCGATGTCGAAGATCTGATCGCGCCAGACGAAACGATAGTCGGCAACGGCCCTGCAGATGTCTTCCGTAATCTGCTGCGCCTTGTCGAGTGGACAGCCAATCAGCAGAAGACCGAACTCGTCTCCGCCGAGGCGTGCAACCGTGTCGGAGTCACGCACCTTCTCGCGCAACAAGGATGCTATCTCGCGCAACAGATTATCGCCGGCAAGATGGCCGCACGTGTCATTGACAGCTTTGAACCGATCGAGATCCAGATAGCACACGACATGTCCGGCGCCGTTACCCGCTCGCGCACGTTGCAGAGCCGCTTCCAGGCGCCTTTCGAACTCTGCTCGGTTCACGAGCCCCGTCAACGCATCGTGGCTCGCTTGATACGACATTTTCTTGGCGATACCGCGCAGCTCCGTGACGTCGTGAAAAATGACGACGCACCCGGCCACGCTGCCGTCCGGCGCTCGGATGGGCGATGCGGTCAGTTCGATCGAACACTCGCGGCCCCCATGCTTGCTGAGCAGTAACGCACGCCGACCCAGGCTGACACGCTTGTGTGTCGCGAGGCAACGTTCCACCGGATCTCCCAGGGATTCGCGGTCGGCCTCATCGACGACCGCGATGAGATCCGTGAGTCGTTTACCGAGACCCATGCTCCTCGATGCGCCAGTCAACTCTTCAGCCGTCGCGTTCATGTAGTCGATGTTGCCGCTCGTATCCGTCGTGACGACCGCTTCACCGATCGACTCGAGCGTGATTCGCGCCTGAAGCTTGCCGCGGCCAAGCGATGCTTCCATGCTCTTGCGGTGTGTGATGTCCTTGGCCACCGTGAGCAGCGCCTGCTGGCCGTCGAAGGTGACCGTCTGTGAGTGAAGCTCCGCCCACAGGCCTTCATCGTTGCTCGAGATGAGCTGTACCTCCAGCGGCTCAGCGGTTGCCTCGGGATCTTCCTGCAGCTTCGCAATGTGCTTACGAAGGACCGAGCGGTAAGCGGGGCGTATGAGATCGACGATGGCCTTCCCGACGAGGGCGCTCGGCTCGAGGCCGAAATGCGCCGCCGCGGCCCTGTTGGCAAAGAGAATCACGTCCGTATGTACGAGCGCGAGCTCGGGGAGCAAGCCGGTCAGCGTGCCGAATAGCTGCTTGGACTCGAGGAGCGGTGCTGAGTTGCGATCGAGTGCAGCGTTCACGCTCGCTGCGAGATCGGCAATCTCGTCGGTGCGGCCCGAGGGCTCGAGTCGCCCCTGTGGCTGCTCAGCCGCAAGCGCCCTGAGCTCCCGACTGATGGCGGCGACGGAGCGCAGCGCACGCCGGCGCGAGCTCAACGCGAAGGTCAGCGCTATGACCAGCAGGATCGCGACTGCCGGGCCTGCCCATGCGTATTGCGCTATCAGCTCCACGCGCTCGCCTTTTCCTCCGTGCCCGGCTCCGCTACGTCAGACAGACGCGACGGCGAGCGGCTCGCAATCCGCCCGGATAAATCACGGGATCCAGTCGGCTTCTTCCCTGCTTGCATTGGGCTGTGCGCCCTTGTCGCTTCGTTGCGTTGCGGCGAGCTTGTTATCAATCGCGTCGCAAACACGTCCATGGCCCAGCGGCGTCGGCGCGTGTTTTGCGGCGCTCATTACTTTCGCCTCGTGACAGCAAAGATACCGCATCCGCCATCTTGGGGCCCCGGCGATTAACCATAATTCAGGTCCCGATCGCCTTGTGCCCGCGGGTTATACTCCGTAACCTACGCTCCGCCCGAGACCAGCCAGGCCCTCTCAATGAACCTCGCCCGATGAACCTCGAACACGCGCGCTATCAAATGCTCCGCCAACAGATCCGGGCCTGGGAGGTCCTCGACGACCGCGTACTGGACGCACTCGGCGCGACGCGACGTGAGCGATTTGTGCCTGCCGAGTACGCCGACGTTGCGTTCGCGGATCTCGAGATTCCGCTCCCACACGGCCAGCATATGATGGCGCCGAGCGTCGAGGGTCGTTTGTTGCAATCGCTGCAGATTGGGCCCGTGGACCGCGTGCTCGAGATCGGAACGGGCAGCGGTTTTCTTACTGCCTGCCTGGCATGGCTCGCTGATTCCGTTATCAGCGTCGACATCTTTGCGGATTTCATCGATGCCGCAGGCCCGAAGCTCGAAGAGTCAGATCTCGCGAACGTCGAGCTGCACGTTGCAGACGGCCTGTCACTCGACTACGAGGGAGAGTTCGACGCCATTGCGGTCACGGGGTCCGTGCCCGAGCTGGACGAGCGTTTCATTCGCATGCTGCGCCCGGGAGGCCGGCTGTTTGTCGTCACAGGACGCAAGCCGATCATGGAAGCACAGCTCGTTACGCTGCATGCGTACGGCAACTGGACTCGCCAGAGCCTGTTCGAGACATTACTTGCGCCGCTCGTCAACGCCGATACACCTCCACCATTCATTCTTTAAAAACCCGCACATTTCACCAGGCGATCGCTACGCTGCGCGTGCCGTTACGGATTAGAAAATCGGGTGGCAGCACAGACGTGTCGTCGCAGCCTAGCCGTTTCGAGTTTCGCTCGCGAACGACTCCATCCCTGGCTCGCCCGGGCGCCCTTGGACTTGGCCTTCCTTCGAGCCATAGTTGCGACTATGACTCTCACTAACAATTCGACGCTCAAAAGCCCCTGGACTTCGCCATCATCCGGAGTCCCGGTGAAACGAGCGGGCTGTCCCCCGGCATGAGCAACATGCCCGAAGAGCTAACCCCTACGTCGTTTCGCGAACGCTGGCCCGCGGACCGTGCCGATGAGGTCCAGCTGCTCGACGTGCGCGAGCCTGAAGAGCTCGCGATCGTCTCGCTTTCCGGCTCGCTACACATTCCGATGCGCGAGATTCCAGCGCGGCTCGCAGAGCTCGATCGTAATCGCCCGATCGTCGTCATGTGTCATACGGGAGTCCGCAGTAGACACGTTGCTGGCTTTCTGTTAGCAAACGACTTCGAGGACGTTTTCAATCTCGCCGGGGGCATCGATGCCTGGGCAGTCGAAATCGCTCCGGGTCTTTCGCGCTACTGAGGCGCCTTTCTGTCGCCGATCATTCTTTCAATCAACCATCGGAAGGTTTGCGATGAGCTACAAACACCTACGTGTTCTCTGCGTCGTGGCGCTGGCCAACGTTTTCACGAGCGTGGCCGGTGCTGAGGATCTCATAGAGATCTACCAGCGGGCACTACAAAACGATCCCGCTATTCGCGAGGCGGAGGCGGTTTATCTCTCGGGAATCGAGGCTAAACCGCAGGCTCGCAGTAGCATCCTACCCTCCCTGAACCTGTCGGCCGGGCTCGGAAGTTCGCGCTCGGAGGACCCGAATCGTCCGATCAACTTCGCAACGGGCGAGGTCGATCCGAACATCATCAGCACCGAGGCGGAACGGGATAGCTCGAACTGGTCGGTCGGTCTCAGTCAGACCGTGTTCGACTGGGGACAGTTTCTCCAGCTCAAGCAAGCGGACAAGGTCGTCGCTCGCGCGGAGGCTTTCTTCCAGGTGGCACAGCAGGACCTGCTCGTGCGCGTCGCGAACACCTATTTTCTCGTGCTCGCTGCCGAGGACACGCTCGCGGCCGAGCAATCCGCACGCGAGGCTATCGGGCGCCAGCTCGAACAGGCGCAGCGGCGTTTCGAGGTGGGCCTGATCGCAATCACGGATGTGCAGGAGGCGCAGGCCGGCTACGATCTTGCCGTCGCGACCGAGATTGCAGCTCAGCAGAACCTCGCCACGACCCAGGAATTCTTACGCGAGATCATCGGCGAGTACGTTCAGGACCTCGCCGGCCCGGCCAGCGAAATTCCGCTGGCGACGCCGCAGCCTGCCAACGTCCAGGCCTGGGTCAATCAGGCGCTCGAGCAGAATCTACTACTGACGACCAACCGGATATCGGCCGACATCGCGCGCGACGACGTCTCGATTCAGCGTAGCGTGCGCCTGCCGAGCGTGAGTTTGTCCGGCTCCCTGGCCCACTCTGCAAGCGACAACGTGCGCATCAACAATCTCATCGCCGGCGCGCCCTGCCTGCAGGCGCCGCCGTGTCCCACGATCCGCAACCCATCGCAGACCGCCTCCGATAGCGTGAGCTGGCAGTTGAGCCTGCGAATTCCGATCTATTCGGGCGGATTCAATTCTTCTCGAATCCAACAGGCCGTCTACGACCACCGGGCTGCGATCGAGGCGCTGGAGCGCATCGCGCGTCAGACCGAGCGCGAAGCGCGTGACGCCTATCTGAGCGTGCTGTCGGAAATTTCCCGCGTCCGCGCGCTCGCACAGGCTGTCGAGTCATCGCGGACTGCGCTCAGGGCGACCGAAGCGGGCTTCGAGGTCGGCACGCGCACGACCGTCGATGTGTTGACATCGCAGAACAATCTGAGACGGGCCGAAACGACGTACGCGCGCAGCCGATACGACTACATTCTCAACGTGTTGCGCCTCAAGCTCGCTGCGGGCAGCCTGTCGATTCAGGACCTCGAGGAGGTCAACGGCTGGCTCGAGGCGTCTACGACGTAGACGACGTCCCGACTTAGAAAGAGCGATCTAGCCGTTGCGGATCGCCTCGATCACAGCCGTCGTCGAGCGGCCCTCGCGAAACGCCAGTATGCGAACTTCGCCGCCGTTGGCGATTACGGCCTTCGCACCGACGACCTGCTCAGCGCGGTAGTCACCGCCTTTGACCAGCACATCCGGCAGTAATCGGTCGATCAGATCAGCGGGCGTATCCTCGCTGAACGCCACGACCCAGTCGACGGCTGCGAGACCGGACAGCACGGCCATTCGGTCCTCGAGCGGGGTAACGGGCCGACCGCGGCCCTTCAGGCGCTCGACGGAGTCGTCGTCGTTGACGGCGACGATAAGGCGATCACCGAGCGTCTTGGCTTCTTCGAGATACGCAACGTGCCCGGCGTGCAGGATATCGAAACAGCCATTCGTCATGACGATGCGCTCGCCCCGCGCGCGCGCTTGCGCGACGAGCGCCTCGAGCGCTTGCGCATTGACGAGACCGCGCCCGCCCGTGCCGCGGCGGTGGAGTGCTAGCCGTAACTCGGCCGGGCGCACGTTTGCGACACCGATCTTGCCGACGACGAGCCCTGCGCCCAGATTCGCGAGCGCTGCCGCAGATTCGGGTGCGAGACCGCAACCGAGCCCCGCGGCCATCAGTGCGATGACCGTATCGCCGGCGCCCGTCACGTCGAACACCTCTCGGCTTTCGGCAGCGAGCGTGACGGGCGGCTCGCCACTCGTGAACAGTGTCATGCCTTCGCCACCCCGGGTCACGAGCAGCGCCTCGAGCTCGAGGGTATCGCGCATCGCCTGGCCGAGCGCTTCAAACTCACTCTCCGTCTGCCATGCGCCCGCAACGGCCTCGAACTCGTTGCGATTCGGTGTGATCAGCGTCGCGCCGCGGTAGCGCTCGAAGTCGGTGCCCTTCGGATCCACGAGCACACGCCGAGCGCTGCGCCTGCAGCATTCGATCAGTGCCTGGACTTCACTGAGCGTCCCCTTGCCGTAATCCGAGAGAACGACTAAGTCAGCTGCCTCGACCAACGGGGCGAAGTGCGCTGCGAATGCCGAGCCGTCGTTGCTCAACGACTCCTCGAAGTCGAGCCGGATGAGTTGCTGATTGCGCGACAGCACGCGTAGCTTGTGAATGGTCGGTTTGTCGGCCGATTGCAGAAAGCGGCAATCGACACCGCCGGCGCTCAGGAGCTCGGTGAGCGCCTCGCCGCGCAAATCGGCGCCGATACACGCAGCGAGACTGACGTGCGCACCCAGTGTGGCGAGATTCAGCGCAACGTTTGCCGCGCCGCCGGGCCGTTGCTCGATCTCTTGTGTCTTGACGACCGGTACGGGCGCCTCAGGCGAGATCCTGTCCGTCGAGCCGAACCAATACTCGTCGAGCATGGCATCGCCGGCGACGAGAACCCTGAGCGTCGTAAAGTCCGGAATGGTGAGCGTCACAAGAGCTTAATTCTAGCGCGTTTTCGGGCTACTCAAACCGGATAAAAAAGGTCCGCCCCCGATCATGACTGATCTAAGGAGCGGACCAACGGCGGACTGGTATGTACGCGTCGGCCTAGCCGGCGTTTTAGTGCCCAGGCATCAGCCGCACTTCGAGTAACCGCAATTCAAGCAAGTCATACAGCCGTCGAGCATGACGGCAGCGGCGGTGCTGCATTTGCCGCAAAGCTGTGCGCCCTCGGGAAAGTTCTGTTCGGCGAAGGCATCCTGCTGACCGCCACGGGCCTCGAACTCCGCACGCTTGTCTGCAAGAAAGCCCTCGTGGTCCTCGCTAAGACTCAGCGGCTTCAGCAGCCCGATCTGCACGAGGTGCTTTTCCACGATATGACCCAGCTCGGCAATGATCGATGGCATGAACTTACCGCCCGGCTGCCAGTATCCGCCACGCGGATCGAACACGGCCTTGAGCTCGTCGACGAGGAACGTGACGTCTCCGCCCTTGCGGAAGACCGCCGACATGATGCGCGTCAACGCCACGATCCATTGATAGTGATCGAGATTCTTCGAATTGATGAAGATCTCGAACGGCCGGCGCTGCTCGTGCGGCGTGCCTTCGTTGAGCAGGATGTCGTTGATCGTCACATACATCGCATGATCCGACACCGGCGTTTTGACCTTGTACGTCGAGCCGATGAGCATTTCCGGACGCTCGAGTTTCTCGTGCATCCGAATGACTTTCGGCTCTTCGGCCTGTGCTTCCACGACGGTCGCCGCAGCCGGCTCCGAGGCGCTATCGGCCTCGTCAACGGCAACGCTGTACTCGACAATCTTGCCTTGCATTTTTATACGTGCCATCTGCGCTATCTCTTCAAGTGTCTCGGTGCGATCGCTCGGCGGGCGCCTGCCGTTATCGTCGATCGCAGTGCCTCTATCCATCTCGAGGACGACCCCTCGATCTGCCACAGCGCCGCCGTACGGCGGCTCGCCTCCCTTCGGCCACTCGGTTTCTTCCTTGATGTCATCGACTCACAATTTCCCGTAATAACCTTCCTTGAGCGCATCGAATAGATTCGCGGCGCTGTGCGTCTCCCCGTCGTACTCGATCTCGTCGTCACCCTTGGCCTCGACGACGCTGCCGTCGTCGAGCGTGAAACGATACGTCGTGTTCTTGAGATCTTTCTCCTTCACGAGCACGCCCTGGAAAGCCTCCGGATTGAAACGGAAGGTCGTGCAACCCTTGAGGCCTTTCTCGTGGGCATATAAGTAAATGTTCTTGAAATCGCCGTAGGGATAGTTCGTCGGTACGTTTGCCGTCTTCGAAATCGACGAATCGACCCAAATCTGCGCGGCTGCTTGAATGTCGACGTGCGCTTTCGGCGTAATGTCCTCCGAGCTCACGAAGTAGCCGGGCAGCGCCTCGCCGGGCTCGTCGCTGTCGGGACATGCCCGGGGGTTGACGAGCTCGCGATAGGCCAGCAGCTCGAACGAATAGACGTCGACCTTTTCCTTGGTCTTCTTGCCTTCCTGAATGACGTTTCGAAAATAGTGATGCGCGAAAGACGGCTCGATCCCGTTGGAAGCGTTGTTCGCCAACGACAGAGCGATCGTACCCGTTGGAGCGATCGAGCTGTGATGCGTAAAACGCGACCCCTCCTCGGCAAGCTGATCGACTAGCTTCGGCGCAACGCCGGCCAGACGCTGCATGTATCGGCTGTATCTCGAATGCAGCGTGCGGCCCGGGATACTGTCGCCGGCCTTCCAGCCGTCCGCACGCATCTCCGGTCGCTTGCGCAGCATCTCTTCGGTCACGGTAAAGGTCTCGGTGAGAATCGGCGCGGGACCTTTTTCCCTCGCAAGCTCGAGCCCCATCTGCCAGCCCGCGATCGCGAGCTCTCTGGCGACGTCCTCGGTGAAGCGCACGGAGTCGGGCTCGCCATAGCGCATGCCGAGCAACGTGATCGCCGAGCCGAGGCCCAGAAAGCCCATGCCGTGACGCCGCTTGCGCAGGATCTCCGCGCGTTGCTCGTCGAGCGGCAGACCGTTGATCTCCACGACGTTGTCGAGCATGCGCGTGAACACGCGCACGACCTCGCGAAACTCTTCCCAGTCGAAATGCGCATCGTCCGTGAACGGCTCGATCACGAATTTCGTCAGATTGATCGATCCGAGCAGGCAAGCGCCGTAAGCCGGCAACGGCTGCTCCCCGCAGGGATTCGTAGCGCGAATGTTCTCGCACCACCAATTGTTGTTGAGCTCATTGACACGATCGATGAGCACAAAGCCCGGCTCGGCGAAGTCGTAGGTCGAGGACATGATCACGTCCCACATGCGCCGTGCCGGGATTGCCTTGTAGATCCGACACGCGACGAGGCCGTTGTCGTTGCAGATGTAGCCGCGTCGAGTGGGCCACTCCCGCCAGACCACCTGCTCGGGGTCTTCGAGATCGATGCCGTCCTCATGGGCCTCGCGCTGGCGCAACGGAAACGCCAGCGGCCAGTCGGCGCCTGCCTTGACGGCCTGCATGAACTCGTCGGTGATGAGCAACGAAAGATTGAAATTTCGCAGCCGGCCGTCCTCCCGCTTGGCGCGAATGAACTCCATGGCGTCGGGATGGCCGATATCGAACGTGCCCATTTGTGCGCCGCGGCGACCGCCTGCCGAGGACACGGTAAAGCACATCTTGTCATAGATATCCATGAACGACAGCGGTCCCGACGTGTGCGCGCCGGCGCCCGAGACGTAGGCGCCGCGTGGGCGCAATGTCGAAAACTCATAGCCGATTCCGCAGCCGGCCTTGAGCGTCAACCCGGCCTCATGGACCTTCTCGAGAATATCGTGCATCGAGTCGTTGACGGTGCCGGATACCGTACAGTTGATCGTCGACGTCGCCGGCTTGTGCGCCTCGGCACCGGCGTTCGACATGATACGGCCCGCCGGAATCGCACCGCGCTGCAGCGCCCAAACGAAGCGCTCGTGCCAGTAATCTTTCTTGACCGGGTCCTCGACGGACACGAGCGCTTCGGCGACACGCTCGTAAGTCCCCTGGATGTCCTTGTCGACGGGTTCGCCGGATTTGCTCTTGAGCCGATACTTGGTGTCCCAGATGCTCAGAGACGCCTCCTGCAGAGGTAACTCTGAAACTTTCGTCGCTTTCAGTTCAAGCGCGTTTTTCATGTTCGCTACGTGCCCCCCTTCAGCTCGTTCCCGCGGCTCAAGATCCACGGATCCTTCCGGCAAAACTGCCCGTCGATTAGAGTTATTGAGCGCAGTACCTCCCCGTCGGGCTCGCCTGGCGCTACCCGTTTTGGTTATTTCTAGCAAAAAGTCATGACACAAGATGTTGTATCGTGACCTTCGTAGACTAGGACGCTCGGTGCCCAGTGTCAAGACCCAGTTGCGAATCACGTATAGGGGATATTGTTATATATAACAATTAGTTAACAAATCTTCGTGAAATTCACTCGAAATATTTTTTGCGCCTTGCAGAATCTCCTTCGATTTCTGCCAACCACTATATATTGTGTCTCGTTGTCCCCATGGCTTGCCCTGCTTATCCACAGGCAACCCACAGATTTGTGTGTCTCACGCCGACTTGAAATCGCCGGGGTAGCCCCAACGTTGTTGCCTATCAGACATCACGAACCTACTCAGGAGGTCGCACGATCATGAACACGATTCGCTATAACCCTTGGAGCCTGGTGGATAGACTCCACCGCGACGTCGATCGAATCTTTCCGGCTCACCTGCTCGCCCAACACGAGGACGACACCAGCGACCTCGGCAACTGGCGGCCTGCCGTCGACATCAGGGAAGAGGAGGAGCGGTTCCTGATTCGTGCCGACGTGCCCGGCGTAGCCGCTGACGACCTGGAAATCACGATGGATGGCGGCGCATTGTGCATTCACGGGCACAGGGAGACGACGGCGGAGGCGGAGCGCGACGGCTGGCACCGCACCGAGCGTCTCAGTGGGCGGTTCTACCGACGCTTCGCGCTGCCCGAGACCGCCGATGCCGAGAATATCGCGGCCGAGTACAAGAACGGCGTGCTCGAGATCTCGATTCCGAAACAGGAGAAAACGCTGCCGCGGCGGATTCGAGTCAACGCAGGCTGAGAACGGCAACGGGCGCAGGCCGGCGTCGAGCCGGCCTGCGACGAATAACGGCCCCCAGACATCTTTATGGGTTGTTGGGCTGATATGCTTGAATCGTCGGAACAGCGGACGCTCCGGCTCGCCTGCCCTTAGCGATCTCGTCAGGAGGATCCAGATGAAAGATGACCGCACCCGGTCGATGTGGCCTCGGTTCAATCAACGCAACACCAACGAGCGACGACGGCGAACTGCCGCCCTGACACTCGTCAGCGTCGTGCTCGCACTATCGGCGAGCCCGTCCTTCGCGCAGCTCGCGAGCGTGCCGTCACAACCGACGTTGGCACCGCTCATCGAAGCCGTGAGCCCGGCCGTCGTGAACATCTCTGTCAGGGGCAGCCGCGAGGTCAACAGCCCACTCGCGAACGATCCGTTCTTCCGGCGTTTCTTTCCGCCGAACGGTCAGCAGCGGCGCGAGTTTCGCAGCGCCGGTTCGGGCGTCATCGTCGACGCTGTAGAGGGTTACATACTGACGAATCACCACGTCGTAGAGGATGCGGATGAGATTACGATCACGCTCGTCGACGATCGCGAGCTCCAGGCGCAGGTCGTCGGCTCGGACGCGGGCTCGGACATCGCACTGCTTCGCGTCGAGCCAAACGGCCTCATTGCGATGCCGCTGGGCAACTCCGACTTCGTCCGCGTCGGTGATTTCGTCGTCGCGATCGGTAACCCGTTCGGGTTGCAGCACACGGTCACGTCCGGCATCGTCAGCGGCCTCGGTCGCTCCGGAATCAACCCGGACGGCTACGAAGACTTCATTCAAACCGACGCGTCGATCAACCCGGGTAACTCCGGCGGCGCGCTCGTGAACCTCAACGGTGAGCTCGTCGGCATCAACTCGGCCATCCTGTCCGGCTCCGGCGGCAATATCGGCATCGGCTTTGCGATCCCCGTGAACATGGCGCGAACGATCATGGATCAGCTCGTTGCCTACGGCAGCGTCCGGCGCGGCTTGCTCGGTGTCAACATTGCGCCGTTGACCGCCGGAATCGCTGCGGACTACGGCGTCGACAGCACGGCCGGTGCGCTCGTCACAGCCGTGAGCACGGACTCGGCCGCCGAGCGCGCGGGTCTGCAGATCGGCGACATCATCGTCAGCGTGAACGACCAGCCCGTCGCCGGGCCCGTCGAGCTGCGTAACGCGATCGGCCTGATGCGCCCGGGAGACCGCGTCGAGGTTGCGTTCATTCGCGACGGGCGTACTCGCACCGTCGAGGCAGAGCTCGGGGAGCTCAATGCACCCGCCCTCGCCGACGAGGCTCTCTCGGACATCGACCCGATGTTCGAGGGCGCAGAGTTCGTCACGAACAACGACTTGCAGCCGAACTACAACGGCCTTGCGGGCGTTCTCGTCACGACCGTGGAGGGCGGCAGCCCAGCCGCGCAGCGCGGCCTTCGCGCCGGTGACGTCATCACGCACGTGAACCGCCAGCGCGTCAATACGGTTGCCGAGGCCCGAGAGATTGTGGAGAACGCCGGCTCGGTGATTCTGCAGATCCAGCGCAACGGCCGCGGCCTGCTCTTGCTCATGCGTTAGAGATCGATTGGGGTCTGACCCCGGTTTATCTGCACGGTTATAATTGACGCGGCAGCGAGATCAGGGGATTCATGCGTTGAGTGTTGGACGTAAAGCGCCGAGCACGGTCTGCGTGCTCGGGGGCACGGGATTTGTCGGGCGGCGCCTCGTGAGCGCACTCGTTCGGCGCGGCCATCGCGTACGCATTCCGACGCGCAACCGGGAACGTCACCGAGACTTGCTCGTGCTCCCCGGCATTGAGCTCACCAACGCCGACATTCACGATGTGGCGGTGCTCGGGCGCCTGGTCGCCGGCTGCGACACGGTAATCAATCTCGTCGGCATACTGCACGAGCGCCCGAGAAACGGCAGCGGGTTCCACAAGGTTCACGTCGCACTCGTCGAAAAGGCGCTCGAGGCCTGTCTCGAGCACGGCATCGAGCGCTTTCTCCAGATGAGCGCGCTCAAAGCCAATGCCGAGCACGGGCCGAGCCATTACCTGCGCAGCAAGGGCAACGGCGAGCGCGTCGTCAAGAACCTCGCGGGCGAAGGCATTCGCTTCACGATCTTTCAGCCGTCGGTCATCTTCGGCCCGGGCGATTCGTTCACGAACATGTTTGCCGGGCTCGTGCGCCTGTTTCCCGTGCTACCGCTTGTCAAGCCCGACGCGCGGTTCGCGCCGGTTTTCGTCGGCGACGTCGCCGATGCCTTCTGCGCAGCGCTCGAAGACCCAGCGACGACTGGCAAGACCTATCAGCTCTGCGGCCCGGATATTTTCACCATGCGAGAAATCGTCGCCGAGATCGCCGATACGCTCGGCAAGCGGCGCGTCATCATTGGACTACCGGACCCGTTGGGCAGCGTGCAGGCCTGGCTCATGGATTACGTCATTCCTGGACGACTGCTGTCGGTCGACAACTTCAAATCGTTGACGGTCGCAAGCGTATGCACCGAGAGCGGCCTCGAAGCGCTCGGCATCCGAGCGACGTCGATGCGTGACCTGCTGCCGACCTACCTCGGGCCCGATCCGGACCAACGCACACTGTCGCGATATCGCCAGAGCGCCAGCCGTTAGCGGCGCACGACGCTCGGGGTCGCCTGCGCAGCCTCGAGCCACGACTGCAGCAGCGCGTCTCGCGCTGCCGTGGGCATGTCCTCGATCTCTTCCATCTGCTCGTAGAGCGTCGCGAGGCCGTGCCGATCGATGTACCAGCTCAAGCCCGGTAACCAGCGCCGATACGTCACAGCCGCGGCGAGCTGGGCATTGTTCAATGGCCCGGCGAACCAGTTGTCGTAGTCCGTGACGCCGCCCCAGCTCTGCTTCATCTGCGCGTACTCCTCGCGCATGCGACTGAACGCGGCCTGCTTGGCAGCGCGCCGGGCCTCGGCCGACGAATCCGCCGCGTAGATTGCCTGTAGGCGCGCGCGCTGCGCGGCGACGAGCGCCGTGAAGTCCGCCTGGCGTTGCAGTCGACTGTGGTAGGCCATGACGGCCTGTGCCGAGCTGCGCGCTGCGAGCCACTCCGCGGTGCCATGTTGCTGCACGGCGGTCGCAAACGACTCGTTGAGATCGCTGTCGCCTCTGAGATAGAACTTCTGGTGAGCGAGCTCGTGAAACAGGATGCCGGCCACGTAATGCTCGCCGCCGGCGAGCATCGTATTGAGCACGGGATCGGCGAAATACCCGAGCGTCGAGTAGGCCGTCGCGCCGGCGACGTAAGTGTCCATCCCGCGTTCGCGCAACGTCGCGGCGAATTGCTCGGCCGCCTCGCGTGAGAAGTAACCGCGGTAGCTCACACACCCGAGCACAGGAAAGCACCATTGCATCGGATCGACGGCGAACTCGTCCGCTGCAACGACGTTCCAGACGACGTACGGCCGCTTCAAGTCGACGTAGGTCCGATAGCTTCGATTGTCCGGCAGGCCGAGCCGATCGACGGCGAATGCACGCATGTCGGCGACGCGCCGCAACGCCTGCTTGACGTCCGGTGGCTGCGTTGGGTCTTCGAGCACCGCGTCGATCGGCGTTCGCTTGCGCAGGAGATCCAGGTGGCCGCTCGCGGCTTGCCAGTAATACGGCAACGCGCATCCCGAAAGCATTGCGAGTGCAGTGACGAGAAGGCTCCAACGGGCGAGCACGAGCATGCGCCGAACCTTAGCACGGCAGTCTCTCGAGGCGCTCGGGTATGATGCCGCGATGGAGATCTTCGAGGTTGGCGGCGCGGTCCGCGACGCGCTGCTCGGTCATGCCGTCGGCGAGCGTGACTGGGTCGTCGTCGGCGGCACGCCACAGGAGCTGCTGAAGCAAGGCTTCAAGCAAGTCGGCAAGGACTTCCCCGTGTTTCTGCATCCCGAGACCGCAGAGGAATACGCGCTCGCGCGCTCCGAGAAGAAGGTCGCGCCGGGTTATCACGGGTTTACGGTGCACGCATCTCCCGATGTCACGCTCGAGGAGGATTTGCACCGTCGCGACCTGACGATCAATGCGATGGCCCGCGGTGCCGAGGGCAACATCATCGACCCTTTCGGTGGCCAGCGCGATCTGGCCGACCGCGTGCTGCGGCACGTCTCGCCTGCGTTCGTCGAGGATCCGCTGCGGGTGCTGCGCGTTGCGAGATTTCATGCGCGCTTCGCCGCGCTCGGCTTCATGGTCGCGGCCGAGACGCTCGATCTCATGCGTGAGATCGCCGAGTCGGGCGAGCTCGCGGCCCTTCGTCCGGAACGCACGTGGCAGGAGACCGACAAGGCGCTCAATACGCCCTCGCCCGAAAGGTTCTTCTCTACGCTACGAGACTGCGGTGCGCTCGAACACGTGTATCCGGAAATCGATGCACTGTTCGGCGTGCCACAACCACCACGGTGGCACCCCGAGATCGATACGGGGGTGCATACGCTCATGGTGCTCGAGGTTGCCGCACGGCTGTCCGACGACAGCGCAGTTCGATTCGCCGCTCTCGTGCACGACCTCGGCAAGGCGCGAACCCCTGCGGAAATTCTGCCGCGACACCGCGGCCACGAGGAACGTTCTGTCGAGGCCATCGGCGAGCTCTGCGCGCGACTGCCCGTGCCGCGACGCTATCGCGAGCTGGCCGAAGCCGTGGCACGCTACCACGGCGTGATTCACCGCGCCGATGAGCTCAAGCCCGCCACCGTGTTGAAGATCATCGAGGCAACCGACGGCTTTCGCCGCCCGGAGCGGTTCGCCGACATGCTGCTGGCCTGCGAGGCCGATGCGCGTGGGCGAAAGGGGCTCGAGGAATCCGCGTATCCACAACGCCAGCGGTTGCTTCTGGCGCTGCGCTCGGCTGCGGAGGTCGACGTCGCCGATCTCGCAGGACAGATCGAGGGTGCGGCCATCGGTAAACGACTGCGCGAACGGCGCCTCGCCGCGATCGAGACGGCGCTCAGTACATCACGATGATGATGACGGCTGCGAGCGCGAGTCGGTAGACGGCAAAGCCCCACATGCCGACGCGCTCGATGAACCGCAGAAAGGCTGCGATTGCCGCGAACGCCGTCGCGGCCGACAGCAGCGCCCCGAGCGCGAGCGTGCCCCATGCGACGGGCGCCGGCGTCGAGACGAGCTGATAGGTCTCCCAGGTCGCGGCCATGCCGATCGCAGGGACGGCCAACAGGAAAGAAAACCTCGCGGCCGCCGCGCGGCTCAAGCCGAGGGCGAGCCCGACCGTCATCGTTATTCCCGATCGCGACGTGCCGGGCACTAGGGCAAGCACCTGACCGAGCCCGATGAGCAAGGCGCGGCGCATGCCGAGCTCGTGCTCATTCCGCGTACCGCGGGCGAATGCGTCAGCGAGCCACAACAGCACGCCGAATCCGGCTGTCGCCGCGGCGATGACAGCAGGCGAGCGCAAAACGCCGTCGACGATATCGGCGAGAGCCAGACCCGCGATCCCGAGCGGAAGCGTTGCCAGCACGAGCGACCAGGCCAGCTCGAAATCCTTCGCGCGCGCATCGAACGCCGCGCGCGCGAGGCTCAGGAGCTCTCGGCGGAAATAGATGACGACGGCGCTCAGCGTGCCAAGGTGTACGGCTACGTCGAACGCGAGCCCCTGGTCCGGCCAGCCGAGCAGCGCCGGGACGAGAATCAGGTGACCGGAGCTCGAGATCGGCAGGAACTCGACGATACCCTGCATCACCGCGAGCACGACGACATGAACGAGTTCCACTGCGTCTCCTCGGCAGCGTGGCTTGGCGCGGATGTTAGCAGCTACGCCGACGCGCGGCGGCGAGACTGCTGGGGTCAGACCCCAATTACTCGATTATTCCGATACGCCAGCTGTACCCTAGGTTTCAGCCGGATCAATTGGGGTCTGACCCCTTTTTCCGGGAACTCACCCGACAGGGCCAAAGCGCGGCCACGAACGCCAGAGAAGGAACTGTATGACCACGCAGGGCCGGGCCTAGAGGCGATCGCGCAGATCGCGTCCCGGCAGCGTCGCCTCGATGCCGCGCGTTGCGAGCAGTACCTTGAAGCGTTCGCCCATCTCGCCCGGGAGCATCAGGGTTTTGATTGCCTGGCCCTGGCGTAAGGCCTCGTTTCCTGAAACGCTGCCGAGCATCTCCAGCGCACCGCCGTGCATGAGAAACTGCGCTTGAGTCGTGAACGCAGCCACACTGAGCCCGGCCGCATCGGCTGCATCGGCGCACGCGCTGAAATCGACCCACGCGCTGATGTCCTGCAACCCCGGATAGAAAAACGGATCGTCGTGGGAGCGATGGCGGTAGTGGCACACGAGTGTCCCCCGCGAGCGCGAGGCGTGATAGTACTCGCGCCTGACGAGCCCGTAATCGATCAAAAGAACGGCACCACGCCGCAGCGATGCAACGAGCGCCGCGAGCCACGCCGGCAGGCGCAGCGCGATCTCCGATCGATAACCGGGCCGCAACGAGTAAGCGAGCTTTTCTTCGACCGCGGTGACCGCTGCGCTGAGCGCATCGTCTGCCGGACCGTCAGCCCACTCGAGTCGCTTGTCTCTGACGACGACGCCGAGCGGCATCACCCGCGTCTCGCGCTTGACGAACGCCGCGACGGGCAGCGCATCGACGACCTCGTTGCCCAGAATTACGCCCTCGAATGCGGTGTCCGGAAGCGCATCCAGCCAACGAACGTTGCCTTCGTACGCAGCCAGCTTTTCCCGCTGGCGTTCCCTGAGATCGGCGCTGAGCTCGAGGATCCAGTACTGCGGCAGCGGCCCGCCGTCCGCTGCGAAGCTGTCGAGCACGGCTTTTGCCAGACTGCCGGTCCCGGCGCCGAGCTCGAGGATCACAGGCGAGACCAGGTCGGCGAGCAAGCTGCGAAGTTGCGCGGCGACGACTTGGCCGAAGATCGCCGAGAGCTCCGGTGCAGTTACGAAATCGCCGTGTGGCCCGAGCTTGGCGCTGCCGGCGCTGTAGTAACCCAATCCGGGCGCGTAGAGCGCCAGCTCCATATAACGCTCGAAGTCGAGCCAGCCGCCGTTGGCGGCAATCTCGGCGCGAATGAGCGCCGTCAGTCGCTCGCTCGTGCTCGCAGCTTGCGGGTCGGGCGGCGGCAAGATCTCGGGCATGGGCGTAGAGTCGGCAGCGCAGATCGACGGGGCGGATAGTGTACCCTTACGCCCCCCGAACCCGTGTGGAGCCAGCGTGACGACCGACAAGGACCTATCCGGCCAATGGGCCCTGGTCACGGGCGCAGCGAAACGAATCGGTGCGGCCATTGCGCGCGGCCTGCACGAAGCCGGCGCCAACGTCGCGATCCATTACATGAGCTCTGCGGACGAGGCCGAGGCGCTCGTGACCGAGCTCGAGGGCATCAGACCCGACTCGGCGTTCGCCGTGCAGGCAGATCTCAGGAATTCCGGCGCAGTTGCGCCGCTCATGGAGGCTGTACTCACGAGAACGGGCAGGCTCGACGTGCTCGTCAATAATGCCTCGAGCTTTTACCCGACGCCGCTGGCCTCGATTACCGAGGCACAGTGGGACGAGCTCATCGGCAGCAATCTCAAAGCGCCGTTGTTTTTGTGTCAGGCGGCACTACCGCAGCTCACCGAGGCACGCGGCGTCATCATCAACATCGTCGACGTGCACGCGCAACGGCCGCTGAAGAATCATCCGCTGTACGGTATCGCCAAGGCGGGTCTCGCGATGCTGACGCGCTCGCTCGCGAAAGATCTCGGTCCGGATGTCAGGGTCAACGGGATCGCACCGGGCGCGATACTCTGGCCCGAATCCGGCATGTCCGAGCGTATTCAGCAGAACATCATTCGTGAAATTGCGCTCAAGCGCCCGGGCGAGCCACAGGACATCGCCGCGGCTGTCGTCTTTCTCGTGCGCGATGCGCCTTACGTGACCGGTCAGATCCTGGCTGTCGACGGCGGGCGCAGCGTCGGCTGGTAGTCGAGCCCGACGATTCGACGCTAGTGAATGCCCGCGTAACGCAAGCCGGGGCTTGCGGGAACGCCGAGCGGCGCATCGGTCAGCTCGGCGTATGCGGCGGGTTTGGACGTCAGCCCACTGACAGGGCAGCTACCGTTCTCGACGAGGCCGAGCGCGCCGGCCAACGACGCTTCGAGCGGGTCACCGATGTCGCGCGCGAGCTCGTCGATCGCAGGGCAGTCTATGGGCAGACCGTCGTAGTACTGGCCTGCGCCGAGTGAGTTGACTGTCTCGAACGTTACGGGCCGGAGCAGAAACTGGCCGCCGCAGTAGCTCAATGCGTCCTGGCCAACGGGCTTGCCGAACGTCGCGGCACCAACGAGCCCGACCACCGAATGCGGCTCGAGCGCGTTGATGACGAGCTCGCTGGCCGAGGCCGAGCTATCCGTCGTAATGAAGACGACCTGGCTCAGCAGCGTCAGCGAGCTCGGCTGCATCTCGAATACCGTCGTCTGATCGAATCCGCGCTTGGCGCTGTTGTGCAGCGTCTGTGCCTGCACCTGTCCGTCGGCGATAAACCCGCCGATGAGATCCGCGAGCAGTCGCGCAGTCGACACGAGACCACCGCCGTTGTAACGCACGTCCACGACGAGCGCGGTGACGCCGGCCGCCTCGAACTGCGCGAACGCTTGCCGAAGCGCCGCGTCCGCCGTCGAGATGAACGTCCGAAAATCGAGATATCCCACGCTCGTTGTCCCGACGGTCAGTGTCGTCGCCTGCGGCAGGGGATCGAGCGTCACGAGCGCTTTGGCGACGTCGACATCGAACTCGCTGCCGTCCACACGGCGCACGCGAAAGCTGCGAACGACCCCGACATCGCTGGGTCCGAGCGCGGCGCTCAGACCCTCGGCCTGAACGATCTCGGCGATCGTTCGGCCATCGATCGTCAATAGCCGTTGTCCGCGCGCGAGGCCCGCTGCCTCGGCCGGTGATCCTGTGATGATCTGGGTAAAGCGCAGATCGGCGTTCATCGGCGCATCGGCGAACTTCGAGCCGAAGCCGAAGCCCACGAGCTGGCCTTCGCCGAAAAACTGCTGATCCGCCTGCGGCGTCGTGATGAAGCTGAAATTTCGGTCAAAGCGATTCGGCCGATAGAGCAATGAGGCCAGGACCGCTTCGGGTGTCGCAAACTCGGCCAGATCGAGATTCGCGTAGGCTTGTTGCTGCTCGAGCTCATCGTTGAACAGGTACCAGTCCTTCATGAGGTTGACGACAGCCTGCTTCTGCTGCGCCACGTTGCAGGTGACGGCCGGGTCGGCCTGCCCCGAACCGTTATTGCTGCATCCGGCAAGAACGCCCAGCAAGCCGAGCAGGAAAAAACACGCCTTAGTACTCAAGCAAAATCCTCGGTCGTGCGCTCGATCGTGATGCCGACGGTACGCGAGCCTTCGATCGCACCGGGCTTGGCGATGGAGACGCGGGCCCACGGCACGTTGAACTCTTTGATGATCACGCGCGCGACCGCCTCGGCCAGCGACTCCACGAGCTCGAACTGTGAGCTACCGACGAACTCTATGAGCCGCTTGGCGACATCACGGTAGTTGAGCGTGTCTTCGATTCGATCGGCGCTCGAGGCGGCGCGTGCATCGGCGGCCATCTCCAGATCGATGCTGACCTTCTGGGTGACGCGGCGCTCCCACTCCCAAATTCCAATGACCGCTTCGATCTCGAGCTCGCGCAAAAATATCTTGTCCAACGTCATACCTCCGCGGCGACGGGCTTGAGATCGTCGAGCGGCCAGCGCGGGCGCGCGACGATCTGCGGAATACCCGGCGAGGCCTCCCCGAGCCGGCGCCAACCCGCGTACGCGATCATCGCACCGTTGTCCGTGCACAGACTCGGCCTAGGGTAATACACGCGAAAACCCTGCTGCGCGGCCAGCGTCTCGAGCCGGTCGCGCAACGAGCGGTTCGCGCCGACCCCGCCGGCGATGACGAGACGCTCGAGCCCCGTCGCGTCAATGGCCAGTTGGCACTTGTTCGCGAGCGTGTCGACGACGGCAGCCTGAAACGATGCGGCGACATCGGCGCGCAGCGACTCGGCCAGCGCGCCGCCATTCGCGCCGTCGCCATGCTTCTCGACGAGCAGGCGCACGGCGGTCTTGAGCCCACTGAAGCTCAGATCGAGCCCCTTGTTCTTGAGGGGTCGCGGCAAGTCGAACGCCGCCGGATTCCCGTGCTCAGCCAGGGCCGCGAGTGCCGGCCCTCCCGGGTACGGCAGGTCCAGCAGCCGGGCGACCTTGTCGAAAGCCTCCCCGGCCGCATCGTCGAGCGTCGCGCCGAGCGTCGTGTAGTCGCCGTGGTCGCGCACGCGTACGAGCTGCGTGTGTCCGCCGGAAACGAGCAACGCGAGGAATGGGAACTCGGGCGGCTCACCCTCGAGCATCGCGGCCAGCAGGTGCGCTTCCATATGGTGCACGGCCAGCGCCGGAATGCCGAGCGCGAGCCCCATGCTCGCGGCGAGCGAGCCGCCGACCATGAGTGCGCCGATCAGCCCGGGGCCACCCGTGTAGGCGATCGCCGTCAGATCGGTGACGTCGAGGCCTGACTCTGCGACCACGTCGCGAATCATGGGCGCGAGCCGCGCCGCGTGATCGCGCGAGGCCAGTTCCGGCACGACGCCACCGAAAGGCTTGTGAATCTCGATCTGGCTGAACAGCGCTTCGGCCAGCAGCCCGCGGTCCGGATCGTAGACGGCAACGCCGGTTTCGTCGCAGCTCGTTTCGATACCGAGTATGTTCACGCGCGGGTCCACATGCCTTTACAGATCTACATCCTACGGGATATTATCCTTCGGCTCAGCGCCGGCACATGCCGGCCTGTCTGTATTACGAGGATCTGATGCCAGGCGTTCGAGTTAGAGAAAGCGAGCACTTCGATGCCGCCCTGCGGCGATTCAAGCGTGCGTGTGAGAAAGCCGGCGTCCTGACCGAGCTTCGCCGGCGGGAATACTACGAGAAACCGACGCAAGAGCGAAAGCGAAAGAAGGCCGCAGCGGTCAAGCGCCACATGAAGCGCAGCTCGAAGCTGGCCTCGCGACGCAAGCGACTCTACTAATCCCCCGCTGAATGCCCTCGACGAAGGAACGCCTCCAGGACGACGTGAAGGCCGCCCTGAAAGCGGGTGACCGGGACCGTCTGGGCGTGTTGCGCATGGTCATGGCCGCGATTAAGCAACGCGAGGTCGACTCGCGTGAGACGCTCGACGACACCACCGTGCTGGGCATTCTCGAGAAGATGGTCAAACAGCGCCAGGACGCCATTGGTCAGTTCGAGCGCGGCGGCCGCGGCGATCTCGTCGCGAAGGAAACGGCCGAGATCGACGTCATCAGAGCCTATCTGCCGGAGCCGCTCGGCGAAGCCGAGTTGACGGCTCTGATCGGCGAGGCAATCGAGAATACGGGCGCAGCCGCACCGAGCGACATGGGCCGCGTGATGGCCGAGATAAAGAAAAAAGCCGCCGGGCGTGTCGACATGGGCCAGGTTTCCCAGATCGTCCGCTCACGACTCAGCGCGAGCTGAGCGCGGAGCGCGCCTCGCGCGGCCTGCACGGGTTGCGCTGCTATGCTAGAGGCCGCCCTAATCTGACCGAGAGCGCCGTGGGCGCGCGAGTCTCTCCAATGAGCCAGCGGATACCGCAAAGCTTCATCGACGATCTCATCGCGCGAGCGGACATCGTCGAGATTATCGGCAATCGCGTGTCGCTCACGAAGGCCGGGCGCGAGTACAAAGCCTGCTGTCCGTTCCACGCCGAGAAAACGCCCTCGTTCACGGTCAGTCCGACGAAGGGTTTTTACCACTGCTTCGGCTGCGGCGCCCATGGCACCGCGCTCGGATTTCTCATGCAGTACGACAACCTCGAGTTTCTCGACGCCGTGGACGCGCTCGCAGACATCTGCAGCGTCGAGGTGCCGAGAACGGCACCGTCAGAAGAACGCGCACCGACGCACGACTTGTACGATCTGCTCGGTCGCGCCGATGCGCTTTACCGCCAGGCCCTGCGCGATAGCCAGACGGCAATCGACTATCTCAAAGGGCGTGGCATCGACGGTCAGACGGCGGCCCGTTTCGGCATGGGCTACGCCCCGGACGCCTGGGACAGCGTCCTCGAGGCGCTCGGCTCCAGCCCGGCGCGCATCGAACGACTCAGAGACGCCGGGCTCATCATCAAGAACGAGCAGGGCCGCCAATACGACCGCTTCCGCGACCGCATCATGTTCCCGATCCGTGATCCACGCGGTCGCGTGATCGGATTCGGCGGACGTGTGCTCGGCAGCGGCGAGCCCAAGTATTTGAACTCCCCGGAGACGCCCGTCTTTCACAAGGGTCGGGCGCTCTACGGGCTGTACGAAGCGCGTCAGGTGCCGGGCCGCCCCGAGCAGATACTCGTCGTCGAGGGTTATCTCGACGTCGCGAGTCTCGCCCAACACGGCATCGAGCCCGTCGTTGCCACGCTCGGCACTGCAACGACGGCGGAGCACATCCGCCGGCTGACGCGTCTCACGGATCGCGTCGTGTTCTGCTTCGACGGCGATCGCGCCGGCCGCGCCGCGGCGTGGCGGGCACTGGAGACGGCCCTGCCGATGGCCGGCGGCACGGTCGAGATCCGTTTTCTGCTGTTACCCGAAGGCCACGACCCCGACTCGCTGGTTCGCGAGCAGGGCAAGGCACCGTTCGAGTCGCTCATCGACGCAGCGTTACCCCTGTCGACCTTCCTGATCGAGGCGCTTAGCAGTCAGGTCGATCTTTCCAGCACCGACGGGCAATCGCGACTCGTCGCGCTCGTCGAGCCGTTGCTCGCCAGGCTTCCCGACGGGATTTATCGCGACCGGCTACTGCAGCAGCTCGCCGAGCGGCTCGGCACGTCCGCCGAGCGTCTCGGTATGCTGCTCTCGACGCCCGCGCCGAGCCCCGCTCCACCCGTACGCGAGCGAACGCCGACCCGGGCGTTGCGCTCGAACCTCGTTCGCAAGGCCCTGACGCTTGCCGTACACCACCCCGAAGCCGCGGCGCGGATCGGTCCGGTCGATGGCCTCGAGCACGTCGAGCAGCCCGGCATTGCGCTGCTGTGTCAGGTACTTGAAGTCACGGCCGCACAGCCCAACATTAATACAGCGGGGCTGATCGAGCGTTTTCGCCACGATGCCGAAGGACGCCACCTCGGGCAGCTCGCAGCGGCCGCCCCGCTCGATGACGAGGCGGTTGCCGCAGAGGTGCTGCGGGACTGCGCCGAGCGCATCGTCGCGGCTTTTCGTCGCGAGCGCTTGAGCGCGCTCCTGTCGCGGGGAGGCAGCCTCAGCGATGAAGAAAAGGCCGAAATCCGCGAGCTGCAGGCCGCCAGCGCCCGGGCCGGCCCCTCGGAGGCCTGAATGGCCCGTTTTCGCCGGCTGTTTGCGACTTTTTTGAGATTCGATTGCTAGAACAGGCCCGGAAATTGGGCTACGATGGTTGGTTAATTTTACTTCGGTCTAACAGAGTGAGGACGCTGGGCTGAATATGGAAAAAGCGACGACTGCACAAGCACAACCCCCCGCCGAAGACGAGCGCCAATCGCAGCTCAAGCTGCTCATTGCCAAAGGCAAGGAGCAGGGCTATCTGACCTACGGCGAGGTCAACGATCATCTGCCGAGCGAGATCGTCGATCCGGAACAGATCGAGGATATCGTCAACATGATCAACGATATGGGGATCACGGTTTACGAGAAGGCCTCCGACGCCGAGTCTGTCGTGCTGTCGGATTCCGCAGTATCCAGCGACGATGACACCGAGGAAGCGGCCGCGGCGCTGGCGACCGTCGACAGCGAGTTCGGCCGCACGACGGACCCCGTGCGCATGTACATGCGCGAGATGGGCACGGTGGAGCTGCTGACACGCGAAGGCGAGATCCGCATTGCCAAGCGCATCGAGGAGGGACTCGACCAGGTCCGTGCAGCGCTGGCGCAGTTCCCGCCTGCCATCGACCTCTTGCTGACGAACTACGACCACGTCATGTCCGAAGAGATGCGCCTGCAAGACGTCATCGTCGGCTTCATCGATCCGAATGCCGAGATCGCCGACCCGAACGCGAAATCCGATGACGACTCCGACGAGACCCCCGACACGGGCCCGGACCCGGCAGAAGTTGCCAAGCGCATGAAGAAGGTGCGCCGCCTGCACAAGCGCTACGTCGACATGCTGCTCAAGCACGGCATCAAGCACGCCTCTACGCAAAAAACGTTGCGCAACCTCACTGCCGAGTTCATGGAAATCAAGCTCGCGCCGAAGCTGTTCGAGGTCATGGTCGCCTCGTTGCGCGATACCGTGAACGGCATCCGCAGCCTCGAGCGTCAAGTCATGGCGCTGTGCGTGCGTGACGCGAAAATGCCGCGCAAGGACTTCATTGCGAGCTTTCCGAAGAACGAAACAAATCTCAAGTGGGTCGACAAGCACATTCGCGCCAAGCGCAAGCACTCCTCGCAGCTCGCCAGGCTCAAGGACGATATTCTCAGAGCACAAAAGCGCCTGCAAAAGCTCGAGTCCCTGACATGCCTGCAAATCGGTGAGATCAAGGACATCAATCGCGAGATTTCCATGGGCGAGGCTCAAGCGCGACGCGCGAAAAAGGAGATGGTCGAAGCCAATTTGCGCCTGGTCATCTCGATCGCGAAGAAATATACGAACCGCGGCTTGCAGTTCCTCGATCTGATTCAGGAAGGCAACATCGGCCTCATGAAGGCCGTCGACAAATTCGAGTATCGCCGAGGCTACAAATTCTCGACGTATGCGACCTGGTGGATTCGCCAGGCCATCACGCGGTCCATCGCCGATCAGGCACGCACGATTCGCATTCCCGTGCACATGATCGAGACCATCAACAAGCTCAACCGCATCTCGCGGCAGATGCTCCAGGAGATGGGTCGCGAGCCGACGCCGGACGAGCTCGCCGAGCGCATGGACATGCCCGAGGACAAGGTCCGCAAGGTGCTGAAGATCGCCAAGGAGCCGATCTCGATGGAGACACCGATCGGCGACGACGAGGATTCACATCTCGGCGATTTCATCGAGGACGCGGAGATCTCCTCGCCCGTCGATTCAGCGACGTCGGAAGGTCTCAAGGAAACGACTCACGCCGTCCTGGCCGGCCTGACACCGCGCGAGGCTAAAGTGCTGCGCATGCGTTTCGGTATCGACATGAACACCGATCACACACTCGAGGAGGTCGGCAAGCAGTTTGACGTCACACGCGAGCGCATTCGCCAGATCGAGGCGAAAGCGCTGCGCAAGCTGCGCCATCCCTCACGCTCGGATCAGCTGCGCAGCTTCCTGCTCGAAGACTGAGCGTCGCGATCAATCCGGGGCGCGCGGGCCACGACGGGCCGTGCGCCCTTCTTCATTGCCGCCTTCGTCCGCCGTCTGGTGTCCTCAGTAGATCGCGGCCGGTGCGACAGTCGATCCCGTCGCGCCGCGAATCGGTAACGGCTGCATGACGAACGCGAACTCGTAGACTTCGCGCTCGACGAGCTCCTCCAGTCGCAGCCGCTCCAATATATGTATCCCGTTGACGGCGAGCATGATCTGATGCACGGGCAGAGAGATGGTAGGGTCCGGATGCGGCTGAATCTCCACGGGCTGGTTGTCGGCCCCGACGATCATCGGATCGTGTTCCGCGAGCCATTCGGCCGCGGCCACGCTCAAACCCGGCGCCGGGCCGAGAAAACGCTCGACGTCGCGCGTCCATAGCCGTCCCCAGCCGGTGTTGACGATCACGGCATCGCCGGGCTCGAGCGTCAGGTCGGCGCGCTGCAGCGCCTGCTCGAGATCCTCGACCGTGATCGCGTAGTCTGCGTCGAGAATCTGAACGCCCTTGAGGCCGGCGATGTCGAGCAGCACGCCGCGCGTCATGAGCATGCCGACGTTCTCGATTCCGAGCCGCGTGAAACCATCGCGCGTCAGAATCTCCGAGACGCGAAAGCAGTTGTAGAACGTATCGCCGATCGACTGATGGGCGAAGCCGTCGAGCTGTGTGCCAACCTGGCCGAGCTCCGTGACGACGAGCTCCTCATTGGACCCTCTGCGGTTGCTGGCCGGGTTCATCGCGGTCGGCTTGACGAACATATCGAAGTGGCGCGAACCGAGCGGTATGCCGCTGTGCAGCTCGTTGCCGAGCTCGACGACCTCACCCTCGCGAATGAGTCGAGCGGCCCGCAGCACGCTGGCCGTGCCCATGTGATTCGCCGAGCCGCGCTCATCACCGGCGCCCCACTTGGACGGGCAGCGGTCTGCCTCAGCCGGCGGCCGCCAAGACTGAGCGTTGGCCGTGGAGAGTACGCCAGTCAGCGTGAGCAAGGTGATCAGTGTTGCGCGTTTCATGTTGGTGTGCCCTCCCGGACAAGGTGTCAGGTTTATTATTCACGGGAATAATAAACCTGACACCTTGTCCGCACTAATGGAGGGACGGCCAGCGCTCAGAATCGGCAGCGGTCCGGCCTTTACGACGGTTCGTGGGCGAGCAAGCGCTAGCTGCCCGACTGTGCGCGCGGAGCGATATCGGCCGTTTGCGCCTGCTTGATCTCGTACATCTGCGCGTCCGCTAGGCCGAGCAGGGCTTCGAGGTCGGGCGGCTTCGCGGGATCGTACTCCGCCAGGCCAGCACTCCACGACAGCATCGGGAACTCCCGTTTCAGCGCCGAGGAGGAGAAGGCTTCCGCCAGCTGATCGAGCCGCGCACGAACCTCGCTCGCGACCGCGTAGCTGATCAGGACTCCAAACTCGTCGCCGCCGAAGCGCGCGACGACATCTGAATCGCGGAAGGTTTTCACGAGCAGCGCCGCGAACCGCTCGAGGACTTTATCACCGGCCTCGTGTCCGTAGGTGTCGTTCACGAGCTTGAATTTGTCCAGGTCGATCCCGACGACCGTCGCCGGCTTGGCGTAACGATGGCAGAGAGCGAGCATGTGGCCCGCAATCTGCGCAAAGCCGCGTCGATTGGCGATACGCGTCAGCTCATCGCTCGTCGTCTGCGCAAGCAGCGACAGCTCGTGATCGACCATGTCCGCGAAGCCTTTCAGGTTCGCGGCATCCTCCGTCGAGAATGTTCGGGGCCTACGGTCGATGACACAGAGCGTCCCGATGCGCGCGCCTTGCGGCGAATGAACCGGGTGACCCGCATAGAATCGGATCTTTGGCTCGCCGGTTACGAGCGGGTTATCTGCGAAGCGCTCATCCTTGGCCGCATCCTCAACTACGAAAGTCCGTTCCTCCAGGATCGCGTGACCGCAAAAAGAGATCTCCCTGGGCGTCTCCTCTGCAGCCAAGCCGTGCCTGGACTTGAACCATTGCCGGTCCACGTCGACGAGGCTGACCAGTGCGATCGGCACGTCGAAGACGCGCGCGACGAGCCGCGTGATGCGATCGAAACGCTCCTCGGGCAGCGTGTCCAGCACCTTGAGATTCTGCAGCGAGCACAGACGGACGGTTTCCCCGATAGGGTGTGGAGCCTCGAGCATGGGGGTCGGCCACAAAACGACTTGTAATTTTATATTCTCTCAGGGTGCATGGGCCGGCAGTGTGACCTGCGTCAAGTTCCGGGCACCGCCGGCCATAGAACTGCAGCTTTTTGGTCCCTCAGCGAGGCCGGGCACGATCGGCGAGCGCGAGCCCTTCGGCCTGGTGTTACCATATGGCCGGTCAGGGCCTGTAGCTCAGTTGGTTAGAGCAGGGGACTCATCGAAAGGTGCCTTCGCGTCGAAAGGCGCGAAGTGGACGGGATGAATTCAGGGGAACCGTAGCGCACGAGCCGGCAACCCTGAGCCAAGCCGGCGGTACACCGCCGGAAGGTGCAGAGACTACCTGAGAGCTTCAGCGCTCTTAATGACAGGCATCGAGCGTCCCGCACCCTAGCAGCGTGCCGTTGCGGGTGAAGAGATAGTCCACTCCCGCCGGAAACGGCGGGGCCGAGTGAATCCCTTGGTCGTAGGTTCGAGTCCTACCGGGCCCACCACTCCTCTACTCGGCCGTGGCGGCCTTGAACGCCTGACGCTCGCTGAGCCGGTCGTAGTAGGCGCGCACGTTGTCAAGACCACGCGGGAAGACGCCGAACTCCTCGGCGATGAACAGCGCATAACCGACGACGATGTCCGCGGCCGAGAAATCGTCGCCCATTAGATAGTCCCGGCCTTCCAGCGCTTCGTCGATCGACCTTACGAAATGCTTGAATACGCGCCGAGCCTTGTCAGCCGCCTCGCGATCCCGCTCAGCCTCGGGAAGCAGCGCCGTATGCTGCACGAGCAACGACAACGGATCCATGAGCGAGCGCTCGCCGAACTGAATCCACTCGAGAAAAGTGCCATATTCGGCCGATGCACGATCGGGCTCGAGCCGGCCTTCGCCGTAGCGATCCAGAATATACGTCACGATCGCGATCGACTCGCTCATCGACGAGGCGCCATCGACGAGAATCGGCAGCTTTCCGTATGACTCGACTTCCAGATGATCAGGGAGGTGAAACGCGCGCGCGTCGAACGGCAGCATCTCGGCCTCATAGTCGAGGCCGAGCTCCTCGAGCAGCCAGAGCACGCGAGTCGAGCGACTTTTGGAATAATGGTAGAGCTTCATGAGTTCATCCGGTCTGGCGATCGTCGCATGAGGCGCGAAGTCTTGTTAAAAATGCGTGTGTCATCGAAAAGGTAGTGCTTATGAATCGGGCAAGCCGAACGTTCTTGGGACTAGGTGCGGCGATGCTGTGCCTCGCTACCGCCTTCGGCGCCTACGGCAGCCACGCGCTTGCCGCTCAGGCGGATGCAGCCACGTGGAGCGCATTCAGCACGGCGGTAGATTATCATTTTTACCACGGCCTGGGCCTGCTCGCAGTTGCGGTTTTTACGGAGCTTTCCCCGGCCAACAGGCTCGTTCGCGTCGCGGGCTGGCTGCTCATAGCCGGTATCGCGCTGTTCTGCGGCGGCATCTACGCGACGACGTTCGGCGCACCGCAGGGCTTCGGCGCGCTCACACCGCTGGGCGGTATCGCCTTTCTGCTCGCCTGGACCGTGCTCGTCCTAAGTGCGTGGACTACCGCGCGCCCCGGCACGGCAGATCCGTTCGCATAGCGCCTCGAAGCTTATACCGGCAGCGCCCGCCGACTGGGGTAACAGACTGCCGGCCGTCAGACCCGGCAGCGTGTTGACCTCGAGGCACCAGAGACCACCCTGCGGGTCCATGCGAAAATCCGCGCGGCTGTAGGCAGCGAGCTTGAGCGCCCGATGCGCCTGCACGCCGAGCGCCT